>JAIXXP010000027.1 GCA_027490665.1 Cryomorphaceae bacterium | reverse complement strand
GCTGCAATTGAAGCTTTAGGTGGTACATGTACAAAAATCTAACTATCTTTGCACGCTTTAGATGAAACGATTAATAACCAACCTGCAAAATATCTGGAAAGTTGAAGAGTTGCGCAAGCGCATCATCTTGACACTTGGCCTCATTCTTACTTATCGAGTAGGATCCTTCGTGATTTTGCCTGGTGTCAAATACGACGCCTTGACAAACACGGCTACAGACCAAAACTTTCTAGAAAGTATCCTCTCCGTATTTTCCGGTGGAGGATTCACCAATGCTTCGATAATGGCACTCGGCATCATGCCTTACATCAGTGCCTCCATCATTATGCAATTGTTAGGAATGGCTGTTCCAGCGGTTCAAAAGATGCAAAATGAAGGCGAGTCTGGAAGAAAGCAAATCAATAACTACACGCGTTTACTCACGATTGTTATTTGTGCATTACAAGCACCAAGTTACCTCACGCTCTACGTGAGTAACAAAAATGCAATGCCTGACGATCCAAGTACCTTTTGGTGGACGCAAACTATCATGTTGCTCATCGCAGGCTCAATGTTTGCAGTATGGTTAGGTGAACGCATCACCGAGCGTGGAATTGGCAATGGTATTTCTTTACTCATTACGGTCGGTATCCTTTCTCGTCTGCCAGGTGCTTTCTTCGCAGAGTTTGGTAAATCTGTCGAGGCAGGTAACCTCATTCGTTTGGTACTTGAAATCGTCATGTTCTTTTTGATTATCCTTATTACTATTCTTATTGTACAAGGAGTCCGCCGCATACCGCTCAACACAGCGAAACGCGTTGCAGGTGCCCGCGCAATGGAAGACGTCAATGGAGCACGCAACTACTTGCCGATTAAAATCAATGCAAGTGGTGTAATGCCAATCATCTTTGCTCAAGCAATTATGACTATTCCAATGATGGTATATCAAGGAGTTACTCAAGAACAAGATGCTGGCTGGTTAACCAAAACACTTGGAGATCCGTACGGTTTTAGTTACAACCTTCTTTTGGTTATCCTTATCGTTGTGTTTACCTATTTCTATACAGCGATAATGATCAATCCAAGTAAAATCGCCGACGATCTCAAAAAGAGCGGTGGTTTTATCCCAGGGGTTCGTCCAGGCGAAGAAACAGCTGTACATATTGATGAAGTTGTATCTCGCATCACTTTCCCAGGATCACTATTTCTGGCCATGATTGCAATTTTACCATCTATTGCCAAACTAGCGGGTGTCAATGACAGCTTTGCTATGTTCTTCGGCGGTACATCTATTCTGATTATGGTTGGTGTTGTTTTGGACACGCTTCAACAGATTGAGACTTATCAGCTGAATAGAAACATGGACTCCCTTATGGAAGGTACACGTGTAAGAGGTCGTAGAGGTGCTAACGAATTATCTGGAATGTAATATGGCAAAACAAACCTCCATAGAACAAGACGGAACCATTCTCGAAGCACTGCCAAACGCAATGTTTAGAGTTGAATTAGAAAACGGACATGTCATTACCGCACACATTTCAGGTAAAATGCGCATGTTTTACATTAAAATACTTCCTGGAGACCGCGTAAAAGTAGAAATGTCTCCTTATGATTTAACAAAAGGTAGAATATCTTTTAGATACAAATAACTAGAATTATGAAAGTCAGAGCATCAGTTAAAAAGAGAACTGCAGATTGCAAGATTGTGAAGCGTAAAGGAAAAGTTTACGTGATCAACAAGAAGAATCCGAAATTAAAACAACGTCAAGGATAATTATAAGTATATGGCACGTATTGCAGGTATAGATTTACCAAAAAACAAAAGAGGAGTCATTGGCTTGACTTACATCTACGGAATCGGTAGAAGTAAAGCTCAAATGATCTTGAACACAAACGGTATTGATGAAAACATCAAAGTCCAGGATTGGAACGATGATCAATTAGCCGCTATTCGTAACACCGTTAATGAAATCAAAACGGAAGGTCAGTTGCGTTCTGAAGTTCAATTGAACATCAAACGCCTCATGGACATCGGATGTCAGCGCGGAATTCGTCACCGTCTAGGCTTACCGCTTCGTGGTCAAAGAACTAAAAACAACTCTCGTACACGTAAAGGAAAACGTAAGACTGTTGCGAACAAGAAAAAAGCAACTAAATAATAACTAGTTCCCAGTAAAAATGGCAAAAGCAAATCAAAAAAAGAAGAAGAACGTTAAAGTTGATGCTGCAGGAGAAGCGCATATCCAAGCGAGTTTCAATAACATCATCATTTCTTTAACGAACAATGCCGGACAAGTGATCTCTTGGTCATCTGCAGGCAAGATGGGCTTCAAAGGTTCTAAAAAGAACACGCCTTATGCTGCACAAATCGCGGCAGAAGACGCATCCAAAGAAGCACATGACTTCGGACTACGTAGAGTGCGTGTTTTTGTAAAAGGGCCAGGTGCCGGACGCGAGTCTGCCATCCGTGCACTTCACAACTCAGGCATTGAAGTAACAGAAATCATTGACGTGACACCAATGCCACACAATGGTTGTCGTCCTCCAAAAAGAAGAAGAGTATAGTATTTTTTAACCAGTGGGCTTATTGTCATCGAAGGAATGCCTTAATTCATGACGCTCACACAATTTTAACTAGAAATGGCAAGATACACAGGTCCTAAATCAAAAATTGCGCGTCGTTTCCGCGATCCAATTTTTGGCCCAGACAAATCCTTGGAAAGAAGAAATTACGGTCCAGGGCAACACGGTCCCTCTAAAAGAAGAGGCGGCAAGCAGTCTGAATACGCAATTCAGTTAGGTGAAAAGCAAAAAGCGAAATACACTTACGGAATTTTAGAGCGTCAGTTTGCAAACATGTTTGAGAAAGCTTCACGCATGAAAGGTATTACCGGTGAAAACCTTTTGCAATTGTGCGAAACGCGCCTTGACAACACAGTTTTCCGTTTAGGTATTTCCCCTACTCGTCGTGGTGCGCGTCAATTAGTATCACACAAACACATTACAGTAAACGGTGAGGTAGTGAACATCCCTTCTTACACTTTGAAAATCGGTGACGTCGTTGGCGTACGCGAAAAATCAAAATCTTTAGAAGCGATTACAGGCTCACTTACCGCTAGCAATAAATCTTTTGATTGGCTTGATTGGGATTCTTCAAGCATGAGCGGTAAATTATTAAACTTACCTGCACGAGAAATGATCCCAGAAAATATTCGCGAGCAGTTGATCGTCGAATTGTATTCTAAATAACCCTAAGCGATAGAAAATGGCAATATTGGATTTTCAAAAACCTGACAAGGTTATCATGCTCAACTCTGATGATTTCAACGGAGAATTTGAGTTTCGTCCGCTAGAACCGGGCTACGGAATTACCATTGGTAACTCCCTCCGTCGAATTTTGCTTTCTTCCTTAGAAGGTTTTGCAATTTCGTCCATCAAAATTCAAGGTGCAGACCACGAATTCACAACCCTCAAAGGAATAGTTGAAGACGTAACTGAGATCGTCTTGAACCTCAAGCAAGTTCGCTTCAAGCGCCAAATAGAAGGAACAGATTCAGAAACTGTAATCGTTTCTATCAGCAACCAACAACAACTTACTGCTGGTGACCTCGGCAAATTCACAAGTGCGTTTCAAGTATTGAACCCTGACTTAGTGATCTGCAACATGGAATCTTCAGTGAAGTTTGAAATGGAGCTTACAATTGTTAAAGGACGCGGTTATGTACCAGCCGAAGAAAACAAATCTGCTAACGCGCCGTTTGGAACGATCAGCATCGACTCAATCTTTACACCTATCGTTAATGTTCAATACAGCATTGAAAATTACCGAGTAGAGCAAAAGACTGACTACGAGAAATTGGTTTTCAACATCAAAACCGACGGTTCAATTCATCCAAAAGATGCCTTGAAAGAAGCTGCAAAGATTTTGATTCATCACTTTATGCTCTTCTCTGACGAGCGCATCACTCTTGATAGTGAAATCAAAGCAGAGTCTGAAGAATTCGATGAAACTTCATTGCATATGCGTCAACTCCTTAAGACAAAGTTAGTAGATATGGACCTTTCAGTTCGTGCACTCAACTGCTTGAAGGCTGCGGACGTAGAAACACTCGGAGACCTCGTATCCTATGCTAAATCTGACTTATTGAAATTCAGAAACTTTGGCAAGAAATCATTGACTGAGCTAGAAGACCTCGTCGATAGCAAAGGCTTGACTTTCGGGATGAATGTCGCAAAATATAAATTAGACAGAGATTAAGATTTTAAGTCATGAGACACGGAAATAAAGTAAATCACTTAGGAAGAAAGACTGGCCACCGC
>JAIXXP010000125.1 GCA_027490665.1 Cryomorphaceae bacterium | reverse complement strand
AACTATGCGTAAATTCGTCACGCAAAGCTTTTATCCATTTAAAAACAAGACAAATGAAAGTAACTGTTGTAGGTGCAGGAAACGTAGGAGCAACCTGTGCCGATGTATTGGCTACCCGTGAGATCGCCAATGAAATTGTATTACTAGATATCAAAGAAGGATTTGCCGAAGGTAAAGCCCTAGATATCTGGCAAACAGCCCCAATTAACCTTTATGATTCTCGTACCGTTGGTTGTACCAATGATTATGCGCGTACCGCAGATTCAGATGTTGTAGTCATTACTTCAGGTTTGCCGCGCAAGCCAGGTATGTCTCGTGACGACCTTATCGCAACCAATGCTGGTATCGTTAAGACCGTGACCGAAAACGTCGTGAAGCACTCGCCAAACGCTATTATCATTGTTGTTTCCAACCCACTCGACGTCATGACCTATTGCGCATATCTAAATGCGAATATGCCTTCTTCTCGCGTTTTTGGTATGGCTGGTGTGCTTGATACCGCTCGTTACCGCGCGTTTTTAGCCGAGGAACTCAATGTTTCACCTAAAGACATCCAAGCAGTATTGATGGGCGGTCATGGCGACACCATGGTTCCGCTACCTCGCTACACAACAGTTGCTGGTATTCCTGTAACTGAACTCATCGATGAAGCACGCCTGAACGACATCATCGAGCGTACTAAATTTGGTGGTGGCGAAATCGTAAAATTACTCGGTACTTCAGCATGGTATGCGCCGGGCGCTGCTGCAGCTCAAATGGTAGAGGCAGTTGTTCGCGATCAAAAACGCATTTTCCCAGTTTGTGCTTGGTTACAAGGTGAATACGGTTTTTCTGATATTTATCTTGGTGTACCAGTGGTACTTGGTAAAAATGGTATCGAAAAAATCATCGAATTACAACTCAACGAAGCTGAGCGCGCATTGTTAGCTGATTCCGCAGAAGCAGTGAAAAGTGTAATGGATGTCTTAGATAATATGAACGCAAACGCTTAATATTAAGCGCTTTTTATTTCAGAATTTTCAAAACATATCAAACCGTGGGTTTTTACTCACGGTTTTTTTTGTCCGTTAGGGAAGTTCAAGAGCCCCGATATCAGGAGGGTTATTCCGTGCTTGTCCAAGAATATCGGTAAATACCATGGAGTTGATGCCTTTGTTGCTCAACGAAGAATTGCTGCCAAATGTGAAGTCTCTTTCGCTCGGATTGGTAAATAAAGGCGCGAGATTCCAGTACACATTAGCACCATAGAAACTATCAGTGTAGGTATTTTCAGATTTGAAAACGCAATAGTCAAAATCAAAATTGAGTACAACACCTGTCATCTGAATGGTGTCCAGAGCAAGTTCGGTGTCTAAATTACCATAGATGACACAATTTTTAAAAACACCTTCTTCAATACTTGAAACCAAAGTTTGGTCTTGCGTATAGTCGTTGTAATAATTGCTGATGCCCACCGCTGGGTTAGTGGAAGCGCCATAACCAAGTAAATCGCAGTGGTTGAAATTGAAATCACCGCCTTGCAACACAAGCAGTGCGTGGGTGCCATTTTGCGTAATGAGGCAATTTTCTGCTTTTACTTTAGCCCCTGCAAAAATAAAGATGCCGTAGCGCGCCTGATTGTAAATTTGGGTGTTTTGAATGTCGAGGGTGTAACTCGTGTTGTTGGGGTCTTCGCTGTACAAATGTACCCCTGACGTGCCGTTTTTGAGAATGGTGTAGTTTATGGAGCTTGGCAAAGCCTGATGCAAATAAATGCCATAGTATTGGCCTGAAACATCTTGGTAGTCTTGCTCTAGGCGGTCGCCCTGAAAAACAACTTCATTGCCCAACTGTCCTTCAATTTGCAGCGATCCTTTATAAACATAAAGCAATGAATTTTTGTGCAAGTGTACTTTAGTGCCGGCCGGAATGGTAAGGGTTTTTGAGGAATCTACAATTGCGGCGCCGTAAATAACGTGTGGTTTGTCGTTGGGCCAAACGCCTTCGTTGAAGTCAAAAATCTGGGACTGAAAATTGGAATAATGAAAGTAGGCGTCTTGGCCCCATGCGGCTAGCTTGACGTATTGGTCTTTGCCGTTGGTCCGAAAACGAATGGAATCTTCAATGATGAGCGGGTTTGTACTGTTGTTGACCTGCAAGGTAACCTCCACAAAAATGAATAAGGAATCTTTGGATTCAAGTAGGAGGTCTTTGTGGACATCTCCGGCGCTGCCGTCTACGTTGATGCGGTAAACAGAATTGGCACCGCCCATGAGTTCAATTTCTTCAATTTGAAGGCTACGCTGATCGGGGTTATAAATTTTAAATGATTTGGTCGTTGAGCCAACTGTTGTAAAAACGGTATCGAAAACGAGTGTGTCGGTCGAAAAGGTCAGGTTGGCTTTTGACAACAGTACATTTTTGTTGCAAGAACTTAAGGTACCCCAAAGGAGTAGGCAACAAGAAACTAAAAAGCCAAATAAAATTCGCATCTGTTCAACAACGCACAAAGCTACAGATTATTGGCCCCTCAACCCAATTTTAGATAAAAATGTTCCTTTGCTTGCCCAGGGCGAGGGCTGAGTAAACCAAAATCGAAGCAATCGGCGCTAAAATGGAATTGGGGAAGTTCGATAAGTGCTTGCCATTGGAACTTTTTTGCTGCTTGATGGGGGTCGAGTATCACAAAAATAGAATCGGGGTGTAGTAAATCTATATTGCTTGCTTCCAAAAAAGACAAAGGTAAATCAGCGCCCAGTACAAAAAGCCTGGGTTCCTTACCATTCATAATGTTTAAAGGCAGATCTTCCTTTTGCATCGAGATGAAAATCGGATAATCCGGAAGAGTATGCTGCAGTTTATTCAGGAAATTTTTGGTTTTTTTAGAGGATATTGCTGAAAAAACCTGATTGCTACATAACTGTTTTTGACGCGCAACGACATCTACCAACCAATATGCAAAAGGGGAGTGGGTTCCGTGGCGACCCTTGGCCTTCCATAGAAAAGCTGTATATTCGAGGCAGCGAAACATAGCGCAAAATAACAAAAAAGAAAGTAAATGATGCCTAATCAAGATGAGACTATCCAATTGCAGCAGCAAGCGCTTCAAAAAGGAGCTCCAATTCTTCCTGTAGTTCGATCTTGTCGGGTTGGTGATGGCATCCTCTCTTTGTCCGAGGAGGAGCAAGAACGCCTCCGTGCCGTGGCCGGTTCCTTTGAAGAGGCCATTCAATTTTTTATACCTGCATCTGGCTCTGGTTCGAGAATGTTTGCTTTTTTACATGAATACTTGACGCAGCCTAGTTTAGAATTGGCCGAAAAAGCTGAGCGTTTCTTTAGTCGTTTGCCCGAGTTTGCACTCTACCGAAAATTACCGGTGTCCATACAAAACGCGTATCAAACGGGTGCGCTAACCCTTTCAGAGCTCATTCATTTTTTATTGAATCCTAATGGCCTGAATTACGGTCAAAAGCCAAAAGCACTGATTCCTTTTCATATCCATGAACCCATTATCTTAAACGCTTTTCAAGAACATCTTTTACAAAATCAACTTTTATCCAAAGGACCAATTGCTTATCACTTCACTATACAAGATGAATTCAAAGCAGCTTTCCTAGAGGATATCTCTTCTTTGAGCGCGCTCACTTCAGGTACTTACGACGTCACGTTTTCTAGTCAAAATAAAGATACCGATGCCTATGTTTTTGATGAGCGTCTGACAATAGTTGAAGATGAAAACGGGCAGCCCTTGCGCCGTCCTGCGGGCCATGGCACCCTTTTGCAAAATTTAGCAGCTTTAAATGCAAAGTATATTCTTGTTAAAAACATCGATAACATTCAACATTATACGCAGAAGCAAGCTAGTGTAGAAAATTGGCAAGTATTACTTGGTCTTCAAATTGAGGTCAGAAGCGCTTTGTTTCGGTTTGTTGAAACCATGGATATCGAAGGATTTAAACAATGGAACCAAAGGATGGGTTTATTTGAAAGCGATTTAATTGAATCCTTAAATATCAATGAATGGGTTGAATTACTCAATAAACCACTTAGAGTTTGCGGGATGGTGCGCAACAATGGGCAACCAGGTGGCGGCCCATTTTATATGGAATACAACGGCATGCTCACCAAGCAAATTGTAGAAAAGGTGCAGCTCTCTAGTCATCCAAGAGCCAGTCAGTTATTGCTTCAGAGTGCTTATTTCAATCCTGTACTCATGGTACTGAGTCCTTGTAATCTAAAAGATGAACCTCACGACCTCAGTCTGTTTGCCGATCCATCGAGCTACCTAATTGTCGAAAAAAACCACCAAGGCAAAGCAGTGCGCTTCGTTGAACAGCCCGGCCTATGGAACGGTGCTATGGCGCATTGGAACACCTTATTTGTGGAGGTGCCTTCTGCAGCGTTTTCGCCGGTAAAAACTGCACTCGATTTATTAGATTTCGCACATCACGCAAACAAAGGCGCTTAGAATTGGTTACTTTTGTATCTCAAATCAAAAAGCATGGTACCCGTAACTGTTTATAGCGAAATGACGCCCAATCCTTCAACCATGAAGTTTGTGGCCAACAAATATCTTTTGCCGACTGGCGCTTCCGTTGAGTTCGAAAACAAAGCAGCTGCCAAAGGTTATTCTCCTTTGGCTGAAGCCTTGTTCGACTTTCCATTTGTATCAAAGGTGTTTATCGCAGTTAACTTCATTACCGTTGCCAAAACAGACAACGTTCCCTGGGATTTCATCACTATGGAGCTCCGCGAATTCATCCGCGAATGGATTGCCTTTGAAAAAGAAGTCCTCATCGCCATGCCGAGTCAAATTCATCTAGAAGAACAAGATCATTCCTCAGACCCGAGTGAGCCTCAACAAGCAGCTAAACCAGTATCCTTTGCACCTTCTCCTTTTGACGATGCAATTATGGATCTACTCGACCAATACGTGCGCCCTGCAGTGGCCAATGACGGTGGCGCAATTGATTTTCTCGGTTTTGAGGACGGCAAAGTAACTGTTCTGTTGAAAGGATCGTGTTCAGGTTGCCCGTCTTCGACAGCGACACTCAAAGGCGGAATCGAGAATTTACTCAAGCAACATATGCCAGAAGTAAGAGAAGTAGTGGCATTTAACGGGTAATTTCCCTACACATAGCTGCTATGTGCGAATTTTACGTTATTTTTAGATGAACAACTTTTTAAACTTGTTGTTTCTCAACAAGACCTATGTCGCTCATTACACCTACATATCAACTCCAGGACGCCCTCAAAACTTATTTTGGTTACGATCATTTTAAAGGGGCTCAAAAAGAAATCATTGAAAACGTTCTTTCTGGCAGAAACACCTTCGTCCTGATGCCCACAGGCGGGGGTAAGTCGCTTTGCTACCAATTGCCTTCACTGATCCTTCCCGGCACTTCTATTATTGTGTCGCCGCTCATTGCCCTCATGAAAAATCAAGTCGATGCCGTCAGAGGTTTTTCGCAAACGGGTCAGGTCGCACACTTTCTGAATTCATCCTTAACCAAGGCTGAAATCGCTCAAGTGAAGTCCGATGTATTAAGTGGGCAAACCAAAATGCTTTATGTTGCACCAGAGTCACTGACCAAACAAGAAAACATCGATTTTTTGGCTGCTGTGCCCATTTCCTTTTTTGCCATTGACGAAGCGCATTGTATTTCCGAATGGGGCCACGACTTCCGTCCGGAATACCGCCGTTTGCGTGAAATCTTTGAAAAAATCTCATCGGTTCCGATCATCGCTCTTACGGCAACCGCAACACCTAAAGTGCAGCACGACATCCAGAAAAACCTCAACATGCTGGATGCCGACGTCTTCAAATCGTCTTTCAATCGCGACAACCTCTATTATGAAATTCGCCCTAAGCGCGAGGTAGAGAAGCAAATCATTCGTTACATCAAACAGCACGAAGGCCAGAGCGGTATCATCTATTGCCTGAGCCGTAAAAAAGTTGAAGAAATTGCAGAGCTTTTACAGGTCAACGGCATCAATGCACTGCCTTATCACGCTGGTTTAGACGCAACCTCAAGAGCACGTCACCAAGATGCCTTTCTCATGGAAGAAGTCGAGGTAATTGTCGCTACCATCGCATTTGGTATGGGCATCGATAAACCAGATGTGCGCTACGTTATCCATCACGACATTCCGAAGTCCATTGAAAGTTACTACCAAGAAACGGGTAGGGCAGGTCGTGACGGTGGCATTGGCGAATGCATTGCCTTTTACAGCTACAAAGATATCGAGAAACTCGAGAAATTCTTGCAAGGAAAGGCCGTCACTGAACAAGAAATTGGCCGTCAGCTTTTGCATGAAATTGTTTCCTATTCAGAAACATCGGTCTGTCGCCGCAAATTTATTTTGCACTATTTTGGCGAAGAATTCAGCCAAGAAAACTGTCACGAAAAATGCGACAACTGCAAACACCCGCAAGAGCGCATGGAAGGTGGTGAATATCTCAATTACCTCCTTCAAGCGGTAGTTGAGCTCGACCAAACACAAAAAGCCAAGCACTACTGTGCCTTTTTATCGGGGCACGTCAATGCCGATATCAAAGCCTATAAACACGATCAGCTTCCGTTGTTTGCCATTGGTAAAGACCACGATGAACACTTCTGGAATGCTGTTACGCGCCAGGCGGTTGTTGCAGGTTACCTCTATAAAGATGTCGAGACATTCGGGACCCTCAAACTGACCTCCAAAGGCACTGACTTTTTAGCCAAGCCCGGATCATTCCTATTGTACAAACAACACGATTTCTCTAATACCGATGACGACGACATCGTCTTGAATCAAAAAGGTGCCGCTTTTGACGAAATCCTGTATGCCCAATTACTTGAGCTGCGCAGAAAAGTAGCCAAACAAGCCGGTGTGCCACCTTTTGTTGTTTTTCAAGAACCATCGCTGCGCGATATGTGCCTACAATACCCGATTGACATCAACGAGCTAACCTCAATTCAAGGTGTTGGTATTGGCAAAGCCCAGCGCTACGGAGCAGCATTCATTGAACACATTGCTGCGCATGTAGCTGCCCACGAAATAGAACGTTTGCAAGACTTCGTCGTGAAGTCCTTGATCAATAAATCAGGATCCAAAGTACAACTGATTCAAAATATCGACAGAAAACTACCATTAGAAGACATCGCTAAATCACAGGGTAAGTCTTTTGAGTCACTTATAGAAGAACTCGAAACAGTAGTCAATTCTGGAACCAAGCTCAATATTGATTATTACCTGGCTGAGGTATTAGATGCCGACAACCAAGAAGAGCTAATTGCTTATTTCATGGAGGCCGACTCCGATGACCTCATTACGGCTTATCACGAGTTTGATGGTCTGTACAGCGAGGAAGAAATCAGGTTGGTGCGTATCAAGTTTTTATCTGAATACGGCAATTGATCCTTTAAAACCTATTTTTCTTGGAGTACACGCCAAACCGACGTTCTAGTGACGCTATGATAGTTGTTTTTTGCTTCATGAAAAATGCGGCGCGCTAATTTCAGTCCGTTTGGTGTACATGCGAGCGCTTCGTATATTGGCAAGACATATTTTCTGCGACCTATTTTCACTAAAAAGCGCTTGATGTCTTTTTCAATTTGAAAAGCATAGTTTGTTTGGGCAGCCAGCACGAACCAGTCGCACAAGATTTCACTGTTGTTACTTTGGCTAAAATGCAATTGGCGGTCTAGGAGTCTTAGGCGGGCAGGTTTTGTTTGCTTAGAAAGTGCTCTAATCAAAAGTTGCCATTCCTGAATGAGGTGGTCTGCATATTGAATTTGCAGTATTTGCTTTACCTTTTTGCGCTTTCCGTTTTTGCGAATCCATTTGTACTTGACTTTCGGCTGAAAGGGATTTTTACCTGCATTGAACTCCTTGGCATATCCTGAAATTTTTGCCAAACGGGGCGCATTGATCTTGACGCAATTGCTTGGTAAGCCAGGTTTGTAAATCCAGTCGCGGTAATTGAACTCAGACCCAGACTGCTTTAAAAGTTGCTCGTTGAGGTAGTCGATGAACTGATTGGCAGAAATAGTGCGAAATGCAAAATGTTGAAAGTAACTATTTAAGAACGCATCTAGTTTGTTTCGGCCCACTTCTGCTTCTAATGACCTAAAGAAAAACGCACCTTTGACATAAGCGATATCTGACATCGCGATGTCTGGATCGCGGTCGATGAGGTCGAGATGGAGTTTGCTGTCTTGGAGCGTGCTGTCAGCGCGCATTTCGGCAAGTGTTTGTTCGAGTTCGCCGAATTCAACCTGCGCCAGGACATCGGCGATTTCTTTGCCCCTGAGCGCCTCCATGATGCGCTGTTCAAAATAGACGGTGGTGCCTTCGTTTAGCCAGAGGTCTGACCAAGAGTTGTTGGTGACCAAATTACCCGACCAAGAATGTGCGAGCTCGTGTGCCAATACCGAAACCAAGCTTTTGTCGCCGGTAATGAGTGTTGGGTTGGCAAATGTAAGCATTGGGTTTTCCATTCCGCCAAAGGGGAACGAGTAAGGCAGTACCAAAACATCGTAACGCCCCCATTGATAAGCGCCATATAGTTGTTCGGCAACGCGCATCATTTGTGGGAGGTCTTCAAATTCTTTGGAGCAGTCTGCGAGAAGTTCTTTTTCGGCGTAAACTCCACAGTTGTGCCCGAGGTCTTTGAAACCGATGTCGCCAACAGCTAGAGCAATCAGGTAGCTCGGAATGGGTTTGGTCATTTCAAAATGATATTGTCCATTCTTGTGCAAGGAGGTTGGATTTTTCGCACTCATGAGTGCGAGTAAATCTTGAGGTACTTTGAGGTCAGCGCTGTAGGTAAGGCGGTTGGAAGGGGAATCTTGGATTGGGATCCAGGTGCGGGTCAGGATGGCCTGCCCTTGGGTATACAAGAAAGGTTTGGTCTTGGAACTGGTGAGTGTGGTATCTAGCCAATCAAGTGCTGCCGATTGCTCCGTGGTTTGGTAATAAATATTGACAGCTGTTGTTTTGGTATCCACATTGACCAATAAGGCCTGTCCAAAGATGCTGTCTTTGTCCATTGGTCCAATAGTGAAATCGGTTTCTTTTTCTGCGCCTTTGTTGCCGAGGGTTACTTTTTGAATCAGGAGGCCTTTGATGTCAAAAATTGCGGTGTCTGCGCCACGGTTTTCCATTTGATGTCGGGCCACACCATATATGGTTTGGGCATTAAAATCTACTTCGAGGTCAAGGTGCAGGTGCTTGGTATTGATTTGCGTTAAGTTGGCATAACTGTGGTCATCGTGGGTGCGCTGCCCAAGCTGTTCGGTAGCAGCGGGTTTTTTACTTGGGGCGTTATTACACGACCAAATCAATAACGGAAGTAAAACTAAAAGCCAGCGCATCAAGGAGTTGTTTGAAGGTGAATGTAACCAAATTTTTCTTGCGGGCCAAGTATTCCAAAGGTGAGGATACCTTGATTATTGTAATCAAACTCAAAGGCTTTCGGAACTAATAAGATATTTTCCGTACTGCGCTCATGGCCAATTTGACGTGTCAGGTTGCCCGTTTGGAGGTCAATCTGAACCCAGGCACCTACGTTGCGTTGTTTGGATAAACTGAATTGGGCTACATCTTTGTTCACGTTATTGAATACGCCTGTTGGGTCGTAGTTGGATCTGGAATCGTTGAAAATGAAATTAAGGCTGCGGCCATCGGTAAAGCTCGCATAAGAGCTGTAGGGGCCGTAATCGTTGATACTTACTTGAATTTTTGGAATGCGGTGTTCCCAGCGGAGTTGGCCGTTGGTGTCGATGCAAAAAGCAACAATATCGTTGTAATAGTAGTAGTTAGTCGTGATGCGCTGTCCAGTTTGGTTATTGTAGTTGGAGCTCGTATAGACGTCATATTTTTCAATGGAGCCTACGTAGCTTCCGTCTGGAAGCGTGAAGATGTCGCGAACCTCATAGCGAGAGAGTTGTGGATCTTCGCTGCGTCTTTCCATTCTTCGTTGCAAGCGAATTTGTTCAGCGGCGCGCTGCTCACTGAGTACCAGTTCATTACTGAAAGGTAAAAAACCAACTGCCATTGCGGTATCGGTTTGTAAATTGAGTTGCACACTGAAAAATCCATCTTGCATGCCATTCCATTCGCTGTTGCTGTAAATGCCAAATAAGGTAAGGCGCTCCGGATGCTGTGCATTCATGATGAAGTTAGAGATGCGCTTGCCTTCGAGGTCAAAAGTATAATCTTTGATGCCGTCGGTATTGAGTTGATAAACGTGTAAATTTTTAAAAGCCTTGCGCACACGCACTCCTTGGGTTTCTACGGCACTTAGTTCAATGACACCAATAAAGAATTCGCCGGTGTCGGTCAAAAAATAATCTTCTATGGAGCTCAAGTTGGCATCGTAAGGCAAGCTGTATTCGCCAGCGCCGATTTCCTTGAGATCTTGATCTAGTATTTTGTATCCATAGGTATCTACACCGTTTCGTTTGCCTGGAATTTGATAAAAGGCTACAAAAAAAGCTTTGTTAGGCGACTGTAATATATTGAAATCTGGTAGCGAGTTGGGTCTTGGGTCGGTGTATTGTAGTATTTCTACAGCTTCTCCTTCATTGAATTCGGCATCGAATGCTTTGGCAAAAAGCTTCATTTCCTTGCCGTTGCGGTCGGCGATAAAAACGAGGTGCTGCTGCTTTGCGTGCAAAGTTTGGACGTAATATCCATAGCCTTCGGGGCTAACAGGTTTGATGCGCGTACTGTTTACCGGATTGAGTTGTTCAAACTGTGTAAGTTGAAAGCCTGCACTTCCAAGTTGGTTGCTGGCGTGTATGGTCGAAAATTGTTGGTATTTGTCGGTCATGATCGAAATGAGCTGACCTTTGCTGCGTGTGAGCTCACCCCATTGCCAATTTAGGTTTTGCGCGCTCAACATAAAGGAGAAGCTACAAAATATGGCAAGGAGCAGGCGCTGTTTCATTAGTTTACAAGTTGTACCCCCACGTAATTTTCCGGGCTGATCAGTTTGAGTTCAGCCTTGAGTTGGTCTGTTACAGGAAGTTCGTCTATGAAGGCATGTACGCTTTGTTTGGTGACGCGCTCGTTTTTGCGGGTGAGACCTTTGAGCGCTTCGTAAGGTTTTTCGAAGCCTTCGCGACGCAAAATAGTTTGAATGGCTTCGGCCACAACAGCCCAATTGTTCTCGAGGTCTTGGGCTAAAGCGTCTTGGTTTAGTAGGAGTTTACCAAGGCCTTTGAGCGTGGCGCCAAACGCAATAACACTATGCGCAAGTGGCACTCCCACAACGCGCAAAACCGTAGAGTCGGTGAGGTCGCGTTGTAAGCGAGAAACGGGAAGTTTGGCAGCTAAATGTTCGAAAAGTGCGTTGGCCAAGCCGATATTGCCTTCGGAGTTTTCGAAATCGATTGGGTTTACTTTGTGTGGCATGGCAGAAGAGCCAATTTCTCCGGCCTTAATTTGTTGCTTGAAGTAGTCCATGGAGATGTAGGTCCACATATCGCGATCGAGGTCGAGGAGAATGTTGTTGATGCGCTTCATGCAATCAAAAACAGCAGCCAATTGATCGTAGTGTTCAATTTGGGTGGTGGTTTGTGAGCGCTCTAAGCCCAGGATGTCGTTGACGAAATGATTGCCAAAAGCAACCCAGTCGGAGGCAGGGTAGGCTACAAAATGCGCATTGAAATTACCTGTGGCACCGCCAAATTTAGCCGGTAGTTTAAGGGTTTTGAGATGCGCAATTTGCTTGGCTAAACGCTCGGCGAAAACTTGAATTTCTTTGCCAAGGCGTGTAGGTGAAGCAGGTTGGCCGTGGGTGCGGGCCAGCATCGGGATATCTTTCCAGTCTTGAGACAGCGCAACAAGTTTGTCTTGAACAGCCATCAGTTCAGGCAGGTAAACCGCTTCAATGCCATCTTTGAGCGACAATGGAATAGCTGTGTTGTTGATGTCTTGGGAGGTGAGCCCGAAGTGAATGAACTCTAAATAAGCTTCTAAACCTAGCCCTTGCATTTTTTCTTTGAGGAAGTACTCTACAGCCTTGACATCGTGGTTGGTAGTGCGCTCTGTTTCTTTGATCCAAAGGGCGTCGGCTTGCGAGAAATTGGTGTAGAGCTCGCGCAGGGCGGCGTACTTATATTTGGGGAAGTCTTGCAAATTGGATATACCGCTGTCCACAAGTGCGATCAGGTATTCTACCTCAACTAAGACGCGGTAGCGAATGAGTCCGAATTCTGAAAAGTAGGCTTGAAGGGCTGCGGTTCTGGATTGGTAGCGACCATCTATCGGGGAGATCGCGGTAAGAGCGTTGAATTCCATATTATATCTAAAGCACAAAGATACAACAAGCGCAAAAAATAGAAAAACCGAATACCTAATTATCGTAATTTTGATGCATGCAAGTTTCTAGCCGATTTTTGAAGTTTCAATGGGTGGTTCTTATCCTCATTTTTTTAGTCGTTTTTGCCGGTAGTTTTGTGCGCATGTCGGGCAGCGGAATGGGTTGCCCAGACTGGCCAAAGTGCTTTGGAAAGTGGGTTCCGCCAACCGAACTCACCGAATTACCTGAAAACTATCGCGAAGCTTACTTGCTCAAGCGCCAAAAAAAAGTGGAGAAATTTTGCAAACTCCTCGACAAAATCGGCCTCGACGACACCGCTCAAAAAATCCTCAACGACCCGGATGTCTATAAAGAAGAAGCGTTTAATGCCCGCAAAACTTGGATCGAATACATCAATCGGCTCGCTGGTTTTTTAGCTGGCAATGCCATGCTTCTTGGTTTTGGTTGGTTGCTGCTCTTTTATCGCAAACGCAAATGGCTGTTGTTAACTGGCCTCAATCTGGTTTTGATGGGCATTGAAGCTTGGTTTGGTTCTATAGTAGTAGCGACCAATTTAGTCCCCTGGACCATCACCATCCATCTTTTCTTAGCTCTTGTGATTATCGGGATACAGTTATACTTGCTGCACAACATGCTAAACAAGCAACGCTCAGATTTGCCAAAAGAAAAAGCTTTTCAATGGCTGAGTTGGCTTATTTTGGCCATTACCTTCTATCAAATGTTCTTAGGCACACAAGTCCGAGAATCTATCGATGCCTTGGTCAAGAAAGGTTATTCTAGGGCCGAGTGGATAGAACAATTAGGTCTGCCGTTTTTTATCCACCGCAGCTTCAGTTGGTTGGTCTTGATTTTATTGGTTTATCTATTCTGGAAAAACCGTCAAAAGTGGCATTATTCCCGCATCAATGTGGCTTTTTATTTACTTGCCGCTGAGTTGTGCACAGGTGTAGCACTCGCATACGCCGACATGCCAGGCCTTGTTCAGACAGCTCATTTGGTTTTTGCTACCATCTTACTTGCGGTCTTACTTTTGATGCGCTTCGATCATGCGCAATTAAAGAAAAACATATAACACCACCCCGTTTTTTGGTTCAGAAGCGTTAGCTTGCAGATTCATTATTATGAACTTCGATGCGACTGCCCTTCAACGTCTCAAAGCAAACGACCCCAAAGCCGTTGAAGCTTGGTATCTCCATACTTTTCCAGCTTTACTGCAGCAAGCGGCGCGTTTTTTCAACCAACGCAACGAGCAACTCACGGCTGTTCACAACGCGCAACTCAAAGCCTTACAAAATTTAGCTCAGTTTCAACCCAATACCTCCATGGAAGCTTGGTTGGCGGTCATCCTTAGAAATGAATTGATTGACACCTACAGGCGCAAACAACGTTGGCGTATTTTGTCTTTTGAAAATCATTACGAGGCCACCTATGAACCCGATTTTGATCAACAATTAGACGCGCCGCTTGAATTGGAGCGGGCCGAGGCACTATTGGCGCATTTGCCCCAAAAAACACGCTTTGTTTTTAGTTTGTATGCATTTGAAGAATTAAAACCGAGAGAAATTGCACAAGAGCTTTCCATGCAGATCCAGACGGTCCGTTGGCATCTGAAAACAGCCAAACAAACCTTAAAAAAACACCTCGAGTCATGAAAGATACCCGACTAATGGCCGAGCAAACTTGGCCGCTTTTTGAACGTAAATGGCGCCGTAAGCTGTTTTGGAAGCGCTGGAAAAGCAAATTCTTTTTTACAGGTTCCCTCTTACTTGTGGTTGTTTTCGCTTTGTTATACCGAGCTTATTTTTTAGAGCAAAAAGGAACAGACAGTCATTTTATTCAACCCCAAAAAGAGCAAATTTCACAACCCAAAATACAAGATACGCTTCATGATGAAACTCAAATTAGATTTGGATCCTCGTTTGGAACAAATGTGTTGGATTCACTCACATCTCCATTTGACCCCTTATTTTATAAGCTGAATCCCAACTCTCAAACCTCGATTCTTACAAATTGGCAAGGGTCTATCCATAAAAATGCTGATTTGCTATTGGCTTTTGCATACCTCAATTTTCAGTCGCAAAGTTGGTCGTTGCAAAGCGACAAACATTCGCTCAGCGCTTTACTAGACAACAAAACCCTACTGATCATGAATTTGATGTACGGCGCCGAATCCTTACCTGCCTTTCCGTCTGACTTCGGCACGGAGTCCTGGTACCGTCCAGACTTTTTTCCTGCTAGCCAGTTTATTCATATCGCATTTTATGAGGTTACTGACTGGATCCAAGATCCTTTAAGTGTGATGCTTAGCATGAATCGCTTGAGCAATCAAATCCCAATTGCGCCGTGGCGTACATCCAGTAATTTGATGAGAAATTTTGATGGCAACCAATTTGTTTTGTCGACTTTTGACCGTGAATATCCAGGTGTTTTTGTGTACCGAGGCCTTGACCCGATCAATGAGCGAAATACGCGCATGCAGTACCATAAAAACTTATTCGTCGCCGACCGACCAGCTGAATCCTTCAATCCGCTTTTATATCATCATTCCGATACCTTAATCGTTGTGAGTGCTCAGGTACAGCGCATAACAAAACTTTCGCAGCATGGCGTTCTTAACGGCTCAAAGGAAATCACTTTCAAAAGTAAAGGAGTACAAAGTATCAAACGGCGCGAACCGCTATTGGATCCGGTAGACAACACCCTTTATGTCTTGGCACCCACTAATTTCCATTTTGTATTTTTCAGAGTTGATTTAACAACTGGAGAAGCTACCCAAATTTATCAAACACCGAGCATCTGGAAAGGCGCAGAATTTGAAATTTACAATGGAATGCTCCATTACAACTATAAAGAAAGGGAAGTCCAAGTCGATCTAAAGCAAATTATAGCCGAATAGGCCTTACAATACCTTTCATTTCAATCAAGTAAACTCCAGATGGATAGCTATCCAATGCAATGATTTGCTGGGTTTGTTCAAGCGTTATTTTTTCAAGGATACAACCCTGCACATCTCTCACATGGATACTTTCTCCAAGCCAATGAGGAAGAATTCGGATCATGATTTTCGCTCCTTCGAGTAACTGGAATACTGAGAATTCATAAGTTTCCGGTACTGTTGCATTTGGCAAGAAAGGCAGGCGCCAGGTTTCATTGAGGCGCTCGTTGCCGGCTATACCCGTGCTCAAGTATAAAAAGCCGTTGCCAACAAAACTCACGCAGCCTTTTCTGGGTAAGGCACTAAACGGTGTTAACGCTGTGCTCTGTAGGGTATTGAGGTTGATTTTTTGAACTTCGGTAAGCGTGTTGTCTGTGGGGTCGACACCTCCATAAACAAATAGCAAGGAGTCGGCAATTGCCGTATTCACGTACATTCTGGTTCCAAAATCAAAAAGTGTTGTCGGGGTCCAGGTATCGGTTGGCACGTCATAGGCCCAAGTTTGGTTGTTCCAACCCGTTTGGTTGGCGGCGTTGGTTCTGCCTGCGGCAAGAAAACCATTTGTTTGGTTGCTGAAAGCCAGGCCGCGCCAACAGCCCTCAAATGGCAAGTCTCCTAACTGCTCCCAGTTGTTGGTAGCGAAATGAAAGCACCACACCTCATTGAGAATGCCATTTGCGTTGCGTCCACCAATTAAATAAAGGTCAGAGCCAATTATAAAATGTTGACAGCCCGCTCGCCCGGCACCTGGCAACTCTGGCATAGCCGTCCATTGGTTGGCACTCGGGTCGTATTTCCAAAAAGTATTGAAATAAAAACCGTTGCAGTTTTCGCCGCACAACACATAACCCTTTTCGTTGTAACAGAACGCACTTGTGTATTGGCGCTCTTGCCAAATTGGCAAACTGGCAATTGGGCTCCAATAATTCAGATAAGAATCGAAAGCAAAGAAATCGCCCGTACAGGAGAAGTCAATGCTGCGGCCGGTTCCGGCATAATGAATGCTGCCAATCGTAAACGAAGCACCGTCGTCTCTTGGGCTACCCGGAAAAGAGAGGTCTTGCTGCCAATTTTGGGCCGCCACATTCAGGTAGCAATTCAATAGGATGAGTAATACCAAACGCATTTCACCCTAACGTAAAATATCAATTTTTAGTATGTATTGCCCCCTATTAAAACGATGGCGTTCCGGTAAACTGAGGTCGAGAAGGGCGCTGCATCAGTTGCCATTTGTAGTTGAGTTGGAGGCCGTATCTGAGTGTATTACTGAGTAAGCTCGGTTGATTCAGGTTCAAACTCAACATGACTTGATGCGCGCCGGCAATTTGCCTACCGTAGCCTAAATTGATTTGGCGCTTGTCGTAACCCAGCAAGAAATGATTTGTTTTTCGTAAATAACTCACAGAGGTATTGATGGACTGAAAACCTTGAAAGTGCTCATAAATAAGCGTGGCATCAAGGCTTTGGAGGCTGTCTAGTTGAAATGTTTTTTTGAGGCCAACATGATAACTTGTGAGGTTTGTCAGATAGATAGGCTCTAAACTACCGACATCTGCTTTAGACGAATAAATAGAATTGACGCTGCTTAACAATTGCCAATTTTTGTACCTGAGTTGAAGGCCAAGATCTATATCGGTTAATTGATATTTGTCTGTAATGAAATCAATGACAGGTGAGCTTAAGCGATAATCATTATAATTGAGCCCAATTGCAGGTCTGATACTCCAGTTTCTGCTCAGTGCAAAATCACGACCAACACTTAATCCGAAAGTCGAAGTAGTTTGATAAGAACACAAACCAGCATAGGCGGAGTTCAGACCAAATTTCCATTTGCCCATGCTTTGCTGAAAGCGAAGTATACCTTGGTAATTTGTACAATAGAGCGAGTTGAAACCGAGATAGGAAAAATTGGTATTCAAGGAGCTGGCCTGGTAGCCATCTCCATGGGGTTTAGCATCGAAATGGTAAGCAGGGTTGGTGAATTCGAGCTCATCGGAGGCATTACTGAATTGCGCCCAACTTGCGAAGGGAAGTAAAAAAAGTAGGGCAATAATAGATTGGATTTTCATTAGGTTCGGTTCTTAAATGGAATGAATAAATCTTGCCCAATTTAAACAATTTCAATTAATGAAAAGTTACACTACACCTTTGCCTCGGTTTTTACGTTACCTTAGATTGTGTCTTTATCATGATGAGTCAAGAACCCCAAACAGAACTCCTAAAAGCCGCCGCATCTGGCGAGCGCAGAGCCCAATTGGCGCTGTATCAGTTGTGTTATCCTGTTCTTATCAGCTCGGCACGCCGCTATTACCAAAACACCGACGAGCAAATGACCGTCGTTAACAACGCTTTTGTGAAGGTCATTCAATACCTCGGGAACTACGAAACCGGTAGGTTTTTGAGCTGGGTCAAGCGCATTATTTCCAACGAAATCATCGACGAATACCGCCGCAACAAGCGCTATCACGAGCTGTATAAGTTCGATGCGCCCGTAGAAGAACGCGGCGGCTCAGATTTTCAGACCGATGCCATTTTTACCCACGAACAACTGCAGCAAATGTTGCTTTGTTTGTCAGAACCCGCCCGTTTGGTCTTCAATCTTTTTGCGATTGAAGGCTACAGCCATAAAGAAATCGCCAATATGTTAGGTGTCACGGAAGAAACCTCCAAGTGGCACACCAAAATGGCCCGCAAAAAATTACGTGAACTCATAGAAAAATCCCATGAAGCAGCAAGACAACAATCCGTTGGATGAACTTTTTGCATCCTTAGCCGAGCCTAAGGCCGAAGCGCCTTCAGCAGCCTTCTTACAAGATGTAGAGGCCCGCCTAGACGCGCTTGCTCAAAAACGCCGTAAACCAATCGCTATTTGGTGGATCTGGTCGGCATTTGGCGCCATCCTCAGCATCGGAATACTCGCTTACTGGCAAAGTGCAGCAGGTACTTCTATGGCCTCACAACCTCAAAAAGTGGAGCGAAAAACACAACGTGTTTCCGCTGCCAACAACACCAAAGTTCCAACCTTTCCTACTTCCCATCATTCAAATTATTCCATTTCGTCATCAAAAACGCCCCAGGTTTTTTCGCTTTCACCATCAATAGTTGCTTCTATTACTGACAACTATTCCATTTCAGCTTCAGATAAAAACTTTGCTGCGCCATCGGTTATAGCTACTAACCAAACTCAAGAAAAAACTCAAGCAAAAACTGAAAAACAAGATATAATTGTATCAAATACCACAACAATTGACACAAACGGCCGAGCAAAAGCAAATCTGCAACCGGTAAGTGTATCCATTTCAAGCATTCCTAAAGAAAGTCCTCAGCCAAAAAAGAAATCTCAATCTTTGGGCCTTCAATTTGGAGTGAGCGGTATTTTTTCGAGTTTTGAGGTTCCCAGTACATATACTAGTGTTCAGCCATTTACACCAAAAGAACTCCGTGAATGGCGCGAACTTGGCGAGCGGCATACTTCAAGTTGGGATTTCAACCTGCGCTATCAAGTGTTTTTTGGTCAGTGGGGCTTGCAAACAGGCCTGAACTATTTGGAATGGGGCGAACAATTTAAGTACGAAGTCATTTCAGTGGAAGGCACGAATCGTTACCAATATATCCAAATTCCATTGGGGCTTTCCTATCAAATTCCTTTGCGCAAAGTATTGTTGCAACCTGCAATTGGACTTGGTGTAGGTTATGGTGTGCGCCGAGAGGGCGCTTATATTTTACCATACAACAACGGGGTAGCTGTTGTGGGATCAAAGCAATGGGCTACCAATGCTTACGCACAATTTGAGTTCGTTTATCAGATCAATGCGCAACTGCAGTTTTCACTTGCACCCATGTTTCGTTGTACGCTCGGAAGTATCGTAAGCGACGAGATCATCAAGAATCGCTATCAGTCGCTTGGTTTGCTCACAGGTTTTTCGTTTTCTTTCTAGAAATCAGTGTTTTAAGGTGGGGTAAAAAACTAAGTGTATAAATTACACTAAGTAAAAAAATCTCTTAACTTTACCAAAATAAACCTATTTCTATGAGCGCTCAAATTTTAGGTGTGGGTAGTTGCTTACCTACGCTTCGCCGGACCAACCAAGACTTTATTTCTCACCGTTTTTACAAAGGCATCGACCAACCTTTTGAAGACAGCAATGAAATCATTATTGAAAAATTCAAGCAAATTACCGGTATAGAAGAGCGCAGGTACGCTCAGAAAGAACAAACCAATTCTGACCTCGGCATCATTGCCGCTCAAAAAGCAATAGCCGCAGCAGCCATAGACCCAGAAACTTTAGATTACATCATTTTTGCCCACAACTTCGGCGATGTTCGCTTTGCCTCCAATCATTTAGATATGCTGCCGGCTTTGGCCTCGCGCGTCAAGCATGCACTTGGCATTACCAACCCAAATTGCGTGGCCTACGACATGCTTTTTGGTTGTCCGGGTTGGATAGAAGCGCTCATTCAGGCCAACTTATATATCAAGGCAGGCGCGGCTGTCAATTGTTTGGTCATTGGTTCCGAAACGCTGAGTAGGGTAGTTGACCCCCACGACCGTGACTCCATGATCTTTGCTGACGGCGCAGGGGCCTGTATTTTGAGTTCCAACACCACTAATGAGATCAGCGGAATTTTAGCGCATGCCACCCAAACATTTACCAAAGACGAAGCGTATTTTCTTAACAACGGGCCGTCCTTGAACTCCAAACACCACATCCACGAAAAATACATCAAAATGCAGGGGCGTAAAATCTATGAATTCGCCCTCACTAAAGTGCCTGCTGCTATGAAAATCGCCTTGGATAAAAGCGGAATGGCCATCGAAGACGTCAAGAAGATTTTTATCCATCAAGCCAATGAAAAAATGGACGAGGCTATCATTGATCGCTTTTACCGCTTATATAAAGCGAAGCGCCCTGAATATATCATGCCGATGAGCATTCAATTCAATGGCAATAGTTCAGTTGCCACGGTTCCTACTTTACTAGACGCGGTCATTAGGGGAGAATATCCCGAGCACCAATTGAACCAAGGAGACGTCATTATTCTCGCTTCAGTCGGTGCCGGCATGAATATCAATGCAGTGGTGTATCGATGGTAAAAGCTACTGATGCAAATGACCAATAATAGGTGCTAATTCTGGAAACCGTCCGATGAGTTCTTGTTTGTCGTATAGCTGGAAGTCTGAAAATTCAAAACCTGGCGCAACCATACAAGATGACAGCGAAAAGGAATGAGCATCGAGTACTTCTGCTCCAAAAATAGTTTGTGCTGGAATGCACACTTGAGGTTGTTGCCCGTTTGTGACATCCACGCCTAAAGTTGCCGTACTCCATTTTCCATCTTGGTCAATCATATGTATCAATAGAGGTGAGCCTGCTTGGTA
This sequence comes from Cryomorphaceae bacterium, assembly GCA_027490665.1. Lineage (GTDB taxonomy): Bacteria > Bacteroidota > Bacteroidia > Flavobacteriales_D > Crocinitomicaceae > UBA952. Next base: position 6,282 of record JAIXXP010000125.1, on the reverse strand, counting down.
AATCCAGATTTCGTCCGACTCAATTTTGTGAAACTTCGAGTAGTTGCCATGTGGCAGAAGGAAATAAATTAGGGTGGCTAAAGACCTCGATTTTCCGTTATCTAGCTCGTGAAAAGTTGCACTGCGATAGGTTTCCTTGAAATAGCCGCCTTCAACGTGGGGGGTCAATTCGAGACTTGCGATAAGGTCTTGCATATTTGTCATGGTGTAAAAGTAAGAAATCTCCCAAAAGGGCTTGCCCAATGCCGCACTTGTTGTTGTGCGTAACCAAATTCAAAGATTGTATTTCCGTCGAATAAATTCTTTGACTATGGTGTTAAAATTCTTATGTAAATCAAATTTCCTTCTTCTGTTTTTTTTATCCGTACTCTTGATGAGTTGCTCCAGTTATCATCATTCTCAAATGCCCGAAGCGTATTCCAATAAGATAAAGATTCCAGAAGATACAATTGCGACTATTGATAAGTATGATTTTAGCGAAGAATATGAAATCATGTCTAAATGGACTCCTGAAGAAAAAGCCTATTTCTACGAACATTTTGTGTTTAGTTTCGAGGAGCTTGAGCAAGAATTAGGCCTTAAAATACCACATTAATTTTCTCACGGAGTTTGTATATTGATTCCTATCTTTAGCTTATGCAACTTCCAGCACTTCATCTCACCAAACAGAAGGTAAATTCCGATTTACTGCGCAATTATTTAACCCAGGCCCTCAATGATGGTTTTGGTTTTAGTTATTCTTTAGAGGCAGTCTTAAAAGCCGAACAAATTCAGGGACTTTCTGATAGGCAAGTACGATCCTATGTCAAAAAATACGTCAGCGAGGTGCCGGCTTGTTTTTATTTTTTTGAGGATGAGCAACTTTACAGAGATGGCGACACACCATGCTTATATACAAATATCATCAGTTCGAGCTTTGATAATGAGGGGCTTCTGGTTTTAGAGCGTTTCAATAACCAGATTTTTGATTTGCGAAGTTTTCAAGGCGCTTATATAGATAGTTCTTGCCACGATTTAGACTTATCAATTGAAGGGCGCTATATGATGCGCAGTTCTGAAAATCGACCAGGTTTTTTTGTGTATCACCTCAATAAAAAAGGTAATTATTTTCATTACAATTTGTATGGGGATTTAGATCAGTTTGTTTTAGACTTTTTAAAGATTCATCAACGAGATCGCATTGAATTGTCATATGGTAGGGGTATTTTAGAAAGAATTGAAAACTTTGACGCTCCTCAAGACAGAGCAGAAGTTAAAGCGATCTTAGAAGCCAATTGCAATTATCCCAGCTCACCTTTGCTGCGCGACTTTTTTTATGCTGATAAAGAATTAGCCATACTTGCCCTTCAGCAAGAGCCACTTGTTTTTACTTTATTAAATCCTGAATTACAACAAGAGCAGCAGATTTTAAAAGTCATTTGCTTGCAAACCAAGAGCTATTTAACTCCTTATTTTCTCACCTACTGCATAGATCCATATACTTTTCTAGATGAGCAGCAAATCATTCAGCTTATTATTGAGCAACGCTTGAATTTTCATGCTTTTTCAAGTTGTGCAGCTCCCTCAAAGGCCATATTGGAGGCGTCGGCTCAATACGATAGCCACTTCTTAGCTTATCTCGAAAAATTCAAAAATCCCTCTGTAACTCCGAGCGCAGAGTCTAATTATGAAGATGATTTACCATTTGGCAATGCGCTTTCATTTCAAGAAGATGTAGAAGAAGATGACTCTGTTCTTTTTAAGCAACCTGATCCGCTTGAGTCCGAACGAAATCATGCGTATTTTCACGAACCTCACTTAATGTTGCAAATTGCAAGAAAGGAAGACCTCATTTTAAGGAAGGCTCCAAATAGCCTTCTCGAAGATGAAAACTGGGTTGAGGCTGTTTTAATTAGCAATTTGAATGCGCTTCAGTACAGCTCGCCCGCTATTAAAAATAATGCTGCACTGCTCAAACGCGTTGTACTTAACCCAGCAACTTATCAAGAGCTTCGGATTTATCATGCACATGAAGACCGCACGCTGCAAAGATTTTCGGATTTATTTCTCCAACCCGATTTCAAGTCGATCTTACTTGAACAACTTCCCCCGCAACCCTTAGATGATGACTTGCCTTTTTAAATGGGTTAAATCTATGCAATAAATGACCTTGGTTTTATGGAAATTGGCGTTTCGCGCTTAAGAAAATCAAGGACGCAAAGAAATTGAATGCAATTAAGCAAACATAATGACCCCTAAAAGCACCAAGATAAGCACCACAATAATTAATATTGAAGTCAAAAGACAGCTTACACCAGAACTCAGCCCTTTTCTTAAAGAGCTTTCGAGGCTATTGCCACTTATGAAATAGAGAATGAAAACAACAACGGCAACAACAACGGCAATCTGAATCATGATATTAAATTTGGGTCATTTTGAATGGAAAGATATTTATTTCTATTTGAAAATCAAATTTTGTCTTTGGTTCATTTTCTTTTCCGTTGTAGAAATAAAGTAAGGGTTAAGATCAACGTAAGCGACGGTAAAAATATACAGAAGATAAGCGCATTCACATCGTAATACGAGATGCCTAAAAGATGAGCCAAAGCAATCGTGAAGTCCGTGCAGTAAATATAGAGTTGTGTTATAAGATCTGTCATTTTCTTTTCGATTTAAAGCGATAATTGATGTTTAGAACGATCAAAATAAAAATTACAAGAGGCCAAATAAGTGCCAAAAAAATAACGCTACTTAACACATATGCCTGACTTGCTTTGTTGCCATTAATGATTGTAAAATACATATTTTCGATAAACTTGCTCTGTATCAATCGCTTGTGTTGACAACCTTTATTATGACAATACCAATTGCAGTTGTTTGGAGTATACTTATCTGAATGGTAAGCAACTTGCTTCGTGAAAAACGGACTAGAAATTTGATGTGGGCTTTGTTTGGTCGTTTCATTAACCAAGACAATTGTGAGTAGAGGGAAGCAAATAATAAGAAAATACGCGAGTAGTTTTTTCATAAATTGATACATTGCTTATAAATTTATTACATGAAATTAGTATTTTTCTTTCTGCTCTTGCCAATTGCGCTCCTCATCGCTTTTGTCTATGCGAGTGTATGGAGCGCAGTTTTTGCCGCCTTTTTACTGTCAATAGGTTATGGTTTAATATTTAAAAAGCCAGTCAAGTTGCTTTCAATAAGTATGCGGGTAATGGTATTATCCGGAGTCCTTTATGTTGCAATGTTTCTTGGCGGCCTTATGGGTGCTAATGAAGATGTAAAAACAAAAATTCAACTCATCGAAGCAGAACTCCGCGCCCAAAATTATCATCCCAAATGGGTCATTATTTCCCAGAAAAGAAGCCAGTATCTAAATGATTTATTAGCAAATAGCACAAAAGAATCTTTTCATCTCAAAGGATTAGCTATTGATTTATTTGTCTTTGATATCAATAATAACGGATCATATGATAACGAAGATATCAAGTTGTTAATAGCAGCTATTAATAAGGTAGAAGCGAGTCATCCGAATTTAAGAGGTGGTTTTTTTGATTATACCTTACCAAAACATGGTATTGTTGCACGTCATATGGTGCATATTGACACCCGCGGTTCCCGAGTTCAAGGGTCTAGATAGGACTTTTTAGTTTATCGATGTAACCAAAACAAAATTTAACATTTCTATTTTGTTTCCACTAAACTAAGGTGCCGATGACCTAATTATACCTAAAACTTTGCTTATGAAAAAGATGGTTTTGGGCTATGTCCTCCTCGTTGCTATTTCTGTTTTTGGTCAACAACCTTATGCTTACGAGCAAGAAGGACCTCGTTTTTGTTTGGCCGTTTTCTTAATTGACGAGCAAGCAACATATTCGCATTATATTCGGATTTTTCAAAATGATTTTGAATCGATAGTTTATTTCAAAGAAGGCGACACACTTTGTGAACTCACGCGTTGCAATTATCAAAAAGTGAAGCAAAACTATCGCGCTGGACGTTTGAAAGAATTCAAGCGCATCTATCGAAAAGATAGCCTTACTTTTGCTCAAGAAATAGAAGAGGCCTACGATTCTTACATTCCCACCGACCAGTATTCATTTCGAATGGCAGAGGTGAATGAGTTATTTCAGAAACCAATTGTCAAAAACATTTTTTACGAAAATCGGGTCACTGCTTTTCTGAAAGTCAAACCGGTATTAGCACCTTTAATGACCTACGATTTTGTAGAGCCTTGGTATATTGAACCTATTTCTAAGAAGAATTTAATTTCGCCACCTTGTCAGGAAGCGCAAAACATAGCCTGCCTTTGTGCTGCCTTGCAATTTGGAGCGTCTACTCAAAAAGAAACTGCTCAACAAATTGCTTCTTATCTCATCAATCGCTTTACTTATGGTTATGGAGACACCTCGCAGTATAACCCTGTTGGCTTGCTCACAGGTGACCAAAATTTAGCTGTTTGCGCAGGCTATAGTCAGATGTATGAATTGCTCTTAAAAAAGGCAAATATTGCTGCCAAATATGTAGATGGTGCCGTTAGAATCGAGCTCAATGATATCTTTTACTCCGGACATACCCACGCCTGGAATGAGCTGGAGATAGACGGGAAACGTCTTTGCTCGGATGTCACATGGGCCAATGACCTATCTTCTGATTGGCTACTCAACACGGAAGAAAATTTCTTTTTAAGCCACTTTAGAGAACCAACTGGAGATAGTCTTTGGGATAAGTCTTACACGCGCACTATGTATGAATTCATGCATCAACCGATGGTCCGCGACCCTGATAAAAATGCAATTGAGAACTTACAATATGTAAAAAACGGCATGCCGATGCAATTTATGGAAGATGAATTTACGGTCAGGTTTTCTAAATCCTTGCCTGTGAGTCAGGTACGGTTTTATGAGTTGTCGTATCCGTTTGTGCAATTTGAAACGCAAAAAGCAGAAGTTACCAAACTACATTTATCTGATGGCAAAGGGGGTAAATACGAAAAAGGAGCCAAAGCGGTTAGTTTTACCTTAAAAGATCAGTTTACCAGAGTTTCTTTAGACGTTCAAGGAATTGGCACGCTAGACTACTGTGTTTTTAACGGCTCACCAGCAGATTTTTATCGTTTTGTCATAGACCATATTGATGCGAAAAGCCCTTACAGTGTAGCAATGGCATTTATGGCTTGTGCCAAATTGAATGATGCAACAAGGTTTCAACAACTCAAACCCTATTTAACCAATCCTAAAATGAGTTTCAAAACATTTCAAAAACAAGCAAAAATCTACGCTACTGCTGATTTTCAGTTTGCTTTATTTAATGCAACGCGTCATCACGGAACCTTTGATGGTTTTTCTTTTGAATATTCTAACGATAAAACTGAGCCGAGAATTTATATGTCTATCTCAGAAGATGAAAAGTCGTACTCTTTTACTGGTTTTGACACCGATGTTTGGGATTTGCAAAAGAAGTGATATTTTTAGTTCTTTTTACCAATTTACGCCCATGTTTAAAGTTCGAAATATCCTATTCATTGCTCTAATTGCCGCAGCTTTCTTTACAAATCCTACCGAAAAAGCCTTCAAAACCGAAATTGAAGACCAACTCATTAAAGAAATGAAATTAGATGAGGAACAAAATATTGTCGGTGAAATGCTGAGCTCTAAATTAGTTGAATCGCTTTTGTGGGCTGTTGTTCGCGTAGACTATCAAGACTATAAACTTGGCTCTACCTTCGAATTAAAAGCAGGCGCTCGCCAAATGAAGTTTCTTGGCATCTTTGGACAAATTATCCCTATATCAGGGAAAGACACGCTATCTAAATTGAAGGCGAACTGATTGTAAAGTTTTCTACTCTCTATACTTTATTAGAATGCTTCAAACCTTTATATTACTCCAATTTCCTTTTTTTGGTATTGTACTTTTAATTTTGTTTTTTCGGATCTATCGAAAAAAAACAACTGCTAAAAGTGCAGCAGTGATTTTAGCCGTCTACTTTTTATTGCTGACACTTATATTATTTCCTTATCGAGGAAGAATTAAAAAGCATCTATTGGGCTACAAGAATACCTTGATTCAAAGAGTGGCGCCGAGAAATAATTGTACCTGTCAAAATATGGCTCTACCTAAAGATGACTACGCTTCAGCTCATAGAGTAGGGGCCATTCGAGCTACAAAAAATGGCTTTATTCTCAATGGTAAAGTGCTACAACAAAAGATCAAATCTGGCAAATTAATCCGAGCGCAAGAGAGCGATGGATTTTGGATACAAAATGCACAAAATGGCACAAACTACCTTACGCCTTT
>JAIXXP010000091.1 GCA_027490665.1 Cryomorphaceae bacterium | reverse complement strand
AGAAGAAGCCTAGATTTTTTATTTGAATTTAAGGATCCAAAATCCTATATTTGCAACCTTAATTCAAATTCAAATATTCAAGAAATGCGTTTAAAAGGATTTTTTTGGTTCTTGTCCATTCTTCTTACTGCGGTTTGCGTCTATCAGCTTTCCTTTACCTGGGTAGCAAGCAACGTTGAAAACAAAGCAGCAAAAGAAGCAGATCTTAAAGTGAAAATGCTTCGCGATGAAGCCAAGAACAACGGTGGTAGTGCTATTCTTCCTAACGGTAGAGAAGTTAATTTCAACGACCCAGAGGCAGTAGAACTTGCCAAAGCTGCATTCGTTAATGAAATCCTCCGCGATAAAGGCGAGAAACCAGTGTATCCTGTGCTCGGCTCAACTTTTGCGCAAGTGAAGAAAATGTCATTGGCCTTTGGTCTTGACCTCGTTGGCGGGATGAGCGTAACGGTAGAAATCTCCTACCCAGACCTCATTCGTGGCCACGTCAAAAGCGTTACAGACCCTAAATTTACAAAACCATTCAACCGCGCTGTTGCAACATACAATAAAAACGGTGGTGACTTCATTGCAACATTCATCGAGGCCTACAAAAAAGCAAACGGTTCTCTCCCGTTGAGTTATGTCATTAAAGGAGAGTCTATCGGTATCAAAACGACCGATGCACAAGTTGAAAACTACCTCCGTGATCTCGTTGCTTCATCCATGAAAGGCATCGAAGACATCATTGGTCGTCGTATCAACCAATTTGGTGTTGCACAACCAAATATCCAACGAGACCTCGCGACCAACCGCCTTTACATCGAACTTCCAGGTGTACAAGACGAAGAAACCGTTTCGCGCAAAATCCGCTCTACAGCCAACCTCGAGTTCTATGAAACATACATGCCTGAGCAACTTCAAATGCAATGGCAAGAGGCAGCGCGCTTAAGCAAAACCAATGAAATTCTTATCGATGATTTGGCTCTCGAAGCTGATACACTAGCTGATTCAACAGGGGTTACTACTGATACAGCTGTACAAACAACGACCACGAATACACAAAAAACAATGTCCAATGCCTCTAAAAAGAGCTTGGCTGAGTATGTTGTTCCTGTAGGTGGTTACGCCATGGGTTATGTTGCTGCCAATGAAAAAGCAGCAGTAGAAGCTATTCTACGTCGCAAAGACGTTCAGGCTGCCTTCCCGCAAGATCTCAAATTCATGTGGTCTGCAAAGCCAGAAAGCATTGACAACAAATCTAAGAAAACAGCTTATTTCCTTTACGCATGCCGCATTCCTGATACAGGAAAAGCACGCGTTCGTGGCGAGCACGTAGACAACGCTAAAGTTGACTACGACCAAACCGATGGTAGCATTATCGTAAGTCTTTCCATGACAGACGAAGGTGCCAACGAATGGGGCCGCATGACCACAGAAAACAAAGACCGCATCATTGCCATCTCAATGGATAGCGTTGTTTATAGCGCTCCACGCGTTATCAACGCCATTACAAACGGCAACACACAAATCTCTGGTAGCTTTACCTTCCAAGAAGCAGAAGACCTCGCAGGTCTACTCAATGGCGGTGCACTTCCTGTGCCTTGTGTCATTAAAGACCTTCAAAAAGTAGGGCCAACCATTGGTGCCGAAAACTCACAAGCAGGTCTCATCTCTTTCGGTGTAGCTTTCCTTGCCGTACTTCTTTACATGATGTTCTATTATGGTAAAGCAGGTCAGGCTGCCAACATCGCACTTATCGTCAACGTTATATTTATCTTTGGTTCCCTCGCTTCTTTTGGAGCGGTGCTTACTTTGGCTGGTATTGCAGGTATTGTACTTACTATTGGTACGGCCGTGGATGCCAACATCCTCATCTTTGAACGTGTTCGTGAAGAACAAGCATTGGGTGCCGATACCGAAACTGCCATCAATACCGGTTTCCGCAAAGCACTACCTTCTATCATCGATGCAAACGTAACCCACTTACTTGTGGCTATCATCCTCAAAATTTTTGGTACAGGTGAAATTGAATCATTTGCAACAACCCTTATCATTGGTATTTTCACCTCTATGTTCTCTGCAATGGTTATTGCCGAGTTAGCTATCCATACTTGGTTGTCAAAAGGCAAAGAAGTTGGTTTCAATACCAAATACTCTAAAGGTCTTTTCCAAAACTTCAATTTTGATTGGATGGGCAAAAGAAAATACTTTTATGCATTCTCTATTGTTGTTACAATTGCAGGTATCATTTCTTTAAGTACGCGTGGTCTCAAGCAAAGTGTCGAATTTACAGGTGGACGTACCTTCGCTGTTAAATTCGAAAAGAAAGCAGACATCGAGTCTATCCGCAAAGAACTTACTAAAGTATTTGTTGAAAATGGCGAGCCTGCTTCTATTGACCTCAAAACCAAATCCAATGATTTCAACGTAGAAATCGTGACCAACTATTTGCTCAATAACGACGGTGCCACAGATGAAGTAAACGCTAAATTAAAACAAGGTCTGAGCGCTTGTAAAGACAAAATGGGCAACTTCGAAGTACTAGAGGCACGCGCTATTTCAGCATCAATCTCTAGTGAGCTCTGGACCTCTTCTACCATTGCCATCACCCTTGCATTGTTAGCTATCTTTGCTTACATCCTCATCCGTTTCGGACACTGGCAATATTCCTTGGGTGCCATTGTTGGTTTGGCTCACGATGCTTTCTTCGTTATCTCCATCTTCTCTTTATTACATGGTTACCTACCATTTACTTTAGATGTCAACCAAGCATTTATCGCTGCAATTCTAACTGTAATCGGTTACTCTATGAACGATACCGTCATTGTATTTGACCGTATTCGTGAGAACCTACGCAAAAGCAAGCCAGAAGACAACCATGGCGATATCATCAATAACTCCTTGAACAGAACCCTTTCTAGAACCTTCAATACCTCAATGATCTTATTTGTTGTTGTCTTGATCATGTTCATTTTTGGTGGCACTGCTATTAAAGGCTTCTTATTTGCCTTGTTGGTTGGTGTACTCATCGGAACTTACTCTTCTTTATGTGTTGCCACACCAATCTTACTTGACTTCTCTAAGCGTCTACGCGCTTAGTTGATTTAAATATTTTTGAAAAAAAGCCGCTTCAAAAGAGCGGCTTTTTTGTTTGATTTACGTCTAAGTTGCGTTATCCTGTTTTTGCATATTTATGAAGAATAGATTTTACCTCATCTTACTTTTTTTAGCTTTCGTTGCACTCGGCATTTGGTGGACCATCATTCCCAATAAAAAAGTGATCGATCCCTATCGTAGCCTCATCAAAGATAAAGCAGGCTTGATAGATAACGAGGAAAACAAACCGCTCCCTTCGCAAATTCCGTGTTTAAAAATCAAAGGTGAAGAAAACGAGCAGGTTCAAATCAAAGTATTAAAGATCATATCCTATTTAGAAAACGGCTATGCGCGCACGCGCTATGAGCTCACGTTTTATAATCAATTTGAACGTGAACTCGAAGCAGAATTTGAGTTTCCCTTACAAGACAACCAAACCATTACCTCGTTTGCCTTGGAGGTGAATGGCGAAATGCGCCCCGCTGTAGCGGTTGAAAAACACCAAGCACGTATTGCTTATGAGGCTACAGTAAGAAAGGGCATTGATCCGGGCTTGATTGAGAAGGTAGCGGGGAACCTGTTCAAAATGCGGGTTTTTCCTTTATTTGCCAAAACAACAAAACGGATTTCCTTTGAAGTGAGTGCTGTTTTGCCGCAAAATGCTACAACGGCTTTTTATCACCTACCACTTCGCCTCAAACAAGCGGTGGAATTTTTTAGCCTGAAGGCGCTTAGCTATCAAAATGGCATGCCTGTGGTGTTGGAAAAACGGAGTAGCCGTAATAAGGCCATAAATGAGCACATCCGTATCAAGCAAGCGTTAAAAACAACAGCGGCAGTCTCGGCAAGTCGGGCAGGTAACTTTTTTTATCTTCATGCAAATTTAGCTTTGCCGCGTAAGTATGCACGTAAAAAGGCACCCAAATGCTTGACAGTTTGTTGGGATATTTCAGCATCGAGAACTGCAGCTCAACTCGATAAAGAACTTGCTTTATTACAGTCTTATCTCAAATGGATCAAAAATGGCAAATTAGAACTCGTATTTTTTGCACATGAAATCATTGCGCAACATCGCTTTCTTGTTCAAGATGGTAAAGTGAGTGAGCTGGAAGCCTTGATCAAAAAACAGCACTACGATGGCGCTTCTGCACTCTCTTGTCTCAACTTTGGGCGCTTCAAAGGCGATGAAATCTTACTTTTTTCTGATGGGCTTCAAACCATAGGTGACCGCGCAAATAAAGTAGGGCAGGCGCCAATTTTCCCCATTGTCTCGAGTGAGCTTTCAGATAAGGGTTTGCTGCGACACTTTGCAGAACAATCAAATGGAGCCATAATCGATTTGAACGTACAAAGTGTTACCACTGCACTCAAGTACTTAAGACGTTCTTATTTACAATTCTTAGGTTTCAAAGAAGACAAAGCACTTTTGGAGTATTACTGCACACCACTTGCTGCGAACAGCCAATGCATCATGGTGAGTGTAAAAGCACCAACTCGTTTAAAAAAATTGACCGCGCAATTCGGGCTAAATTCCAAACAGGTGTTATCTGAACAAGGAATAGAATGGCAACAGGATAAACATTCAAAAGGCAGCCAAACACAAGTCAAACGCTGGGCCTTGGCCAAACTTCAAAAATTGGAAGAACAGCCTCAGGTTTATCAGAAAGATATTTGTGCGTTAGGCTTAAAATATGATCTCGTGAGTTCTGCGAGTTCCTTGTTGGTACTCGACTCACTGGCCGATTACCTCGAGTTTCGCATTGTGCCGCCTCGCTCCATGAGAAAAGCATACTTCAAAGCCCTTTCAAAGGTTCAGTTCGACGAAGTTAAAGCCGAAAAACAGCACCTCAAGCGTATTAAAAAAGAGTGGAAAGACTATCAAAACTGGTACTGGAAAAAAACCAAGAAACAACAGTATAAGGAAGAGGCAAACTTTACCGTTGGTTCAGTAGAAGTAACTGGTGATTTACAAGAAGCAGCGCCACTACCACCTGTACAGGAGGAAGTCGAGCAAGTTGCACAAGAAGGAAATACGCAGTTAAACCTCACCACTAACGGAGCCACTACTTACAATTGGTCGCCATCTAGTGCATCAACAATACAGGGTTATGATACTTGGGCAACGCCATCAGTTGGCTCATTTAGCACGCTAGTGTCGGCCAATGCAACTTCAGTTGTAGTTGGCGCAGCTACTGCTCCAAGTGCTACAATTTCAGTTGCGGGCTGGAATCCGAAAGTACCGTATTTAAAAAACCTCAGAACAGTTCCTCTCACACAAGCTTATGCACGTTATCTGAGACTTCGCGAAAAGTACGCTGAACAACCCTCATTTTACATCGATGTTTGCGACTTTTTTATACAAAAGAAACAGCCTCAATTAGCGATTCGCATTTTGAGTAATTTGGCTGAAATGCAGCTTAAAGATGCCGCCTTGCTTCGCGTCTTTGCTCAAAAGCTCTTGCAACTAAAGGAGGAGAAGTTGGCAATTGACGTCTTTAAGGCTGTCATCGATTTGCGTCCTGAGGAGCCGCAGTCTTACCGCGATTTCGGTCTGGCTTTGGCTCAAATGGGAAATTATAACCAAGCAGTGAAGCAGCTTTATAAAGTGGTGAAACAAAGTTACGATGGTCGTTTTGAAGGCATTCACCTCATTGCGCTCAATGAAATCAATCATTTGATTGCACAGCATCCTAAAGAGATTGACACAAAAGGTATTCCCGAATATTTCTTGGTTCAGTTGCCAATGGATATCCGGATTGTGCTCAACTGGGACGCAGACAACACCGATGTTGATCTTTGGGTAACCGAACCGAATCAAGAAAAATGCATGTATTCCTACAAGCTTACTTCAAACGGAGGGCGTATTTCTAATGATTTTACACAAGGCTATGGACCTGAAGAATATTTGATACGCAACGCACCAAAAGGCACCTATCGCATTCAGGCGCATTACTACGGAAACCACAGGCCAACCTTGAGCGGGAAGGCCATACTGACGGTTCAGTTTTATCAATACTACGGCACTCCTTATGAAGTCAAACGCGAGGTAACCCGCCGCTTGTCTGTGGTAGATGAAGAACTTGATCTTGCTACTTTCGATTTCAACTAGTCTTTTCATTTAGGAATTCAACTAGCCTCTTCGGTTTGATTTGTAGGCTTATTGCTTTACAAATTGAATAACGGCGCCTTGTGTTTGCTCATAAACACCAAGATAGTATGTTCCGGCTGCAATTTTCGGACTGAGTTCAACTGTTTGTTTGACTTTACCATTGTTGCTTTTGAGAACGAAGACTGCCACTTGTTGCCCTTGCGCATTGAAAAGTTTCGCGTCTAAACTTGCACTATTCACGCCTTCGATTTCGAGTTCAAAAATGCCATTGTTCGGATTCGGATAAAGACTCATGAGGTCAAAGGTTAATTCTGAAAGGCTTGAACTATTGACCGTTACTTCAATTGTAGTGATGCAGCCGTTGTTGTCTTTGACATAGCAAGTATAAGTACCGATGGCTAAATTCGAGAAGAAAGAACCAGAATAGTAGGTCTGGCCGTCCATAGAATAGGTATAAGGTGAATTTCCACCTGCGCCAGAAAGCGCTATTGTACCGTCGTTGCCGTTTGAAACGGTTGTGCTGGCAACGAGCGTTAAGGCGCTAGGCTCAGTGATGGTACTTGTAAACGCTTGTTGGCAACCATTTGCATCGGTGGCAGTAAGCATGTAAGTGCCCGCTGGTAAGTTATTGAAAACCGGATTTACAACCGCCGTTCCGCCGTTAATTGCATAAGTATAAGGGCTTGTGCCTCCGTTCACTTGGGCTGTTAGAATGCCGTCGTTGGCACCATTGCAACTGATCATGGTCGGGATCATGTTTACATTGAGTGGGGCTGGCTCTGTTACTGTGTAAAGAATGCTCGTACTGCAGCCGTTGGCGTCGATAACACCAATTGTGTAGGTGCCCGCACCTAGGTTGTTGAACGCATTGCTGGCTTGGTCTGCACCACTGTTAATGGAGTAGCTGTAAGGAGCTGTGCCACCCGCTGGTGTCACTACCAAGTTGGCAGTTTGTGAACCCGCACAAGCAATGGTGGTGGTTTGTGCAAGCGTTGCTCCGATGGTTGTGGTCGCGGCAACTGTAATGCTTCCGGACGCCGAGCAGCCTTGGTTGTCAGTTACGGTGTAAGTATAAGTTCCGGCGCCGATATTAGCGAAGGTATTGGCACTTTGCGGTGAAGAATTATTGATTGAATATGTAAACGGACTGTTGACACCACTCGCGAGAAGTTGGATTTCGCCATTGCTTGCATTGCAACTTGGTTGTTGACTCACTACAGGGTTTACAGTAGTGGTCGTTGCACCGATTACGGAAATACTGAATGTATAATCGTCGTTACAGGTATTTTCGTCGTTTCCATTTGTGTTGACATTCGAGAGCTGAAGTAGAATGGTATTTGTGCCGGTAACAAGACCAGATGCAGTAATGTATATGGTATCGATTTGCTGGTAGCTACCAAGATTGCTACTTGTATAATTTTGACTGCTAGCGCTGGCGCTTCCGGCTTGTGCAGATACCGTAAATGTATTGACAGCGTTAGCACCTCTATTTTCGACAACAACAGCAATTTGCGTACTTGCCCCACAAATGCCTCCCGTTTGTACAGTGAAAGCGTCTAGAATGGCTAGATCAAGGCTATCTGGGTTCATTTTAAATGCAGAAACGTTTGTGACGATATTGTTATTTGAATTCATGACCACCCCCGTGTAGTAAAATGTGAGGCCGTCAAAGTCGTCTACACACATGTGGTGGTAGTCGCCCCAGCGTGTATTGGAGGTGCGTGCTGATATTCCTTGCTTGATCACCATTTCTGGGACTGTCATTTGACCCAGTGGATCACATGCTTTGCGTCCGGTCATTTGTATGGAAGGGTAGTCGGGCGCGGTTGCACCTGAAGTAGAATAGGCCAACATGATATTTCCGTACTTGTCAATATTGATCGAAGGCATCCAGCGGTTGAGTGTAGTGCCGGGGGCATAAGTACCTTCTTGATAAACAGTCCAAGAACCAGTGCTGCCAGTTGGGCGGCGAAGCTCAAGCCAGCGCACCCCAGCTCGGTTGTTCCCGTTGACGTCTGTCGACAAGCAAAGTGCCATGGACTGATGGTCATTGAAAACGCGCATTGGCGCTTTGTACATCACGCATTCGCGTAGTGGATCGAGTTTGACGGTTGTGCCTGGTTGTGCAATGCACGAAAAACTAGTAAGACCGCATAAGTCAGAGTCAATTTCTGTGATGGGAACATCTTGAATTTTAGCAACGCTTCCTGTGTTGTTGGTCCAGTTGATGGTCATTTCCCAGATTTCAATCCAGTCGTTGGTCGGGCTGTCTGGAGAGCCATTGGAGTGTTTTTCGTCGTCGCGGTGGCGCACGAAAAGTGGTTTTTGCCCTGCTGGGGCAGCTAAATCACCTTCGAGGTCTACAGGTGTAATGGATTGAAAACCAAAACCATTGAGCGTGTATCCTATAGCCATGCCGATAAAAGGCGAGCTGGCACCTGAAACAAGTGCACCGAGCTTCATGGCGTATACGCGTGGCGGACCTCCTTCATTGGTAGAAGCGAGCAAGGCGTCTGAAGTTTCAGAGATGCTCCATTTCGGATAGTCAGGGAAATTAGGACAAGTAAATTGGTAGAAATGGTATGCGCCTTGCGGGTCGCTGGTTTGGGAGACATAAACCAATAATTTCTTCTGTGCTTGCGTAGAAAATTGGGTAATGATCCAGCGTTTGGCACTTTTGTAATAAAGAATAACAGGGTCACCGAGGCCTGTAACGGTTGGGCTACCAAGGGTGGTTGCCATTACAAGTGTGCCGCTCACAGCAGCCCCTGTGGATTTATTGAAAATTTTGTACGAGCCTCCGCTGCCTGCGTTGGTTCCTTGAATATATACTGTTGAATCTGCTTCACCCGATGGGTCTGGAGGTGAGATACCATTACCGATTCCTTGAACCTGCCAAAGTAGGCTTGCAGAGCTTGTTTTCTGGGAGTTTTGATGTTGTTGCCAAACCCAGTCTGGCTGGTGGGCATTTGTACTTATCTGAACAGGAAACTCGCGACCTTTGAAATTCGGGATAACGATGTCTTTTTTAGCATCGGCTTGGTCTGAAGCAGGAACAAGTGTTGCAGTAGTAGGGCTGATATAGCCATAAAACGTTGCTTCTTGTGCAAATAATTGGGAGCAAAGTATGAACGTACCAAAGATGCTGAGCAGTTTCATTTGAGTTGGTTTTGAGTTTAGCGTGCTGAATTTATGAAAATTTATCTGAATTATAGTCTTTACATGTAATTTTACGGGCAATGAAACTCATTTTATCCCCAGCGAAGCTCATGCGCTCTTATCAGATGCCTTCTAAGGGCCGGCCCGTTCTTTTGAAAGATGCGAAGTTGATGATGCAGCAATTAAAAGCATGGTCGGTCAAGGAACTGAGTATCCGCATGAAACTTTCTGAAACCAAAGCAGCAGAAACCTTTTCTCTTATTCAAACTTGGGGTTCAAAAAAGAATCAAGTCTCTACAAGTCCTGCGTTGTTTGCGTACATTGGTGAAGCTTTTAAGGCGCTTGATGCCGCTACGTGTTCGCAAGAAGAATTGGCTTACCTACAAGACAACTTATTTATACTCTCCGGAGTTTATGGTCTGTTAAAGCCTTTGGATCAAATTGAAATGTATCGTTTGGAAATGGCCCAACGCGGAGTAGCACCTAGCGGTCAATCATTATACGAATTTTGGCGGCTTAAAGTTGAAAATCAGCTCTTGAAGTCCCTAGCTAAAGATGAATTCTTGTTGAATTTAGCGAGTTCGGAATATAGCGATCTTATTCAGTCGCCAAAGTTGCGTTCGCGGATGGTGACGCCGCATTTTTTTGAAGAGAAAAGTGGTCAACTCAAAGCAGTATCGGTCTTTTCGAAGCAAGCCCGCGGTACCATGGCACGTTGGTGCGCAATGAACAATTTAGGCGCGCCTTTGGAGGTCAAGAATTTTACTGACTTAGGCTATCAATACAGTTCAGAAAAATCAGGGGCTAACGACCTGGTATTTATCCGTTAAAGTCGAAGTCCGGATTTTGTTCGAGAACTTCCCAAGTATGATCAGCCAATAACTTCACACTCGCCAAAAAGGTGAGCTCAGCTCCTGATTTACCCCAAGAATTAGGGCCTATAAGCGAGAGCATCAGTTTGAGGTCGGATTTTCTGTAAAGGTGGTAGACGTGATTGATGAGCGGTTCAAAACGCAATTCAGTTTGATAGATGTAGTCTGAAATTGATTTGCGTGTTTGTATCTTTTGAGCCTGTGCCGCTAGCAATTGCATTTGCTCATAGATTTGAGAAAGCTGCATGTCGGTTTGTTGGTTCATGGCACTAAGCGCACGGCCTTTGAGCTTGCCGGTGTCTTCGGGCTTGATGACTGCTCCACCAACGGTGTGTGCATAAGGCAAAAGGTGCGGATTTTCAGCAATTTTATCCGGGTCAATTGGATTGACAAATTCATCTTTAGCCTGTTTCTCTTGCTTCATTTTATACCATTTTACTCAGGGCATCTCCTACGGCGGAGCCAATTGCGATGCCCATTCCTCCCATTCGAACACCTGCGTGCACGTTTTTGTTCAGCGATCGAATAATTGGTTTCTTTTCATCGCCAACACACATGATGCCTGACCACTCTTGTTCGATTTCAAAAGCTTGCCCAGGCAGAATTTCATGTGTTAGTTTGTCAATTAAAGCGGCTCTGATGCGCGCGTTTTGTGCAAATGTAGTGCTCGTTTCTGTTTCGAAGTCGAGGTTACGGCCGCCGCCAAGAAGGATTCTTTGGCCAATGTCTCTAAAGTAATAGTAGCCGCGGTCAGAGTGAAAAGTACCCTTGATGTCGTGTGAGAGAGGTTTGGTAAGCAATACTTGTGCGCGAGCTGGGCGCAATTCATTTGGAAAGGATGCTTGGGCAAATCCGTTGGTGCACAAGAACAGCTGTTGCACATCGAGTGCGCCATGTTGGGTATGGACTTCCACATTTTGTGCATTCGAAACCCAATGCTTTACTTCCGATGCAAATAAAAATTGAATGTCTGCAGCAATGCACTGTTTGTAAAGGGCATGGATGAGTTTGCCCGTATCGAGGCTGCCTTCGTAAGCATTGAAGTAAGCTGCCTTATAGCCGTTAAATCTAAATTTTTGTTGAAAGTTGTGGTCGGTACTATAGACCTGCTCAAGGCCAAAATTTTGTTTCATTTCGCTATTCAGATAGGCCAGGAAATCGGGCTCGAGTGTAGCTTCTTTCTGCCCGATTAAATCCCAGGATCCGCATTTTTTGTAGTCCATTTGACTGGCTCCGACTCGTTTTTGAAGTAGTGCAAGCCCTTCAAGCCGAAGCGCTACGGTTTCCCAAACGCGTGTTTCTGACATGTTTTCTAGGTCGTCTTTCAATTCAGTAGGGCTACCAAAACAAGCAAAACCCGCATTCTTGGTGCTGGCACCTGTGGGTAAATAACCGCGTTCGAGTACTACAATTTTCTCCGTTGGAAAGCGCTCTCGCAAGGAAAGCGCAGTAGACATACCCACGAGCCCCGCGCCAATAATTCCAAAGGTTTGCTCGCTCAGATATTGCGTGCGTTCCCAGTAACTCAATTGATCATATCGCAGCATTTTTTTTACTCGTTGATTTTTAGCAAATTTGTGTTTGAAACAAATGTACCAAATTGCGTTGAAATGGTCATTTGACAAACCCTCAATGACATGACAAGATTCTTTATCTTCATATTGCTCTTTTTGCCGTTCGCGTCTCTTGCCCAGCGCGATTTCCTTGTGGTAATTGAAGGCAGCACCAATAATTTACTAGACAACCAATCTGTTTATGGTGTGGCAATCGACATCATGCAACAAGATGCCGTTCTCACCAAAGCACTCAGCGACCAAAACGGTAATTTTTACGCTTCGGCTAAAATTTTGCAAGGTACGCCGCTGCAAATTCGCCTCTCCAAGGGCGGTTACCAGACTAAATTCATCCTTTTTGACCTCACCACGCTACAAGGTCAAAGGAATAGTCCTAACGGCTTGCAATTGATCCGAGACCTCAACTGTGAACTCTATGAACTCCGACCAGATGTCGATCTTAGCTTTTCAAAAAATCAAATCACAGATAAATATGTCTGGTCTTCAGGAGCTTTGGTGCAGGTGCCGTTGCTCAAAACCGAAGCCGATCAAAAAGCCCGTGATGCTTATCAATACGCAAAAGATCAAAAAAATTACAACCGTCTTTTACTGGCGGCCAATAAAAGTGCGGCAACACAAAATCAAGATCTTGCCCTGATCTACCTCGATTCTATTTTGGTACTCAGACCAAACGATTCACTCGCCACACAAAAGAAAACGCAAATTACCACCGCGCAAGCAGCTGCGCTCAAACGCAGTCAAGACGAAGCGCGTCAGAAGGCTTTGCTCAATGAAGCTGTAGCCGCAAGAGAGGCCAATGACCTCAAATTAGCCAGTTCTAAAGTGAAGGAGGCCGATGCCATTATCCCAAATAATCCAAACGTTGCACAAGAACAAACCCTAATCAACAAACTCCTTGCTGAGGCCAAAGATGCTCAGGACAAAACCCAAGCGTTTCAGAATGCTATGAAAGCAGCTGCAGCACTAGTTACGGCCAAGAAATACGACGAAGCAGAGTCCAAATACAAAGAAGCACAGCTGATCAAACCTACAGAAAAAGAAACCGTCAATGCACAATTAACAGCTCTCAAAGACCTCAGGTTTGATATTCAAAACGAAGTGGAACTCAAGAAAACAATGAAATTGGCCAATGACCAATTTGTCCAAAAGAAATACGACCTCGCCCTTGAGACTTACAAAAAAGCGGATCAGCAAATAGCGCTCTTTCACAAGCAAACGCTCATTGATACCTATTCAAAAGAGTTGCAAGCAGGTATGAAACGGGTTACTGAAGGAATCAACTCGATGTCTCAGGTTTATCAAAATCAGTTGGTCAAAGCCAATGAAAATTTCAATAAAGGACCTTTGTATTACGGTACAGCCAAATCTATTTTGAATTCTGATCCAATGAAAAGCCGTCAAAACGAGCCTGAGGTCATTGTGCTTAAAGAAAAGATCGCCACAATGGAGACTTATTACAACGACCGAAAAGCGGCCTATTTATTGGTTAAAACCAAAGACAATGCGGCTGCATTCAAGGCCTTAGAAAAAGTCTACGCAGTGGGGCAGGTCCAACAACAACATTTAAATCCAACTGAATTACCCGCTCTTCAAAAAAGCATCGATTCCCTTCGTGAAATATTGAAGCCGGTTCAAGTCGCTAAAGTGAAGCCCGATGTGCCTACAGAACCTGCCGGTATTCGACTAACGGCTCCTGGCGAGGCTGTGAGTGGTGAAAATTCTATGGTTTTCAATGACCTACAACTCAATCGCGAGGCCAAACAAGAAGCTCCTTACCGCACCCAACAACAGATCCGCACCGAAGTTGAATACCAAAATTATTTTTCGCAACAGAATGCACAAATCGGCTCCTTTGAAACGATGTCTCAACTGGAACTCACCCGTTCTCAGCGCGATTTAGCAGCACGTCAAAACAATAACACACAGCAAACCCTGCAAGCCGATAAATCTCAACAAACCCAAGAACACGAAGTAGCTGTTCAGATTCGAGATGCAAATGCAGCGCTTCGTCAACAAGAGAACAGCGACAACATCAGTGCCTGGAAAGATGCCAAAGACTATCAAGATCAAACAACAGCAAAAGCTGCGGATAGCCGTCAAGAATACGAACTCAAAAGACTCAACGAGTTTCAAAACGGCTTAGATCTTCAAGCGCAGAAAGAGCCTGCAAAAGCTGAGCAAAACATGAATGAGCTCAATGCACGCCAACAAGAAGTTGCCTATACCAAGCAGCAAGAGCAAGAAATTGCTACCGTTGGTGGACAAGCACAATACGAGAAAATTCAGCAAACTGCAGCTTCTACAGTTCAATTGAAAACGACTCCTAATTATTTGCGCGATGAAAACGGAGTTTTGTTCGCAGTAAACACCATGACCGAAAAGACCTATCAAATCAAGAATAAAGAGGGTTATGTAACAAAAGTCATTATTCGAAGGGTTGTCGTTGATCCGAACGGTTACGGCGTTGTTTACGAGCAAACAACCGATGAAAATGGCAAAACTTATTTTACAAGAGACGGACAGGTGAGTACAGAATACGTTTGGTTCAATGATTCTACCGGTGCCAACGTTTTGAAAAAATAAGAAAAATGCAAGTACATTTTATTGCCATCGGGGGCAGCGCAATGCACAACCTCGCAATAGCACTTTCCAGAAAAGGATTTGAAGTCACAGGTTCAGATGACGAAATTTTTGAACCATCGCTTACCCGCTTAAAAAAACAAGGTATTTTGCCCCTCGACCTCGGTTGGGATGCAGCGCGCATTCACAAGGGCCTTACTGCTGTTATTCTTGGCATGCACGCCAGAGCCGACAATCCTGAATTATTGGCCGCTAAAGAATTAGGAATTCCAATTTATAGTTATCCTGAATACCTCTACGAGCAAAGCAAAGACAAAATCAGAGTTGTGATTGGCGGTAGCCATGGCAAAACCACCATCACTTCTATGCTGTTGCATGCAGTTGCTAAAATCGGGCTAGATGTAGATTACATGGTTGGCGCCCAGCTTGATGGCTATGATTGCATGGTGAAACTCACGCAAGAAGCCAAGTTTATGGTTTTAGAAGGTGACGAATATCTAAGCTCACCCATCGACCGTCGTCCTAAATTTCATTTGTACAGACCACATATTGCATTGCTTTCAGGTATTGCCTGGGATCACATCAATGTATTTCCGACTTTTGAAAATTACGTCTCGCAGTTTGAGACCTTCGTTTCACTTATTGAGCCAAATGGGGCCTTGGTGTACAATCGAGAAGATACAGCAATTCAGCGTCTTGCTGAAAACGCTTCAAATATTTCATTGTTGCCGTATCAGACGCCAGTATTTGAACCGAACGCAAACGGTACCTTATTGACATTTGAAGGGCAGCAATACCAGCTTCGCGTTTTTGGCGCACACAACCTTCAGAATTTAATGGGAGCTATGTATGTAGCAACCCAGATGGGTATTGATTCTGCCGCATTTCTAAATGCCATGTCTGATTTTACCGGAGCCGGAAAACGCTTGCAAAAGGTCGTTTCCGAAGGCAGTTTTGTGCTTTATAAAGATTTTGCGCATTCACCGTCCAAGCTCAAAGCAACTACAGCTGCTGTCAAACAACAATATCCCGATCGGGAGGTCATTGCATGCATGGAACTCCACACTTTTAGTTCTTTGCAAAAAGCTTTTTTACCGCAATATAGTGGCGCTATGGATGCCGCTGACCACGCACTCGTTTATTTCAGTCCAGAGGTAGTTGCACACAAAAAATTACCGGCTCTTGATCCAGAAGAAGTAAAAGAAGGTTTTGGTGGTGCCGTTCAGATTTGCACGCAAACACAAGATGTGTTGGCTTTTATTGAAGCGCAAGATTGGCACCAAAAAGTGCTGCTAATGATGTCAAGTGGTAACTTCGATGGAATTGACTACGACACACTCGGGCAAAAGCTGTGCGCGTCTTTAAATGCGTAAATGCTAGTCTCTAAAGACTACCCGGCGGTAGATAACCGCGATCAGCAAACTGTTGAGTGTTCCGTAAACCAAAAGTGCCAATAAGCTGACACTTAAAGTAAATTGTGGATCGTACATCATGGCGGTGTTTTGACGCGCCATAGCTACAATTTCTGCATCGCTTTTGTTTTCTAGCGCGCTGTTGCCTTTGCGAATAGCAGCGATTTCTTCTGGGCTATCCATTTTGCGTTCATACGCAGCTCTTTTGTGTTCATTGAATTCAGGATAGATGTCCTTGTAATAAAAAAACAAAAAGAAACTGACCAAAAGCGTGTAGGGTAAGCCAACGGTTAGGCCAGCTTTAATGTCGGTTAGGATGTTACTCTCTTCGGTGTTGGTTCTTTTTTTGCGGTACATAAACAACGCTATAGCACCGGTCAAGAAAGCCATATTGAGCAAGACGAAAATTTGGATTTCATCTAAGCGCCAATTGAACAAGAAAGCAAGCATTTTGAGGGCAATCCAAAGACTGCTGAACACCAAGCCGTAAAGCCAACCTTTTTTCATTAGCTGTTCATTGAAACTAAAAACTCTTCGTTGGAGAGTGTGTTTTCCATGTGTGATTTCATGAATTCCATGGCCTCAACTGGGTTCATATCTGCAATAAACTTGCGAAGGAGCCAGACGCGTTGTAAGACGTCTTTACCCACTAGTAAGTCTTCGCGACGTGTTCCGGATGCCGTAATGTCAATGGCAGGATAAATGCGTCGGTTGGAAATTTTGCGGTCGAGTTGGAGTTCCATGTTGCCAGTTCCTTTGAACTCTTCAAAGATGACTTCATCCATTTTAGATCCTGTTTCAGTAAGCGCCGTGGCGAGAATAGAGAGTGAACCTCCGTTTTCGATTTTACGTGCAGAACCAAAGAATCTTTTTGGTTTGTGTAAGGCATTGGCATCGACACCACCAGAAAGTACCTTGCCAGAAGCAGGAGAAACGGTGTTGTAAGCACGTGCCAAACGCGTAATGGAATCCAGTAAGATACAAACATCGTGCCCGCATTCTACCATGCGTTTTGCTTTTTCGAGTACCATATTGGCCACTTTCACGTGGCGGTCTGCTGGTTCGTCAAAAGTCGAGGCAATGACTTCCGCTTTTACAGAACGCGCCATGTCTGTTACCTCTTCAGGTCGCTCATCTATGAGCAGTACAATCAGATAGGTTTCAGGATGGTTTGCGGCAATGGCATTGGCTACATCTTTTAGTAGCATGGTTTTACCCGTCTTAGGTTGAGCGACTATCATGCCGCGTTGGCCTTTTCCGATGGGCGCAAAAAGATCCATGACTCTTGTGGAGAGTGTTTCTTGAGGGTGGCCCGTGAGTTTGAATTTTTCAGAAGGGAAGAGCGGAGTAAGGTATTGAAAAGGGACGCGGTCTCGGATGTAAGAGGGGTCGCGGCCGTTGATAGATTCTACTTTAACAAGCGGAAAGAATTTTTCACCTTCTCTTGGTGGGCGTATGGTGCCTTTGACGGTATCTCCAGTTTTAAGACCAAAGAGCTTGATTTGATTTTGAGAGACATAGATGTCGTCTGGTGACGGCAAATAGTTGTAGTCCGAAGAACGCAAGAAGCCATAGCCATCTTGTATTACTTCTAAAACACCTTCTGCTGAAACGATGCCCACGAGGTCAAAGTGTTCTTCTTTGAGTACTTCTTCTTGATTTTCGTTGGGCTGGCGCTGCTGACGTTGATTTGGGTTTTGGTTCGGATTGCGGTTCTCGAAACGTTGGCCTTGTTGTTGGTTTTGGTGTTGATGTTGCGGCTTTCGTTGTTGACTTTGCCCTTCGGGCTGTTCTTGACTTTGCTCGCTGTTCTCTGGAGCAGTGCGCATTTGCTTCTTCTGAAAGCGTTCGCGTTTTTCCTCTTTGAGAACTGGTGTATCCAAAACAGGTGCTTCTGTCTCAGTAGCTGGCGTTTCATCACTCACCATAATTCTCGGCTTGCGACCGCGTTTGCGCACCTCTGGTTGAGCGTCTGTTGTTGAAGGTACTGCTGCTTCAGTTACAGGAGCTGCGTTTTCAACAGGAGCGGGGCTGTTTTTACCTGTAATTGCGGCAATAAGTTCGTTTTTCTTGAGACTGCCAGCATCAATGCCAAGGCTTTGTGCAATAACGCGTAGGTCCGAGATTTTTTTACTCTCTAAGGTCTTTAAATCCATCAATGGTATGTTATAAGCTGAATTTGGAGCTGGCCCTGAATTGGGCGATTGGAAATTCGTTGCAAGTTTAAGTAAAAAAACGCGAAAAAGAATGCGATTTACTAAAAACTATGTTTTGCGTTTTTGTTTTTTGGCAGCAGGAAACAATATATTGTTCAAAATGAGGCGGTAACCTGGTGAGTTGGGGTGCAAATTGAGGTCTGTTGGAGGGTCGCCAACAAGATGTTGGTAGTCTTCGGGGTCGTGTCCTCCGTAGAAAGTCCAGGTACCTTGACCAAATTCGCCATGAACGTATTTAGCGGTGTTGGCGGCTTTGTTTTCACCCAAAATAAGCACGTTTGACTTAATGAATTCTTTGTGGAAGTCAGTGGTTTGGCCTAAAAACCCATTGATGACGTCGACATGACACTGCGTGAGCATGGTTGGAACGACATCCCATTTGGCTGAGAAATCAAAGAGCGTAAATTGATCGGTTTTTTCGGTGATTTGGCGTTGGGTACGTAAATCAGTACCATCGATGTCGCTGTATTCATAGACCATCGGGTCTTTGATAATGTGAAAATCTTCAAAAGCAAAGGTTTGACCGAAATCTAGTTTGCTTTGGGCATTGGGGTCGGAGGGGGTGCCATCAAAGACCGCCTCTTGGATGTCCACGTTTTGTGCAGCTAGTGCAATGTCGAAGGAATCGGTGCCGGAACACATGGTAAATAAGAAGCCTCCTCCAATGACAAAATTTCGGATGTTTAAGGCAACAGCACGTTTGAGGGCCGCCGTTGAGGCAAATCCTAATTTGGCCGCAGCAGCTTCAGAGCGTTGTACTTCTTGCTGGTACCAACTCTGCATGCGCGCCGAGCTGTAGAATTTACCGTATTGTCCGGTGAAGTCTTCGTGGTGGAGGTGCAGCCAGTCGTATTTAGGCAAAATGCCATTGACTATTGCGGAGTCGTAGATTTTGTCGTATTTGATTTCGGCGTAAGTTAAGACAAGTGTAACGGCGTCATCCCAGGGAAGTTTGTTGGGAGGGGTGTAAACGGCAATTTTTGGAGCTTTTTCTAATTGTACCACTTCCATATTGACCTCAGGATTGGCAATTTCGCTTTTGATTTGATTGACCTGTCCATCAGCTAAAATTTGGTAGCTGATGTTGCGCAGTAATAACTCTTCTTCGATGCGTTGCAAGTGCGGAATTAGGAAGCTGCCGCCACGGTAATTGAGCAACCACTCAATGGTAATTTGGTTTTCGAGGGTCCAGTAGGCCAAACCGTAGGCTTTCAGGTGGTCGCGTTGGGAGTCGTCCATTGGCACTAGTATTTGACTAGACCAACTCTGAAAACTGATACAAAAGGCGAAAAAGCTGAAAAGAAGGCTAGAACGGATCTTCATCGGAGTTGTCTTTGCTGAAAATGTCTTCGCTGCCGTCATCCATTTTACTTTTGATGGTGTAGGTCGAAAATTCTTGGTTGAATTGATTGAGCCCTGCATTGTTTGTGCCGGGAAGATCCAATGCTTCTACTTCGTCGAGGTTTTCAAAACGTGCAAATTCTGGCACAAAACGCAGCCTGACATTTTTGAGGGCGCCATTACGGTGCTTGGCAATGATGATTTCGCCCATACCTAATGTGGAGTTTCCGTCGGCATCTTGGGTGAGGTCGTAGTATTCTGGGCGATAAATAAAAGAAACGATATCTGCATCTTGCTCAATGGCCCCAGATTCACGTAAGTCGGAAAGCATTGGTCGTTTGTCTCCGCCTCTTGTTTCTACCGAACGGCTCAACTGAGAAAGTGCAATAATAGGAACATTGAGCTCTTTGGCAATTTCTTTAATTGAGCGTGAAATGGTCGAGATTTCTTGCTCGCGGTTACCACCACTTTTTGAATCTTTAGCACTCATCAATTGGAGGTAGTCAATGATGATAAGGTCGATGTTGTGTTGTGCTTTCAAACGGCGACATTTAGCCCTGAAATCAAAGATATTGATACCAGGAGTGTCGTCTATAAAAATTGGTGCCTCGGCTAATTTGCCAATACGGCTGTGAAGTTGTTGGAATTCGTGTTCCTTGAGGTCGCCTTTACGCAGTTTTTCCGCAGAGAGCCGAGATTCACTCGCTATAAGACGCTTGACCAACTGCACTGAGGACATCTCGAGTGAGAATACCGCAACGCCTCTGCCGTAATCTACGGCTGTATTGCGCGCCATGGAAAGTACAAATGCAGTTTTACCCATACCCGGGCGTGCTGCAAGTACAATCATGTCTGAGCGCTGCCAACCCGATGTTACTTTATCGAGGTCGTGGAAGCCTGTCGGGATGCCCGAAACACCATCGGTGTTTTTGGAAGCAAGTTCGATCTCGTGGATGGCTTCTTGTACAATATATGACATCGAGCCAACTTGCTTAGACATGTTGTTTTCAGCAATACTGAAGAGGTCTGATTCGGCATCGTTGAGCAGGTCAAAGACGTCTCGGGTGTCGTCGTAGGCATCGCGGATGATCTTCGAACTGACATTAATGAGTTCTCTTTTGATGAATTTCTCTGCAAGAATACGTGCGTGGTGTTGTACGTGGGCCGCGCTTGCTACCCTTGTTGTGAGTGAGCTCACGTAGCCTGCACCTCCTGCAAGTTCGAGTTCGCCGCTTTTTTGCAAATGGGACGTAACCGTAACGAGGTCGATAGGGTTGGTTGCTGCAAAAAGTCCGCGAATGGCTTTGAAAATGTATTGGTGACGCGGGTCGTAGAATGTTTTTTCTGAAAGGATGTCGATGGTGTCGTTGATGGCTTTGCTCTCGAGCATCATGGCGCCTAGTACAACTTGTTCGATATCAA
This sequence comes from Cryomorphaceae bacterium, assembly GCA_027490665.1. GTDB lineage: Bacteria > Bacteroidota > Bacteroidia > Flavobacteriales_D > Crocinitomicaceae > UBA952. Next base: position 16,583 of record JAIXXP010000091.1, on the reverse strand, counting down.
TTGCTTGAGGTGGTATACGACCGATTTCTCCAAACGCTTGAGCTTGGTTTTTGATGCGTGCAATTGGTTTGCGGTTGTTGTCAGGTGCGTCCATTGAACAAATATAGGCAAAGGCTACTTGACAACGAAAAACTACAGGCCCTTAGTTATAAAAAAGTTGTGAAGGAGGGTTATCAACAATTGTTAAAATCAACAAAGCTCTTTGCGCGCTTTGGCTGTGCCAATTGCCACGGTAATGAAGTCTTTGTCGCGTTTGGGCGAACGAGCAGGTGAGTATTCCCGCCCATAAAAAATGATTTGGAGGTGGAGTTTGTTCCAGGTGTGTTCTGCAAAAAGACTTTTGGCATCGCGTTCGGTTTGTTCGACGTTCTTTCCGCTTGTCAGACCCCAGCGCGTCAGCAAACGATGGATATGCGTGTCGACCGGGAAGGCCGCAAACCTAAAAGCTTGCGACATGACTACCGATGCTGTTTTGTGCCCAACACCAGGTAGGGCTTCTAGCGCTTCATAACTTTTTGGAACCTCACCTTGATATTTATCGACCAGTATTTTAGAAAGTATGGAGATTGCAGCTGCTTTTTTAGGAGAGAGCCCGCAAGGCCTGATGATGGATTGAATGCGCTCCACAGGTTGCTGCGCCATGTCGAAGGGGTTGTCGGCAAGAGCAAATAAGTGAGGCGTTACGGTATTGACGCGTGCATCGGTACATTGTGCTGAAAGTAAGACTGCAATCAATAGGGTGTATGGATCTTTGTGGTCGAGCGGAATGGGTGTTTCTGGATAAAGTGTTTCCAATGCCTCGACAACAAATTTTGCTTTTTCTTTTTTGGTACTCATAATTGGCCTAAAGTCAAGAGATGAAGGTAGCGGTTTTCAGTGAATAAAAACCATAACATAACCGCAAAAATAGCATAGCGAGACACAAAAGATCCCGCTACAAAAATAATATCGGCACTCGCAAAATGCCAGCTTAGAAAAGGGATCAGAAAGAGTAAACTTACCCAAATTTGTGCCCAATAAAAACTGAAATGGATTGGCGTACTGTACTCGTAGAGGCCAGCATTGAAATGTAAGGCTTTGACTTGGTGCAGCCAAGGTGTTTGGAGGGTACTTAAACCCTGAACCTGTGGTAAATTTTGGCTGAGGTAGTCACTGACCCAATAAGCGCGACCGTCCTTGCTTTTGAATAGTTGTACCAAATGATTGTCTACACTGCTATATGTATGAATTCCGTAAGCCTGAGCTTGGATGGGTTCTTGTTTGGAAGGCAAGAAGTAGTCTAGCCAAACCACAAAAAAGAGGAGCAGACCCAAGTACGCAACAGTTTGGTGCCAAAGTCTGATTTTCCCGCTTTGCAGTTGTTGAAGGTAGTTTATTTTGTAGGCTTCTTCCTTGAGTTTTTGTTGGCGGAGCTTTTCGCGGGCAGCCGCTCTTTGTTGCTTGTAGGCCTCGAGGTCTTGGTCGTATTGTTGTTGGGTGGCGCGGTATTTTTGTCCTACTGCATTGGGTTGAAGCTCAGCTTCGCCATTGATGATTTGTTCGTAGGCAGCTTGTATTTCAATGAATTTGGCGGCAGCTGCTTGATTCGGGTTTTTGTCTGGGTGGTATTTTTTCACCAAAGTGCGGTAAGCCTTTCTGATGGATTCAGGGCTAGCATTGGGCTCAACGCCAAGTATTTTATATGGATTTCCAGTCGGCATTACTCAAAGATTGAAGGATTTCTTTGCGTTGAATTTTGTGGGTGTTGGTGCGCTTGAAAACCTGAATACAGGCATATTTTTTGGGGATTTCTGCGCTAGAGAGTTCAAGACCGTCAAAATGAAGGTAGTCTTTTGCAACTTCGCCTTCAAAAATAATTCCGACTACTTGTCCCCATTTTTCATCGGGTATACCTATTGTAAAGAAGGGGTTTTGAAAGTGACCAGCCAATTTTTGTTCGAGGAGTTCAGGAATGATTTTGAATCCGCCGGAGTTAATGGCGTTGTCGGCTCTGCCTAGCCAAGTGAAGGAGGTGGCACTGTGTAAGGTAACGAGGTCTTTGGTGTATAATGCTTGAAATTGCATTTGTGGGTAGTGGATCACTAAGCAGTCATTTTTTGTTGAAAATTGAATGCCAGGCAGGGCGCTATAATGCGGAACTTCTGTGGGGCTAATTTGTTGGAGGGCCACATGAGAAAGCGTTTCGGTCATGCCGTAGCTTTGCCAAACATGAAGCCCAGCCGCACGACACGCCGCTTTGAGCGCGGGTGTGAGCTCGCCGCCACCAACTAAAATTTTTTGGATGCGCTTGAGCTGCTCGAGGTCGTGTAATAGGCTTTGTTGCAACTGTGTGGGAACCATTGCAATGAAATTGACAGCTTGTTCGAGGTACTGAAGTGGCCTAGAGCTTGGTTGTTGTAGAATCAATTCGAAAGTGCCAACTAGAGAACGCGCCATGAGCATTTTTGCACCAACACTGTTGGTAGGCAAACAAAGGAGCGCTTTTGTTTGTGTATTTAGCTCTAATGCCGCAATACTTGCCTTTGCAGAATGCAGCATTTGCCTGTGGCTAAATCTGAAAATCTGAGGTGTGCCAGTGGTGCCGGAACTCTGTATTTCAAAGTTGGCTTGCGCTTCCCAGAGCTGCAAAAATTGTTGTGCTTCTTTTTCAAGAATAGGATTGGGTGCTGCAAATTTCCAGTTGGCCAGCATCAGTAATCGATATCGAGATTGAAACGATTTTTAAGCGTGTGGAGGTTTGGGTTTTTACGTGCCAGTGCAGCAAATTTGTCTTTGCCTGTCAGGAATTTGACTTCTTCTTCATCGGCGGCAGCTTGCACCAACACTATATCTAGGTAGTAGTTACCCAATTGCTTGCGCATGAATTCTTTAAAGGTAAGCAGGTGGGTTTGGATGTAATTTTGTTGAACGAGGTTGTCTACGGTTAGTTCGAGCGTTTCTTCGCCTCTCAAGACAGGGTCGCGTTTGATGAGGGCATTATAAAAAGTTTCCATGCCGTCTTCTTTGACTTGAAAAGCGAATTGTTTCCAGTACATTTTGACGTGGTCGAGATGAAAACCTTCGCGTGGGAGGTCTTCCTGGCGGACTTGTTGGTTGCTTTCTTTGTCTTTTTCGAGGGTTTCCCGAATAGAGATCATGTTCGCTTTCACGTTGCCCTGAGGCTTACTCAACTGAACAGCGGGTTCTTTTATGGGTAGAGAAGGCGGAGTAGCTGTGGTGCTGGAAGTGGTTGTAGGACTCGTCGAAGGAGCGGTGTTGCTTTTGGCTTTTCGCAGTGATTGTTTGGGCGAAGGAAGGATGTCTATGCGCTCAGTTAGCCCTTTTTTTTTTCTTGCTCTTGCTTGAGAGAGCAGAGCTGCATGAGAGCTACTTCAATAAGAAGCCGCTGGTTCTTAGAAGCTTTGTAGTCGACGTCTGTTTTGGAGAGTACCTGAAGGCCTCTGAGAAGTCTTTGGGCTTCAATTTCCGTTGCTTGCTGAACAAAGCGTTGCTTAATGGTATCTGGGGTTTCGAGTAAACTTGCGGTTCTGGGGTCTTTGCAAACGAGAATGTTGCGCAAGTGTTCGGCAAGCCCTACAACGAAATGGTGGCCATCAAAGCCCTTTTCGTAGATGTCGTTGAGAATGAGAAGGGCCGAAGAAATGTCTTCTTTTTCTGCGGCGTCGATGACTTTGAAATAGTATTCGTAGTCTAGGATGTGTAGATTTTCAAGAACATCTTTGTAGGTGAGCGTGTTGCCGGCAAAGGTAACGAGCTGATCAAAGATAGAAAGGGCATCGCGCAGTGCGCCATCGGCTTTCATGGCTATTTGGTGCAGGGCTTCTGGGTCGGCAGAAACGCCTTCTTTAGTAGCGATGGTACTGAGGTGATCGGCGATATCCTTGACACGGATTCTCTGGAAATCAAAAATTTGACATCTGGAGAGAATGGTGGGGATAATTTTGTGCTTTTCGGTGGTTGCTAAAATGAAAATAGCATGTTTTGGTGGCTCTTCTAGTGTTTTGAGAAACGCATTGAAAGCCGAGGTAGAGAGCATGTGAACCTCGTCGATGATATAGACTTTGTGGCTGCCTAACTGCGGAGCAATGCGCACTTGGTCTATGAGGTTGCGGATGTCGTCAACGGAGTTGTTGGAGGCGGCATCTAGCTCATAAATGTTGAGGGAGTTTCCGGTGTGGAAGGAAAGGCAGGAATCGCATTGGTCACAGGCTTCAATTTCTGAAGTAGGGTTGAAGCAATTGATGGTTTTGGCCAGGATACGCGCCGTGGTGGTTTTGCCTACACCCCTTGAGCCACAAAATAAAAATGCTTGAGCAAGGTGTTCGTTTTTAATGGCGTTTTTGAGCGTGTTGGTAATGGATTGCTGCCCCACAACCGTGTCAAAGGTTTGCGGGCGGTATTTGCGTGCCGATACAACGAATTCACTCATAGCTCAAAGATACCGCTTATTTTTAAAAATTTGCAGCGAAGATATCAACACTTCGGCTAATTTTTGAGCAATTTAAATTGTTGGCGTCCGACCAACAAGTAGTAAGTTCCTGCAGGAAAAGAGGTGAGGTCGAGTTGCTGCTCTAGTGCCCCCATTAAAACTACTTTTCCATATTGGTTACGAACTTCAAATGCTTGCCCGTAACAAACTATCGGAACTTCAAAAACACCTTTACTTGGATTTGGGTAAATTGGTGAGGAAGTGGGGATTTGCTGTACAAAATTGGTGCTGTCGTTTTGATTGTATCGATTGAGGTAGATTTTCAAACTTCCACTGCGTACATCGCCCCAAACAGTATAAAGTTGGTCGTTTTGAAATTGCACATTCAAGAAATCGTTGCCATTTTCAAGTAAGATGGAATCGTGTGCGACAATTGGGCTAATTGTAAATTCAGTACCCCAAGCTTGGTTGCTTTGAATCCGGCAAAAGATTTGACTGGCGCTACTATAAGTACCGGGTGTGCCATTGCGGCGGTCGCGCCAGCACACTGCAAGGTCGCCGTCGGAGTCGTAGTCGGCCCAAATTAAATCCTGTATGGCACCATTGGCCTGTGGGTCGTTGTTAACTCTAGACGGCGCACTCCAAGTGCTGCCATTTTTTTCAATGAAGGCAATGTCTGGATCACCAAATACAGCAGTCATAAAGAAGTAGGTAGCGCGTCCAGAATTATTGGGGTCAATTGTCAAATGCGGACCGCTCTTGAGGGTGTCGTTTCCGGCGCCAAAGCCAAGGCCTTGAAATGCAGTTTGATAGCTGTAAAAGGAAGCAGGTGCGGTTTTGTTGACTTCTACCACTCTAGGTAAAATGCTTTGGGTAGTTTCGTAGCTCGGATACACCGCCATAAAAGTACCATCGTTGGCAAAGGCAGGCGAGGGCATGGGTTGGGGTATTGCGTTACCTGCTAAAAATGGTGCGGCATCCAGTTCTTGTAAACTGAAACTAGCGCCGCCGTCTGATGAAATAGCCATGTAAGGATGATACGGCGCTTGGACAAGCGCTGGTTGCTTGGCGTTCGTGCTCGTAATAACGATACTTCCTGTCAATGGATCTACCGCAATCCAAGGGCGGTCAATACATAATTTATTCGGACAAGAACTGATTGATCTAGCAACAACCGCTGCGCCCCAACTCAAGCCACCGTCTGTCGATTTTCGGCAAATTACGGCACCATTCCCAAAATTGACGTTGTCGTAATCGATATAAGCCATGTAAAGGTTTCCATTGAGGTCAAAATCCAGTGAAACGTCGGCGCTGCTGTTGCCTGTTTGTTGATGCGATTGCCATACAGGGGCAGACCACGTGCTGCCTCCATCCAATGAAACCACGCTTTTGATCACAATTTTTTGATTGAATTGAAAACCCATCCAGGCCGCAACCAAATGCTGCTCATTTTGGGGATTGACTGCCAAATACGGTTCACCCTCAAAAATATTTTCACTCGACACAAGAATGTTTTGTGCTGTTACGCTAACCAGTGAAATAGTGCTAAATAACAATAAGAATAACTTCATCTTTGTGGTTTTAAGGGCAAGAAACAACTTTTACAAAAATAAAAAAGCCACTCGAAAGTGGCTTTAAAACTTGATTTAAAAATCAGTGGGCAATACTTCTTTTGGATTGACTTCAATGGTTTTGACAATTCCGTTTAAGGTCATTTTGCCAACACTCATGCTGAACGAGTGTGCGAACATCATGCCGTTGACAAGCTTGAAGTCCGAGAAAGTTGTGGTTGTTTCTACGAGTTCATCCCCAGCCTTGCGAAGGTTGGTTGAACGCACCTTCATAAAGGTATTTGTTGTGAAGTAATCATAGTTCTCAGCTTGACCGTCGGTGGTATACAACACGTAGCAATCTTGACCGTCGAATGTTTCAATACCTTTGAGCTCGTAGTTCATGCCTTTGGCTTTGTAGTTGAGTTCGGCAATGAGCCCACTCGCTTTTTGCTTGGCAGCGACTTCTTCTGCTTTGAGGTCTTCGCGGCCATTTTGCATGCTAAACGTGTAACCGCTAACGCCGTCATAGTATGATTTTTGCAAAACCATTCCTGGCATTTCCATTTTACTCGCTTCTTTGACGCCGTCCCAGAAGTAGTCAGTGGAGCTGAGGGCAAATGGAATTTGCTCCGAACTCAACTCAGAAACACGTATATATGATTTAATGGCTTTAACTTTTTTTAGCGCTGCTTTTTTAGCGCTAGTTCCTGTTAGCGCCATAACATAACTATCAATGAGTTGATCGGCAGTGATGTCAGCGCTTTTTGTTTCTTTGATCGGCGCGCCAAAAGCATCTAGTTTTTCGATTTTGCCATCGCTGTCGAAAGGCAAAAGTTTGGGTAAAATCTCTTCGTTTCCTACAACAATAATGTGGCAGTTTTTAGCGGTGAAATAGAGTTGAGCAACGCGGAGCACATCTTCTTTAGTAATAGCCTCAAGTTGTTGTAAGTACTTTTGGTAGTAGTCAGGAGCTAACTTTTGCTTGATCGTATTCAAGGCAAAACGCGCAACTGTTTGTGGGCGCTCCAAAGAACGTGCAAAGCCACCGGCCATGTTGTTTTTAGTGAGGCTGAGTTCTTCGTCGGTGACCTGTGCTTCGATGATACCTGCAAACTCCTTAAGAATTTCGGTAATAGCGGAGTCTGTTACTGCGTTTTTGAAATTACCACCAGCCGACATCCAAGAGCCGTTCTCAGTGATGTTTAGTGTAGAATAGCAACCATAGGTAAAGGCTTTGTCTTCGCGAAGGTTTTGCATGAGGCGTGTGCCAAAGCCGCCACCACCTAGAATGCCATTCAAGACATTCAGCGCAAGTTGGTCTTTGTGACCAGAGCGGATGTCAATTGGGAAGGTGACATATACTACCGATTGAACAGCTCCTGGTTTTTTCACGAAAATGACGCGGTTGCCTTTATCTAATTGGCCTTTTCCTAAAGAGGCTTGATACACTGGTCCGCCTTGCCATGAGGCAAAATAAGTTTGAACCAACGCTTCCGTTTCAGCTCTTGTGATGTCACCCACAACAACCAAATAACTCCCTTGCGGGGTAAAAGTGCTTTTGTAGTATGCAATTAGATCTTCGCGAGAAATATTTTGAAGCGTAGCTTCAGTCATGATTTCACCGAGCGGATGATTTGGAAAGTTTACTGCACGCGTTGCGTTACTGGCCATTTCTCCTGCGTCTGCTTTGGTCGATTGCAAGCCCGATAAATTTTGCTTGCGAACACGTTCTACTTCACTTTCAGGGAAATTGGCATTGTACAAAACGTCGGTCATGAGGTCGAGCCCTTTATTGAGGTGCTTGGTGAGGCAACCTAAGTACATGCTTGAAGAACCAGCTGAAAGATCCGCGCCGATAAAGTCGATTTCGCGATCGAGTTGATCTTTGGAGCGGGTAGTGGTGCCCGACATCAGTAAAGAACCTGTAAAATCAGCCAAACCTGCTTTGTTACCTTCTAGGCGCGGCGTGTTGCCGAGGCTTAGCTCAATAGATACCTTTGGGATTTTGTGGTTTTCTGATAGGATAACCGTGATGCCATTCGAGGTTGTGAAAACCTGCGAAGCTGGAATATTGATTTTTTGTGCCGCCGCTGGAGCTGGTCTTTGGGATCGATCAAGTTGTGCAAAAACACTGTTGGTCAGGATCAATACCACGAGGAGATATAGACTTTTCATGAGGCTTATTTTTCTTTTGGTAAATAATAGAGGATCACGCGGTTGTTCTGAGTAAGATAGGTGTTGGCTACTCTAAGAATGTCTTCTCTAGTGACCTTTAAATAATTTGACAATAAAGAGTTCACGCGGTTGGCGTCGCCGTAATAAACGTGGTTGTCGGCTAAATTTTCAGCGATACCAGCAATGCTTGCGTTGCTAGAAGCAATATCGTTTTCAAATTTATTGCGCACTTTCTGAAATTCTTCTTCACTAATCAATGACGATTTAATGGTGGCAATTTGTGCATCAAACGCAGCAAGAAGGGTGTCTAGGGCCACTTCTTTCGGTGCAATGGCCGCCATAATTCCAATTCCGGCATCTTCCAAGCCATAATTAAAGGAGAATGCATATTGTGCCAATTGGCGTTTCTCTACAATTTCCTTATTGATGCGTGAAGAACTGCCGCTTGAAAGTACTTCGTTTAAGAACTCTAATGCGTAGGTGTCGGGATGCGTTTGTGCAGGCATTTTGTAGCCCATAAAAAGCGCAGGCAACTGAATGTTGTCGTAGATGGTGTCTTTGATCACGCCTGAGATGGCTTGGTTGTCTTTGGCTGGTCTTTCAATGACACAAGGTTTGCTGAGGTAGCTATTGATGATTTTTTTAGCTTCTGGCGTACTCGATGCCATAAAATTCTTGGAATCAAACTTATTCTTTGAAATGTTGTAACGTGCCACAAATGCGTCCTCGCTTAAATTGATGAAGTCGCGGTATAGGTTGATCGCTTGGCCTTGAGGAATACTTCCGAAGTAGGCAGCAATCCATTTTTTGGTTTGTTCGATGTTGATGTCGCCTGCTATAGAAAGCGTAGCATTTGAAGGAACGTAATAGGTTTTGTAGAAATTGACGTAATCTTCTTCTTGCGCTGCATCGAGGTGTTCCATGCTGCCAATTGGCGCCCAGTTGTAAGGGTGCGCGGTAAAGACACGTTTGAACATTTCTGTAAAGAAAGAACCATAGGGTTGGTTGTCTACGCGTTGTCTTTTTTCTTCTTTGACCACGCTGCGTTGCGTTTCGATTCCTTTGATGTCCACTTTTGCGTGTAGCATGCGCTCGCTTTCAAGCCAAAGGCCTAATTCGAGTTGGTTGGAAGGCAATACTTCGTAATAGTAGGTGCGGTCTTGGGACGTATTCGCATTGAGCGTACCGCCATTTTTTTCGACGAGTTCGCTGTATTCGCCGCGGCCAATATTGGCCGATCCTTCGAACAGCAAGTGCTCAAAAAAGTGCGCAAAACCAGTGCGGTTGGTGTTTTCGTTTTTAGAGCCCACATGGTAAAGAACCGATACGGCTACAATAGGTGTGGCGTGTTCTTCGTGCAGTATGACATGCAACCCATTCGGGAGGTCATATGCTTCATAAGTGATTTTTTGCTGCGCCCAAAAAGAAGCGTTTCCGAGCAAAAAAAGACTGCATAAAATAGTTTTTTTCATAGTCAATTGGATAAGCGCTACGAAGATACATTTATTGGTCTAAATTTTGGTAACTTTGAAAGATGCCGTTAAAAAGATTATTCCTTTGCCTGAGTTCATTTTTGTTTTGCGCCACAATAATTGAGGCGCAAGGTATCGTTCCTACCACAGATTTCAACAATTATTTCGTCTCATTTCAAGATGGTTTTTTTCGCCCTATTGAAATTCAGCCAATTGTCAACTACAAAGCAGGCGACGAAATGGTCGCTTACATCGACACCCGAGGCAATCTTAAAATTTACGATGGCAAACAGCGCATAGACGTCACCACCCTTAATGTGAATTACCAAGTCTCGGATCACCTCATGGCCTACAGCATCGCCAATGGTCTGCGCATGTGGGACGCCGGTAAATTTTCGGTCCTCACCAATTTTGGCCGCGAGTTTGTGGTCAAAGACAGCCTCATTGTGTTTGAAGATACCCGCTACCAAGCCCTCAATGTATACTGGAATCAAAAAGTAGAGAGTTTAGTTACCATCACCAATGGGCTTTCGATGAACGCCACCGTCGGAGAAAACCTCGTCGTATACAAAGACAACAGCAATACCTATTTTGTGTATTGGAACGGTCAGAAATTCGAAATCGGCACTTACAATGAAGAAGTAATCGATTTTCAGTTAGGCACTGATGTCATGTGTTTCAAAGATCCGTACACCCAATCTTTTTATGTTTTTGACAAAGGGAATTTCGTGGAGCTCGAATCCTTTCCAATTAAAAAATATAAAGCAGGCCGCGGCTTTGTGGTCTACGAAGACATGAACGGCAATTTATGGCACTACCAAAACGGTCAAAAATCAGCGTTATCCAATTTTTCCACAGAGCTTTGGGAAGTCAAAGACGACATCTGTGTCTGGATGGAAAACTCCTACTTTTTTGCTTATTCTAACGGTCAGCGCATCCAAGTAGCTACTTATCAGCCGCATACCTTTCTACTCAAAAACAACGTTTTGGTGTTTCGCAACATCATTGGTGGTGTGAGTGCTTTGGTCAACGGCAAAGTAGAAGAGCTGACTACTTTTCAAAATGCAGAGTACGAAATTTACGGCAACAGCGTACTTGTGAAGTTGGCCAATCAAACATCAGTCGTTTATTATAATGGTAAGCTTTATTCGAACTAGACGCGCTTTTGTCGGGCTTTTTTTTCTTTTGTTCTTTGTTCAAAAGGTCACTGCCCAAGACAACAAACTTCAGACCCTAGCGCAGCTCTACAACCAAGGCTATTACAAACTTGTTTACCGCAAATCAGGGAGGCTGCTCATGAACCCGGCTTACGACCAAAGCAAAGACCCAGCCAAATACAGGCAGCTTGCTGCATTAGAACTCGCCAAAAATCCAAATTGGGCCAAACGACACGCGCAAGAGCTCGAATCGATGGAAAAACCATCCGATTCCAATATGAAGGTGGCTACGCAAGGCAGTTTGCAAACGCAGCAGCTCCTCAAAGAAGCTCAGAAATACATCGGTGTTCCTTACAAAACCGCAGGCATAGATCCTTCGGGTTTTGACTGCAGCGGTTTTACTTGTTATGTTTTTGAAAAACAAGGTGTAAAATTACCTAGAAGAGCAATGGATCAATTTAACTTTTGTGAAGCAATTGATCCTGAGAAAGCCAAAGCTGGGGATTTAGTCTTTTTTACAAATGGAACACAAATCAATCATGTAGGTATTCTCATTTCTGAAAAAGGTGCGCCCAAACAGATGATTCACTCGAGTTCTTCTATTGGTATTTCTATCGTTGAAATTGAAACGTCGTCTTATTGGCAAACGCGCATTGCGGGCTATGGTCGTGTAAAGCAATAATAGCGGCTTAGTTGCCGGAAGGCTTTAGACAAGCACCTTTAATTTTGCTTGAGTAGCAAACTGAAATAATAGATAAGTGCCACCACCTCCATGACTATGCCCGGCAGAAGGAAGTCGATATGCGCAAACACACCCAAGAGCACATATAACAAACCTGCCACTAGCAATATTCCTTTGATACGCTTGGTTTGTGCTTGCAATTGATATTGGTTTTGTCTGGAGGAAAGCAAGCTTATTTTAGCAAGTAGCAATACAATTGTTGACAGTAGTGGGCAGACTAGCAAGAGCAGTAGGTTGGGCGCATGCGGATCTTGCAGATTAAACACAAGCAAATAAAAAAGCGTATGCAAACCGAGTAAGCCAAGTTGTATGCGTACGTATAGAGGCGTTTGTTCAGGAGTGAGTTTTGTCAAAAAACTAATTGCAGCCAAAAAAGGGAATAAAAATAACTTGGTTCCCCATCCGAGGAGGTCCCAGTTGTAAATATTCCAGATGCTAAATAAACTGAGTAAGCCAAAGCTGAGTGCCAGCCCAGTTAGGATTTGTGACGGCTTGATTTTCATAAGGTTTGTCGTCGGGAAAGTTCAGTTGCGCATACCAAATGCCAAAGTGCACGCGCACCTACGTTTGCATCCCAGTCGCCATCGGGGCCAGGTGCTACTTCATTGAGGTCAAAGCCGATGATTTGGCGGCCAGAGCGCACGAGTTCAAAAAGCAAAAACGCGATTTGTTGTAATTCAAAGCCTCCGGCTACTGGTGTACCAGTGTGTGGGCATAATGAAGGTTGTAGGCCGTCAATATCAAAGGAGACATATACTTTCTGAGGCAGGGTTGCGATGATCTGTTGTACTTGTTCCGACCAATTAAGGCCTAAATACTGCTCATTTTTGAGGTTCCAGTCGTAGAATGTGGTTACTCTTGGGTCGTTTTTGGACAGTTCGATTTCTCGTTCTGAAACATCTCTAATACCTACTTGCGTGAGTCTTTCTAAGTGGTTGAGCTCTTTTAAAGCGTTGAACATAATGCTTGCATGCGACTGCTCAAAACCTTCGTAAGCATCGCGTAAATCGGCATGCGCATCGATTTGTAAAATGCCAAAAGAGGCGTGGTGCTCATTGAGCGCTTGAAGAAGCCCAAGTGGTGTAGAGTGTTCTCCACCCAAAACGCAGGGCATTTTTCCCGCAGCGAGGAGTGCCAAACAACGTTCTTTGAGGTTGGCGCGCAATGCCTGATGAGCTTCATTGATTTCATCAAGTGTGCTCCTAAAGCGAATTTGAGCCTTTTCTTCGCCAACTTCTTCTATATAGGAAATGTACTCCATTCCTTTTTCACACAAACGGGCATTGATGTCTAGCCATTCTGTAGAAACCGGCGACATATAAATTTTGGTTTCGTAAGCGCGTTCGAGTTCAGGATGGTAGAAATCGAGTTGTGTTGAGGCATCTAAAATGGCTTGTGGCCCATTGCTGGTGCCTTTGCCATAAGAGGCAGTGGCATCCCAAGGAACAGGGATAAGCACGATGTCTGCTTCTTGTTCGGAGTAAGGAAAACCAAAAATATTACCGTTGGCGATGCCAACGCCATTTGGATCAAATGTGCTCATTGTTGTGTTGATTTTGATAAGCTTCGACTGCCTTGCGCACAGAGCCGTGTTCAAGGAGCCATTTTTGTGCGGTGTCGTGTGCAATGTTTAATTCTGCAGCTACCATTTTAGCGCCGCGGTCTACGAGTTTTTCATTTGAGAGTTGCATGTCTACCATGCGGTTGCCTTTGACATGCCCTAGCTTGATCATGAGGCTTGTGGATATCATGTTGAGCACCAATTTTTGGGCTGTACCAGATTTCATGCGCGTGCTTCCTGTTACAAATTCAGGTCCAACAACTGGGGTGAGTGCATGCTGTGCAAGCGCAGCAAGTGGCGAGCCGGGGTTGCAAGAAAGTCCTGCCGTAAGCAGGCCCGCTTCGTTGGCAGCTTGTATAGCCCCCAAAACATAGGGTGTGGTGCCTGATGCGGCAATGCCGACAATGGTGTCGAGTGGAGTAGGTTGGTGCGCTAAGATATCTTTCCAGCCTTGCTCGGTGTTGTCTTCGGCAAATTCTACTGCTTTGCGAATGGCGCTATCTCCACCAGCGATGATGCCAATGACACGGCCGTGTGCAACACCAAAGGTGGGCGGACATTCGCTGGCATCTACGATGCCCAAGCGACCGCTGGTTCCGGCGCCAATGTAAATGAGTCTACCGCCTTTTTGCATGCGTTCATAACAAGAGTCAATAAAAGCTTCTAGCTCATTGGATATTTGAGCTATCGCAAGAGGCACAAGTTGGTCTTGTGTGTTTATGCCCTCGAGGAGCTCTTTGGTGCTCAAGTGCTCAAGGTCGTTGTAGACAGAGCTGGCTTCGGTGATTTTTTCCATTTAGTAAAGGAATACTTTTGCGTCAGTAGGGCTGAGGTCAACCTCGACGTGGTTTTTGAGGGTAGTAGAAAGACTCAAGCCCGCAAAATCGGTTTTGATGGGGTACCGGCGGTGTTGGCGGTCGATGAGTGCTACGGTTTTGATGGCTTTTGTGGCTTGCTCCAAAAATTTCAATAAAGCGTATTGCATGGTTTTGCCGCTGTTCACGACGTCGTCAATTAATACGATGTAAGAATTTTTGAGGTCTTTTTGAGGTATAGAAAAGGATATGGCTTCACTCCAAGGTTCGTCTTTATTGAGCTTGATTTCAAAACAAACCACTTTTAAGGGGCTATTTTGTGAAACTACATCGGAGAGCAGTTGCGCTAAAACAAAGCCGTTACCAACAATGCCACCTAAATAAATCACTTCTTGGTCAAATGCAGCCTCGATGAGCTGATGGCCCAAGCGAACGATTTTTTGTTGTATTTGCTGCTGATTGAGTATTGTTTGCATAGAACAAAGATAAGCAAACAGCAAAAAGGCCACTCGTTTGAGTGGCCTTTTTTCAGTGTTCGAAAAGAATTAGTGCTTGATGAGCTTGATGCTGCTTTTTTCTGTGTTCAGAAAGTAGATCCCGCTTTGAAAATTGCTGAGGTCGATGTTGTTGCTTTGACCCGTCAAAATGACCTGACCTGTTGTATTTACAATTTGATAAGTTTGGTTGAAGCCTAGACCGTTGATTTGAAAAATGCCAGTTGATGGGTTTGGCGAAACACCAAGCATTTCAGTGTTCTCATCGAGCCCAACGTTTGATCTGAGGTCAAAAACGATGGTGCCGGGAGATACACCCACTGCAAATTGGTGGCTTAATGAATTGTTCCCATCATAAATTTGAACCATTCCTTGTGAGAAGAAATCTGTGGTTGAAGTGTACAAAAACCCATTGACCGGTTCTTGTGCAAGTTCGTAGAAGTTGTTGACGATGCCGGCTACTGGCCCAACGTTGCTCATGCTGATGAGGTTGTAGTCGTTGAGGGTGTTTTCCATGGAAATTTGATAGACGAGTTTGTCGTCGCGGAGTGCGGAGGTACCACAACCTGTTACTGCGCTTGCAATGTTTTGGGTATTGACGTTTCCGCTCAAACTCACTTTTGAAATAGATGCGCCAGTCCAATCTTTGTTGTTGACGGTGTAGATTTCGTTGTTGAACAAGAACATGTTGTCTGGATTCTTACCCTCTGCACCTAGGTCAATTTCTGAGCCGTATTGTAAGGTGCTGAGGTTGAGTTGACCAATAAGTCCTTTTTCGTTGCCCCACTCATATGCATTGTTGACGGCGATGTAAGCGATATCATTGACCACCACAATGTTTTGAGCAGCCCATTTTGGTCCGTTTGTGGTGTCAAAAGCAGCGATCAATTGAAGGCTATTTTTGTCAAATACTTGTAAGTAAGAATCAAAAATTTGAAGGTATTCACCGCGTGTGGCGATGAGTTTGTTGCCAGAGATGGCCAAATTGCGTACGCCTGGCAGGTTAATGCTTCCTACTTCTTGATGCGTATTTAAATCAAATTTATAGATTTTAGTGTCGGCTGCAACAAAATAGAAGTTGCCATCGATGATGACATCGGAACTAAAGCGTTGGCCAGCGAGGGTATTGGCTACTTGATAAGTTTGGGTTTGAGGGTTGTAGGAGCCGATGGTGGCAGGCTCTATAATACTGTTGGTTTGAAAGTCAAAGTAACCTTCGTTGGCAATGAGTACTTGGTGCACATATTGCTGGGCAAATGCGGTGGCGCAAAACAATGCTGCCGAAAATAACAATCCTTTTTTCATGTGTTGAAAATTAAAATAATTAAACAATGACATGGAAAAAAGTGGAGCGACAAGGGTATACGAAGCCCTTGGCGATACCGACTTTAATCTGAAGTCTTCACGCAGTTCGGGGGCAAGTCTTCTGGCTCGTGCCTTTTGTCTTATCGCCTTCCCGCTTGCGCAGTGGCCAATTGATACTACTTTTGAAGCACTTACAGCTGCAGATACAGCTCCGGATTCTAACCGGATTCCTTATTAAGTCCGACAAGCGAACACCCAAGAACGGCACAAAGGTAGCAATAAAAACCACATGCGATTTTTGTCTGAATCAAAAAGAGTTCGTATCTTTGCAGCCGTATTGACCAAGGTGGTCAGTCTACATAATAATCATTTACACAAATATTAGCATGTATTTAGATTCAGCAAAGAAGAAAGAGATCTTCGCCAAACACGGTGGTTCAGAAACCAACACCGGTTCTACAGAAGGCCAAGTAGCCTTGTTTACTTTTCGCATTGCTCACCTTACTGAGCACTTGAAAAAGAACCGCAAAGACTACGGCACCCAACGCGCACTTCAATTATTAGTTGGTAAGCGTCGTAGCCTTCTAGACTACCTAAAGGCAAAAGACATCGAGAAATACCGTGCCTTGATCAAAGAATTAGGACTACGTCGTTAATTCTGAGATCTGCTCGGAAAATTTTATGGGAGAGGGGGCTTCGATAACATCGATAGCCCCTTCTTTTGTTTTAAAAGTTGTAAATAAATAAAGATGAATATAGGAACAAGAAAGTCAATGATGACTGGCGGCAAGGAAATCCTTGTAGAGACCGGGAAGTTGGCAAAACAGGCAGATGGTTCTGTTGTGGTGCGCATGGGCGACACCATGTTGCTCGCTACTGT
>JAIXXP010000026.1 GCA_027490665.1 Cryomorphaceae bacterium | reverse complement strand
TCGCCTGACAGGAATTCGTCGCCGAGCTTGTGTGCAGCATCTAGCAAACCACCGCCGTTACCCTGTAAATCGAAAATCAGGCTTTTCATGCCTTGTTCTTTGAGACTTAGCAAAGCGCTTTGTACCTCTTGAACGGTAGTTTTTGAAAAGCTATTGAGCTTGATGTAGCCAATTTCTTTGTCGATCATGTAGGCAGCGTCTACTGAAAACACAGGGATTTTGTCACGGGTAATATTGAAGTCTAGCAATTTGCCTTTTCGGTTGACTGTTACTTTCACTTTGGTTCCGAGGTCACCCATGAGTTTTTGACGTACTTGGTCGTTTTTGATGCTGATGCCGGCTACATTTTGGCCATCTACCTGCACAATTTGATCGCCAGGCAAAATACCGAGTTTTTCTGATGGCCCACCTGGAATAGTAGCCACCACGCTGATGGTGTCTTTCATGAGTTGAAAACGCACACCAATACCTACAAAACTTCCGTTGATTTGCATTTGGGCATCGTCGAGGTCTTCTTTTGGAATATAGGTAGAGTGCGGATCAAGCTCTTCTAGAAGCGCCACAATTGCAGCCTCTGATAGTTTGTCTGCATTGGGAGCATCTACATAAAAGCGCTCCACGTTGTAGAGGACTTCGGTCATTTTTTTGGCAGCGGCGGCGGCGGCATCTGGTTGTTGGGCAAAAACGAGAGCGCTCATTGCGCAGCTCAAACTTAAAAATAGTAGGCGCATGTCGGTATATTTACGAATTACAAAAATAAACACTCAGCTTGCAAATTGCTCAGAAAGTTTAACTTTGTTATTCACATATGAAAGAAAAAAAACGCAAGTTACACTGGTACCAAACAAGAAAAGTTCGCAACGCACTCAAACGTTTGCGAAAATTTACTGGTTATTTCTTTACCATCTTAGGTTCTGCCATTTTACTTTATGTCCTGAGCACCTTTATTTTATCAAGAATCACCGTAAAAGGCCGCAACAACGCCGGAGCAAAAATCCAAATTTTCCTCATGAAATCAGGCGTTCATACAGACTTCATTTTGCCGGTTAACAACTCGATCAAAGATTGGCGCCAAGAATTTCCTTTGGCCAACACCGCATTCAAAGACAGCAGCAGCAAACTTGTATCCATCGGCTGGGGCGACAAAACCTTCTACATGAATACCCCAACCTGGGCCGACCTCAGTCTCAAAACAGCGCTTACCGTTCCGTTTGGCCTTGGTCCATCTGCTATCCACGCCACCTACTACCAACAACTCCTAGACGACCGCCCAATTATCCGTCTTCACCTCACCGAAAACCAATACCGCAAACTTGTCCGCTACATCGAACAAACATTAGAGCGCAACGCTAAAGGCCAAACCAAATACATCAAAGCAACCATGCCCGGCGTGGTTACCGGAAACGATGCGTATTATGCTGCAAAAGGACGATACAGTGTCTTTTTTACTTGCAACTCTTGGGTAAATTCGGGTCTCAAATCTTGCCAACAAAAGGCATGCTACTGGACTGCATTTGCTGGAGGTATTTTTTATCAGTACGGTAAATAACCCATGGCATCAAGAGCCACTTTCCTTTTCATATTATCCATACTTCATTCCGTTGTCATGAGCCAGGACCTCCTTGTTTTTATCAATGGTTACCGCGGCCCCAAATACGACCACCAACGACCAAACAACCAACTGCACCTAAAAGATCCTACGGGCTACTGGTACAAATTAGACGACAGCATTCAAAAGCGCTTCCCGAATGCAAAAGCCTTCTACTTTGATGCACACCATCCTTTAAGCACCTCAACACACCGCAAAATGTCGAAAGCAGTTGGATCTTATTTATTTTCCAGATTTTGTTGGTTCAGAAAAGACAGCAGGTGGGTGCTGAATAAATCGATCAACGAAAGTGGTTTTCAGGAGCGCGTTGAAAATGGCCGATTGGCGGGCATTGCTCTTAAAAATGAACTCCAAGGTAAAGGAACAAGCAAAGTTCATTTTGTTTGCCACAGCATGGGTTATGCTTACATGTTAGGCATGATCGACGAGCTCAATGGTTACGTTGACTTTGGAAAAGCACTTATTTTATCGCCAGAAGCAGCAAATACCCAAGGTAGAGATTGGTCGGTTTTCGAAGAAGTTTGGCAATACGGTGCGCGCGCAGATGAAAAAGCAGCAGACCCTATCTTTCTGCAAGACGGCATTGCACCGCAATTTGCTGTTTTAGGAATTGAACAACTACCTACTTCTACCAAAGGTGGCCGAATTTACATACCGGACACCTATCCCAAACGCAAACTAGGTTTTATCAAAAGTCATCACTTGGCTTATTACGATTGGTTTTATTGGATCAAACCCGAAGACCCCGGATATTTCAAACAATAGCATTCTCATCTTCACATTATTTCTAACTTTGAGCTAGAAATGCAGCACAACTTTAGCCTAAAGCCCTACAATACCTTCGGAATCGATGTCAAAGCGAAGTATTTTGCCTCGTTTTCGACCATTCAAGAATTAAAAGCTTGCCTGTTAAACAACCCACATGATGCCCTTCTTGTATTGGGTGGAGGCAGCAACATGTTGTTTACTGAAGATTACAACGGGCTTGTATTGCGCAATGAAATCAAAGGCATTGCGCTTGTGCAACAAGACGACCACCATGTTTACGTCAAAGCCGGAGCAGGCGAAGTCTGGCATGAGTTCGTGCAATTTTGCATCGGCAATAATTGGGCAGGCTTAGAAAATCTTTCGCTCATCCCCGGCTCTGTGGGGGCAAGCCCCATGCAAAATATTGGTGCCTACGGCGTAGAAATCAAAGATGTGTTTCACGAACTAAGCGCTTACCATATAGAAAGCGGTGAAATACATAAGTTCAACAAAGAACAATGTGAGTTTGGCTATCGCGAAAGCGTTTTCAAACATGCGCTCAAAAACCAATACATCATCACCGACGTCACTTTTGCACTTGCTAAAAACCCAGTGCTTCAAACAAGTTATGGCGCCATTCAGCAAGAACTCGATGTAAAAGGCATTGTGCAACCAACCATCAAAGACATCTCCGATGCCGTTATTGCCATTCGCCAATCTAAATTACCCGACCCTAAAATTTTAGGCAATGCCGGCAGTTTTTTCAAAAACCCGGTAATTGACCTTACAACTTTTGAAAAAATCAAAGCCCAGCACCCCAACGTTGCTCACTATATTATTTCAGAAACAGAAGTAAAACTAGCCGCAGGTTGGCTCATCGAAAATGCAGGGCTCAAAGGTTACCGCCAAGGCAGCTGTGGCGTGCACGAAAAACAGGCGCTTGTTTTGGTGAACTATGGCGGCAGCCAAGGTCAACAAATTTTTGATTTATCTACCCACATTATTCAAACGATAGAATCGCAGTTTGGCGTTAAACTCGAACGCGAAGTCAATATCATACCCACTCATGAAAGTATCTTATAACTGGCTCCAAACCTACCTCGATTTCACCTACAGCGCTGAAGAACTCAGCGAAATCCTAACCCAAACAGGCTTAGAAGTTGAAAGTCTTGAAACCTTTGAAGAAATTCAAGGAGGCCTTAACGGCGTAGTAATTGGCGAAGTACTTACTTGTGAACAACACCCCGATGCCGATAAACTCAAAGTAACCACAGTAAATATCGGTGCAGAAACACCTCTTCAAATTGTATGTGGTGCTCCAAACGTTGCTGCAGGTCAAAAAGTAGTTGTGGCCACAGTTGGTTGTACGCTTTATCCACAACCAGACCAAGCCTTTGACATCAAAAAAGCTAAAATTCGAGGGGTCGCTTCTGAAGGAATGCTTTGCGCCGAAGACGAACTCGGCCTTGGCCAAAGCCACGATGGCATATTAGTACTGCCCCAAGATACACCTGTCGGAATGGGCGCCGCAGCGTTTTTCAATTTAGAAAAAGATGTGCAATTAGAAATTGGCCTCACACCTAACCGCGCAGATGCAATGGGCCATATCGGTGTAGCCCGAGATATCAAAGCTTACCACAACCTCCATCATAAACAAGCGCTCGGCATCAAGTTTCCAAAAATAGAAGCGCTGAACAATACCGCCCTTCAGTTACTTCCCATTCAGGTTAAGGACACCGAGGCTTGCAAACGTTATTTCGGACTCACACTCGACCACGTCAAAGTTGGCCCCTCTCCTAAATGGTTACAAAACCGTCTCAAAGCAGTGGGCCTCAAGCCAATCAATAATGTGGTAGACATCAGCAACTTTGTACAGCGCGAACTTGGTACGCCTTTGCATATTTTCGATGCTCAAAAATCGGGTACTGCCCTTGAAGTTCGTACTGCACAAGCCAATGAAACTTTTACAGGTTTGGATAACAACATCTACAAACTTACGGGGCACGAACTCGTCATTGCCAACAAAGAAGGTGTTTTATGCCTTGCCGGTATTCTTGGCGGCCTCGAAAGCGGCGTGACTGAACATACTACTCAAATCTTGATTGAATCGGCACTTTTTGATGCAGTACGCATTAGAAAAGCAGCACGCCAACACGGCCTGAATACAGACGCTTCCTTTCGTTTTGAACGCGGCGTAGACCCCGAACTCACCCATACAGCCCTATTGCGTTGTGTTGCATTGTTGCAAGAAATTACAGGTGCTCAAATCAGTAGCGCAACATTTGAATACTTAGGTGAAGTAGCAAAGCCTATTGTCCTGAACCTCAGTAAACGAGAAATCACCAAGCTCATTGGCAACGAACTACCAAACGCTCAAATCGAACAAATACTTACTGACTTAGATTTCAAAATTATTTCTTTCTCGGAAGGAACTTGGATACTTAGCGTCCCGACGTATCGCATCGATGTCACGCGTCCGGTGGATGTCATTGAAGAGATCCTGCGTATTTACGGACTCAATAGTGTTGCGCTTCCTGAAAAATGGAATTTCAGCCTCAGCCCGCAATTAGTTCCAACAACAGATTTTGAAAAAGAAGCCTGTGCTGGTTTTTTAGTTGGTAGAGCTTATTTAGAAGTGATGAACAACTCTCTTACTAAAAAACAATACAGCACCCTACTCGATGCTTCATTTGGTGAGGCCATCTGTATGCTCAATCCGCTCAGCCAAGACCTCGCCAACATGCGCCAAAGTCTTGTTTTTGGCTTACTGGAAAACATCAACTACAATCAAAACCGCCAACAACCCGATCTTCAACTTTTTGAATTTGGTCAAGATTACCAACAACACAGCGAAAAACGCAAAGAAACACAGCGTTTGGCTCTTGCGCTCGTTGGCAAACAAAACACTGAAAACTGGAACAACACCAGGCCTCAAGAACTCAGCTTCTTTGAGCTCAAAAAGGAAGTAGTGGCCATTTTACAGCGTTTTGGCTTGAACTCGGCCTGCAAAGAAGTAGCGCAAGCTAATGTTTTATTCGAACAGGGCTATGCTTTTCAAATCAATGGTAAAACACTTGTTGAACTCGGCAAAATCCATCCTCAGATCCAACAAACATTCGACATCAAGCAAGCTGTCTACTATGCGCAATTCGACTGGAAACTCCTCGTTAAAGAAGCGAACAAACACAAGATCCGTTTCCAAGAGGTTCCGAAATCCTTTGCCGTACGTCGCGACCTCTCCTTACTTGTAGATCAACAAACTACGTATCAAGCACTCGAGTCTAGCGCCAAAAAAGCAGAAACCAAATTGCTTCAAGATGTACAATTGTTTGATGTTTATGAAGGTAAAAACCTTCCGAGTGGTAAAAAATCATATGCAATGGCATTTTACCTGCAAGATGGACACCAGACACTCAGTGAAACGCAGATTGAAAAATCCATGAAACGCATTTTGAACGCATTAGAAAAAGATTGCGAAGCGCAATTAAGAAACTAAGAAGCGATAAAAAGAATCAAATAGGAAACTAAACGGCGTCTAGGTAGCGGTCTAGGTTGGGGTTATCGGCAAGTTCTTCAGCTCCAATGACCATCAGGTTTTTTGATTTGGTGCTATCTAGCCAGAGGTCAAAATTGGTGATACCCACACGTAAAGTGCCGTTGATGTCAATTTTGTGAACCGGTTTTTGTTGTTTGTCGTAGCGGGCCTTAATCTCTAAAACTTCCTGACCAAGTTCTTGGTTTTGATTGAAAATCAGCAGACTATCCGTGCTTTCAAAGAAATCGGCGTTTTTATCAGAAACAGATAAAACCTCTGTAGCCACACTCGCAGCCCAAGATTGAACCTTTGAAGAAAATTTGTTGGAAGCTAATAAAGAGATAGACGCTACTTTCATTGTGTTGTAATTGTGCGCAAATATAGCACGAATAACGCCTCACTTACTTGTCGTAACCTAATATTTTTAAGTAATCTTGCGCAGTTTGCTCATTGCTAAACACTTCGGTCTGAATTTTTCCGTTTTCATCGCGGGTTATGAGAATGTGTTTGGGCTCAGGAATGAGGCAATGTTTGAGACCGCCGTAGCCACCAATGGTTTCTTGATAAGCTCCTGTGTTAAAGAATCCGATATATAAAGTGTTGTTCTTATCGAATTTAGGCAAGTAAATGGCATTGGAATGCTGCTCAGAGTTGTAGTAGTCGTCGGAATCACAGGTGAGTCCGCCTAAAAGCACGCGCTCGTAGTCGTCGTTCCAACGGTTGATCGGAAGCATAATGAAGCGCTGATTGATAGCCCAGGTATCTGGCAAGTTGGTCATGAACGATGAATCGATCATGTTCCATTTTTCGCGGTCGTTTTGCTGCTTTTGGTGCAGGACACTGAAAATGGCTCCACCACTCTCGCCTACTGTGAACGAACCGAATTCTGTAAAAATATTGGGCTCTGGAATATCGTTGTCTTGGCAAACACGCTTGACCTGCGTCAGGATTTCACGCACCATGTAGGCGTAGTCAAAATCAAAAGCCAAAGACTTTTTAATAGGAAAACCGCCGCCAATATTGAGGGAGTCTAGCTCAGGACAAAGTTTTTTGAGGTCGGAGTAGACGCGCAAACACTTTGTGAGTTCGTTCCAGTAATATGCGGTGTCGTTGATACCAGTGTTGATGAAAAAGTGCAGCATTTTGACGCGCACCCTTGGGTTTTCTTTGAGAATGGCTTTGTAAAATGGAACAATTTCGCGGTAGCGAATCCCTAAACGCGAGGTATAAAACTCGAACTTTGGTTCTTCTTCAGAAGCAATACGAATGCCTATATTGAGTTCTTTGGTGGTGAGGCTAATGAG
>JAIXXP010000004.1 GCA_027490665.1 Cryomorphaceae bacterium | reverse complement strand
TTTCGGGTACGCTTCAAGCGGGCAAATGCGAGATCCAAACCAAGTTCTCGAAGTTTGACTACGAAAATTTCCAAGTCAATTTGCTTACTACCGAACGTACAGCCTTTAGGGTGCGTCCGTTGCGCAAAGAAGATGGGCAAGAGTCTATACTTTTATTGAGTGCCATCAACGGCTTGCGCGGTACTTTGCGCATAGACGAACCCGACAACAAAGCGGGTAAGCCCAACGAAAGTACACAGTATCCTATCTTGAGTTCTATTGCGCCGTCGCATATTTACTACAGCGATTTATCTATCCTGAAAGGCGCCTATGATTCGACGCGGTTTTATTACCAACTCAACGCCTTTGAACTAGATAGCTTGGATAATTTTGCCGAAAAAGCCTTGAAATTGGAGGGCAATTTAATTTCAGCAGGTATCTTTCCCAAAATTCCTGAGCCTTTGCGCATCATGAACGACTACTCGTTGGGCTTTATCACGAGTGCCCCTGAGACGGGTTATCCATTTTATGAAACAAATTCGCGCTACAACAAGCAAATATATTTGTCGCACAATGGTTTACAAGGGGCAGGAAACATTGACTTTCTGCACACAACAGCCATTTCGAAGAAACTTACTTTTTTACCTGACTCCACTATTGGTCTGGTGGCTTTTAATGCACCAGAACAAAAATCTAGTGTGCGTTACCCATTGGCAAAGTCAGAAAAAGCCTATATGAGTTTTGAGCCACGAAAAGAGCGCCTGCGCATTGCATCTTATGGCGACACCCCATTGCTCTTGTTCACTGAAGAAGTGCTATTGGATGGCGCTTTAACGCTCGACAAGAAAGAAATGAGTGGGAAGGGCACCTTGTTTTACAAAGAGGCACAATTGTCAGCCAACGATTTTAAATTTACAGATGTAGATATCTTCTCTGATAACGCAGCTTTTGCACTGCGCAATCGCTTTTCCCAATACGGCGAAAATCCGCTGGCTATTCAGTCCGATGAAATGAAGGCGCACATCAGTTTTAAAACCCGTATTGGCGATTTTACTTCCAATGGTACCAAACGCATCATGTTTCCTGCCAATGAATACTATTGTCAGATGGATAAATTTACCTGGTTCATCGACGGCGAATCCCTGGACTTCAAAAAGAACAAAGGCGGCGAAACAACCTTTGAAAGTGGTGCGGATCTCGCGCGCAATAATTTTTATTCTACAAACGAGAAACAAGATTCATTGCAGTTTAAATCATTGAGTGCAAAATACGACCTCAAGACTCAATTGATCCTCTGTGATGCAGTAGAGTACATTCAAGTTGGCGATGCCCGTATTTTCCCAGACTCCTCAAGAGTACGCATTCGTAAGGCGGCGCTTATGGATACCCTCAAAAATGCGCAGGTTTTAGCTAACTATATTACCAAATTCCACCGTTTTGAGCGAGCAGAATTGTTTATTGGTGGCCGTATGTCTTATAACGGGAAAGGTGTGTATCCATATTTCGATCGCGACAGCACAAGAAGCCTGATCAATATGACGTCTATTGCTTACGTACAAACAAAGTCCATCGCCAAAGGCGACATTTCTGATAAAGATGATTTCAAGCTGAGCCCAGAATTTGCCTATTTCGGAAAGGTGCAAATAGAAGCCACTCATCCTGGCTTGTTGTTGGATGGTTCCACCAAACTGTTTCATCCTTGTCTTTACGATAAATCCTGGATGACCTTCAAAGACACCATTTTGGCGAAGCAAATTCAAATTCCGATTGCTGAAAACCCTCTCGATGCCAAAGGAAATGCGCTGGCGCTTGGTTTCGTATGGCGTCATACCGAACGAGCGGACAGCCTACGTATATATCCAGCCTTCTTGTCTCAGCGCGTAAGTTTAGAGGATCCCATTCTTTTTCAAGCAGCCGGCTATTTGCAATATAACCAAACTACTAAGCGCTTTGAAGTGGCAAGCAAGGCCCGATTATTGGGCGAAGACAGCCTCAGTAATTTATTGGTTCTGGATACAGAAAATTGTAGTCTTCAGGGCTACGGCAACATTGTACTTGGGGTACCAACCAGTGAAATCGACATTGCCCTTCACGGCAAAATCAGTTACCAAAACGATACCAAAAAAACCAGAATTGTCGCCAACGCAAAAATCACTATGCCAATAGACAATACCGTTTGGAATGAAATGATTGCGCAGTTTAAGGCCTCAGAAACCGCTCCTGAATGGAACATCAAAAAACCAATCGACGGGCTAGCCAATAGCCTTGCGGCGTGGTCTAGTCAGGAAGCTGCACAAGAAGTCTTTAAGGATTTTGACGAAGAAAAGCTGAAGAAAATGCCCAATTCTTTGGAACAAAGCCTCATCATTAGCGGCATTGTATTGGAAAACTTCGGTAGCGATAAACCAAATGCCAAAAAACAAGATAAAGGCTTGCTAAGTACGGCACAAAATGTAGGTCTTATTTCCATCAGAGGTACCGCAATTACTCAGCCGCTGACCCTTACACAAGCTTATGTGCAAAGTTTCAGCGACGACAACTCCCCGGGTTTTTATTGGTCCATGGAAGCGTTTGATGGTACACGTTACGTATTCGATTATACACAAGACCGCAAAGATGGCACCTTAGCTATTTATTCTTCCAATGTAAAATTCATGCAAGCCATTGACAGCATCAAACCAGACAAGCGCAAGACACGAAATTTCAATTACCTAACGACCAACGAGCAGTCTGCTTCATTAATTTTAGCTAAATTAAGGGCTTATTTATTAAATAAATAAATTCAATGACCCTCTTATTTGTTCTATTTACAGCCTATTTCTTAGGAAGTATCCCAACTGCAGTATGGGTGGGGCGCTTCTTTAAAGGTATTGATATCCGTGAACACGGCAGCAAAAACGCAGGTGCTACCAACACGTTTCGAATTCTTGGTAAGCGCTTTGGCTGGATGGTTCTCCTGACCGACGTCGCCAAAGGAACAACCGCTGCTTGTTTGCCTTATTTTTTAGCGCAAACTGCTTTCAGTGGCTACAAAGATGAATTCTTGATCTTGCAACTAGTCGGTGGGTTTACAGCTGTGGTTGGCCATGTCTTTCCTATTTTCGCACAATTTAGGGGAGGGAAGGGCGTTGCCACCTCTTTAGGCATTGTCATCGGGATCAATCCGCCGGCAGCTGCTGTATGTCTTACTTTGTTTTTGTTGGTCTTTCTCACTACGCGCTATGTTTCTTTGGGTGCCATCATTTCAGCACTTTGTTTTCCTTTGGTCTCCTATTTCTTCATCCACAACGATACCCGCATCATGATCATCTTTACGATCGTACTTGGAACCCTCGTTATTTGGGCGCACCGCAAAAATATCGAGCGCTTGCTCAAGGGGACTGAAAACCGCATGAACCTTTTTACTAAAAATTCGTAAGCCTATAGGTTATTCTACTTATAGTGGGTAAAAAAAGGCTATTTTCTTTCTTCCTTTTGGTTTTGTTCCTGTGGCAAAACCAAATTGTTGTGGCGCAAAGTCAGTCAAGTGTTGAAAAGCGAGCTGACCAAGCCTTTGCCCAGCAAAACTACAGTGCCGCCCTCACTGATTACCGTCAATTACTGGCCAAAGACCAGCAGAATCCAAAGCTGAATTTTTGTTACGGGGTCTGTATTTTTGAGGTTCAGCAGCATTTTGAAGCCGCAAAATATTTCGATGTCGCACTTGGTCTAAAACAAATCCCAGATCCACTTCTTTATTATTACCGCGCACGTATTTACCAAGAACAGTATTTCTTCAGTCAGGCCATTGTCGCATACGAAACCTACCAAAAACTCACCCTCAATGAAAAAAATAGGAAAGAAGTGAGTGCTCAAATTGCTGAATGCAAGCGCGCCCTAGATGAAATCACTACTTTTCAGCGCTTGCCTTTGCTATCTATCTCGACCACCCAAAGTAAAAAGTTTTATTTGACCTATCCTTTTGGCTCAGAAGATTATTCTTTTTACGAAGCACCAGAAGTCCATAGTAAAAACAACGCCAAGCACCAACATATTCCTGTTTACGCCTACAAACGGGGCATGAAATATCGCATTCTTGCTTCTTATGGCCCAAAAGGAGAACAGCTTGATTTATATCTACAGCGCAAAGATGCCAATAACAACTGGGGCGAGTTGTCGCTCATTGATGGCGGTGTCAATAGTTTGCTTTCCGATGAAACTTATGGTTTTTATGACCCCAACACGCAGGTCTTGTATTTCAGTTCGACAGCGAACAGCATTGGGGCAAGCGATTTATACAAGGCGGCCTTTGATCTCAATACCAATACAGCTCGAGATATCGAAAAAATGCCGTATCCCTATTCGAGCCCTACCTCAGATCTTTTTTATGTAACCGATCCAACCCAACAACAAGCTTATTTTGCCACTACGCGACAAGGCAAGGTGGGGCAGTACGAAATTTACACCCTGCAGCTCGATCAGCCCACGCAGGCCAATTTTGTTTTTGCAGGTGCTTTCTCCAACGAGCTAGATCCGCTGACTAAAACTATGACCTTGTATTTCATGAGTATTGCTACTTCTGAAAAATATGGCCCTTTTGTTTCAGATGCCCAAGGCAATTACACGGTAGCCCTCCCAGCCAAAGGCGATTTTCAGCTAGAGCTTGAAGTCGCGGGTGCCTCTAAAGTATACACCACCCGTTTCAGCATCCCGCAGGTACCAACAGGTAAGACACTCCAACAGCAAATTCGCTATAGTTCAGATGAATACGGCAAAGAAAAATGGCAGGTAATCAATCAGCTCCTCGATACCGATCCAGCGGAGCAAATTGCGAATATCTCCAAACTACAAATGAACGTCGCACGAGGTAATTTACTACAAACCAAACAAAGCACAACGGCAAATACCACTTCTCAACAAACCAACTTGGGCGCAGCTTGGGGCTTAGCTCCACAAGACACCGCTGCGTTTGTGGCAAACATCACCGACACCTTATTGGCGGCAGAGGTGAGTTTAGAAAACCAAGTGCGGCTCATGGAATTATTGCGTCTAGATTTTGAAAAACAACTCAATAAGCGCGAGGCACTCTTGGCCGAACTCAGCGCGCTACTCTCAGACCCACAAGCTGAAAATGTCGCAGCTCAGAAAGCCCAAGCATTGGCTTCTTTAAAGGAGGTTGAAGCTGCATTGGCGTTTTCCAGGCGTTGGATTGAAATCAATCAGGCGGCAAATATCCCAGATCTGGTATTGCTCGACACCTTACAGCAAATCAATGAGCGCAACCAAGCGCTGCTGCTCCTTGGAGACACTTTAGCCCTTATCAATGGTTTGCAGCAACGTCATGCAGCCATAGCAGAATACCTTCAAATTGCAGCATTTGACGGCGCCAGTGCCTTAGAAACCGCCCAACTCGATGAGCAACTGCGCTTGCAAAAAATCATCAAAGACGAAAATTTGGTGAAAGAGCAACAACAGCAGCTAGCCCAACAGATCAAAAGGTTGCAAACAGACCTCGCCTTGCAATCCAAGAAGGAACAAGTCCAAACTCAACAAACAATCGCTAGTTTACAACGGGATCTTTCACAAGTTGAGGCCTTAGCTAAACAATTAGCGCAAGCAAGAGAAGTTCAGGCCGAAAAAGCCAAAGTCTATGACCAAGTACAACTCAAAGAAACTTTTCTCCAGCAAGCCGAAAACCAAGACTTTCCAAAACTCAATTTCCAGAGTACATACGAAGAATTATTGGCCCAATATGCTCAACAGGAGTCGCTATCCGAGAAACTAAAGTCGGAGGTAACTTCAAATTCAACCGAGAATGGAAATGTTTCCTCCACGAATCCTGAAAATGGGAATGTTTCTTCTACGAATCAAAATTCTACTTCTACGAATCCAGAGATAAGCTCTAATCCAGAAGTGACTTCAAATTCAATGGAGAATGGGAATGTTTCCACCACGACTCCTGAAAATGGGAATGTTTCTTCTACGAATCAAAATTCTACTTCTACGAATCCAGAGATAACCTCTAATCCAGAAGTTACTTCAAATTCAACGGAGAATGGGAATGTTTCCACCACGACTCCTGAAAATGGGAATGTTTCTTCTTCGAATCCTGAAAATGGGAATGTTTCCTCTACCAATCAAAATTCTACTACTGCGAATCCAGAGATAAGCTCTAATCCAGAAGTGACTTCGAATTCAACTGAGAATGTTTCCTCCACCAATCCTGAAAATGGGAATGTTTCCTCCACGAATCTTGAAAATGGGAATGTTTCTTCTACGAATCTTGAAAATGGAAATGTTTCTTCAACGAATCAAAATTCCACCACTACCAATCCTGAGATAAGCTCCAATCCAGAAGTGACTTCGAATTCAACTGAGAATGGGAATGTTTCCTCGACCAATTCTGAAAATGGGAATGTTTCTTCTACGAATCCAGAGATAACCTCTAATCCAGAATTTACTTCAAATTCAATGGAGAATGGGAATGTTTCCTCCACCAATCCTGAAAATGGAAATGTTTCCTCCACGAATCTTGAAAATGGGAATGTTTCTTCTACGAATCAAAATTCCACCACTACCAATCCTGAGATAAGCTCTAATCCAGAAGTGACTTCAAATTCAACTGAAAATGGGAATGTTTCTTCCACGAATCCTGAAAATGGGAATGTTTCAAATATAAACGATCGCATCAGAGATTTTGAACAACAATTAGAAACACTGTTTAATTTGACGGAGGTAAATCTGGATGAGCTCCCTGAGGTAAGGCGTTTGGGTTTGTCAAATCAAGAATTGCTAGAATTAGATAGCGACTTGACTTTGCCAACTGCTGAGGATGTCTCTGTTGAAAGTGCAGGGGTAGCGCCATTAACCACAGAGGCGGAAATCCAAGGTTATGTCAACTACGTTGCGCAGCGCGCAGCTTTTGAGCAAGCAAAGGAACAATTTCAGCAGAATCAGCTTTCCATCAGAAGTTTAGAGGAATCTTACAAGCCGGAAGTAAAGGAACAGTTGGTGGTGTTGCTCGAGGCACAAGAGGTATTGCGCACACAACTCAAGAACCAAAAGCAAACGCTTTTACAAGTCAAAGATCAAGAACTTTACGAGACACTCCTGCTAGAAAATTTCCGTCCACAGGTCGGAACAACATCAACGATAGCTGCAACATCCACAACGATATCGGATCTGCCTTCTTCCGTTGCTTTTCAAATTCAGGAGCATCCGAATACAACCACACCTTTACCTGTTGGGCTTCCTTGTCCTGAGGGCTTGGTGTTTAGAGTCCAAGTGGGTGCGTTTAGAAAGCCTGTTCCGGCCGAGCGCTTTAGAGAATTCACCCCGGTAGACGGCAAAGTATTGGCAAACGGGCTCACTGTTTATATGGCAGGATATTTTCGAAGCTCTGCAGAAGCGCTTCAACAGCAAAAATTGATCAGAACGTTAGGTTATGCGGACGCTTTTGTGGTGGCGTATCAGAATTGCACTCGCTTGAGTTTGGCCCAAGGACGCGCACTCGAAGGACGCACGACAATGGCAAATACTGCTGTTGTGGCTCAAAATAGCAAATTTGCTGGGCCAGGGCAGGGACTATACTATTCCGTTCAGGTTGGGGTATATAACCGTCCGATAACTAGCGAAGCGCAAATTGGTTTAACTGAACTCATTGAAGCGCAGACCGCAAAAGGACAATACCGTTATGCAAGTGGAAAGTTTGCGAACTTAAAGGATGCCAAAGTGCGACAGCAACAAGCAGTGAAGAAAGGGATTACAGATGCGTTTATTGTAGCGTACTATCAAGGAAAGCGCATCGATTTGGCACAAGCAAAATTATTGGCGCAATCGGGTATTGCTTTTGAATCATTCCAAACTACAGCTGAACCAAAAGTAATTGGTACTGCTTTGCAACAGGAAATTGCGGCACTCCAACTCCCCCAGGTCAAAACAATTCAATTGCCAGACCCAGTAAGTCGTTTTGAACTCAAATGTTCAGATTGCGCAGCTGAACTCACGAGGTTCAATCGCGTAGGCGTTTTTGTTTACGAAGATCAAAAAGAAATGCTTGTATCGGCCCTGCAGAAAGAATCACAGTGGAATGTTGTGCAACTGATGTATTTAAAGGAAATGCGCAAGCGCAGTGTAAACCTTAAAGGTGCTACCCAAACCATCGTCTTAGAAGAGAGTGGTTTAGATGGTGCATTTGTAGATTGGTTGCTCAGGCAGCACAACGGCTATGAATTGTTCATCGATGAACAGGGGCAAGCACAGCTGAGATACATTTTGCCTACGGAAGAGTAAATCTGCCGCTGAGAATTAATTGCTAATAAGCTGACTGAGGATCAGGTCAATTGTTTGGGTGCGTGCATTTGGCAAGGGCCCCAAAGCATCTAAGTTCAGTACTTTTAACTGTGGATCTAAAAGAATATAAGCCGGCGCACTGCTCCAACTCAATTGTTGCCATAACTCATGTGTTTGAGGTAGGGCAAGACGCTGCCAAGTTGCGCCTTCGAACGCTTTCTGATCGGCGTTTGTCCAGGCTTGTTCGCTGGGGTAAAAAGTTAGGATTTGTACTTTATTCTCGTAGCGCTTTGCCAAGCGTTTGAGCGCAGCCATTTCAGCAATGCACTTTTGATTGCCCGGAATATAATGATGCATGTAAACATATTGGTTGGATGCCAATTTAATTTGTAGCTCATTGACAACATAATTGCGATCCCAGGTTGAGCCGTTATCTAGTTTGCTTTTTTCAAGCCAAAAGTAGCGGGCAGCTGACTTCAGACTTTTCTGTTGGCCATTACTAGCCAGACTTTTTAGCAATACTAAAGTCAGGGTTTTATCGCTGCGTTTGTTTTGGTCAAATTCAAGTATCAGTTGTAAGGCCACAAATTCTGCCCAGGCTTTATTGTATATGTAAGGGTCGTTTTGCAAGGCCGCAACCAATGCCGCACTATTCGCGGAGGCTATGGCCATTTCTATTGCCAAACGTGTGTTTTGATCTACCTGCGTTTCGTACTTCTCATAAAAAAGGCGTGCATACTCTATGAGTTTTGGTTGACTATAATTGACGGTGTCGGTTTGCAGATAAAAACTGAATTTGTCGTCTTTAGACGGGCCACCAATTACTGAAAAATTATCAATGGTTTGGCCAACACTGTATTTGATGTAATCGCGCAAGAAGGTGCTGGTGTCGTTTCCATAAACAGCAGCTGTTTCTGCCTTAAAAGCCATTACTTTCAAGATAAACTCATGGCTGCGGATGTCTTTGAGTTGATAGATGTCTGCAAGGTAGTCGTCCATCCAGGCCTCGAAGCCCAAAATGCGGTAATTGATGTCGTTGGTATCAAGCTGATAAAAGAGCAATTCAATTTCTTGCTCGTCGGTGTTGTAAAAAGTTTGTTGTTCTTCTAATGGCAGTTCGATGAGGTAGCGTGCTTTAGGTTGCGCATATAGCAGGGCGCATTTTTTGGCACCGCAAATTTGAAGCGTGCTTGTTGTTGGGAGGTCGAGTTGCGTGGTGAAGATACCCATGGTGTCGGGCTTCACGGTTTGCAACCAGATTTTTTCTTTACTAAACTGATTGTCAATTTGATAAATTTGAAGTTCGGGCGCAGACCAAAAAGACAGGCCGCGCAGCTGCACCTGGCCAAAGAGAGGCGCCCAAAAAAGGAGCAGAATAGATAGTAATTTGAGGTGCACGTGCATCAAACGAGGAGCTCAGGTTTGGTTACAAATGGAGTGATATCGGCACCGTTTTGATACATTTCTCTAATGATACTCGAATTGATGGCGCTGTGCGCTTGTGCCGTTAAGAAAAAGACGGTGTCTATGCCGGAGATAGCGTGGTTCATGTGGCCTATGCTGCGCTCGTATTCAAAGTCTTTGGCATCGCGCAAGCCACGTACAATATGAGTGGCGCCAACTTCTTTGCAGAATTCAACGGTGAGTTTCTGAAATGAAGCAACCTTAACGTTGGGGTGGGCACTAAAAAGCGCTTGGATGTGAGCGATTTTTTTCTCAGTCGAGAAAAGACCTTGCTTCTTGGAATTGATACCAACGCCAATGATCACTTCGTCAAACAAACTTAGAGCCTGATGCACAATGGCTTCATGGCCTTTTGTAAATGGGTCAAAACTTCCTGGGAATAGACAGCGTTTCATGTTGTGGGCTTGAAAAAACTAAAATAAACATTTCCAAAATTTCGGCAAGCATCAAATTGAGGTAAGGTAGTAAAATCGTGTTGTTTGCCGTGTTCGATAATGACCAGGCCATCTGGACTCAAGAGTTGTTTCTCAAAGATGGTTTGAATGAGTTCTTCGTGGAAACCCAAATGATAAGGGGGGTCTGCAAAAATCAGGTCGTACTGAATATTTTTGGCATTGCGACAATAAATCACACAATCGGATTTATAGACTTGCATTTGCTCGGTAATTTGTAAAGTCTGGACGTTTTGCTTGAGGTATTGCACACAGCGGGGATGGCTGTCAATGGCGAGTAAATGCTTGGCGCCGCGGCTCACAAATTCAAAGGAAATGTTACCGGTTCCGGCACATAAGTCTAAAACACTGAGCTCGTCGAAGTCTAGCGTGTTTTCTAGCATATTGAAGAGCCCTTCTTTGGCGTAGTCTGTGGTGGGTCTAGAAGGAAAGCCCGGCGGTGTGGCAAAACGCTTGCCTTTTAAAGATCCTCGGATAATGCGCACAAAATTTGGTTTTGGTAGGTGGGGGTATCGTAAAAGCTACAGTTATACTGCTCGAAATCTTTAAATTGACGCAGTAAGTCTTCAAATGATTTGAAATCAAAATGTTGCGTGGCATCGTAGAGGTCGAGTTGACTTGCGCTCGGCAGTTGTAGCTTTTGTTGTTGGGCCAATAAAAAATAAAGAATGTCGCTTGCTTGCAAGTATTCGTTGGTGGTGCAACTGATGAGTTGACGGTCTTTGATGGTGAGCAATACAAAATGAGTGGACTCTATCAAAAGCACCACGCGATCTGTAAAGTTTTGAGCACTCAGGCATTGGAGCTGTCGGGCAATGCTGTGGCCCACATTTGGCGTTTGTAGTTCGTATTTGGCATAATCATAGAGCCAAACAGGAATGCTGTAGATAAAAACCAAATCCAGGGCTTCAATGATTTGAAAAGTAAGGTGGTTTTGACTCTTTAGCGGGCCGTGATTGAGTTGGTAGTATGCAGTGAGCTGAGCGGGGTCGAAAAGTGCTCTTGGAAAAAGTGTGTAGTCTGGACCAAACCATAAACAAGCGCTGAGCGTATTGGTGCGGAGCGCTTCTTTGATAGGGCCAGACATCCGTTCACGGGCAAAAGGCTTGTCTATTTCCAGTGAAAAGTATGTATCCAAGACACCGGTTTGCGTCTGTTCGAGCATCAAAAGTGTGGAATCCGTATAATGAAGTACCAAACGCGACATGGCTTGTTTATAAGTCTTTGGGCTTGTGGCCTTAGTGCAAAGCTACAATATTTAATTTTGTTAGCGCGCAGAACGCAACTTTCATGACCCAGCAACTGATTTTTACCGCACATCAAAACCAAGCTTTCGAACAATTTCTTGTTTTCTTGCGCGCCAAAGAAAACAGAAAAGTTTGGGTGCTCACCGGTTTTGCGGGCACGGGTAAATCTACCCTTATTGCCCATATTGTCAAGCAGATGGAGCAAGAGAAGTTGCCCTTTAAGCTCTTGGCTCCCACCGGACGCGCGGCAAAGGTACTCTCCAATTATGCGGGTTTCCCTGCCAGCACTATTCACCGACACATCTATTTTTCTGGCGGCGAATGGAGTACCCAAGGGCTTGCGCTGGCCAAAAACTTGCATAAAAACACGGTATTTTTTGTCGATGAATCTTCAATGCTCGCAGCGAGCTCTCCATATGAAGCCAATAACGTTCTCGAAGATTTACTCAATTACGTCTACGGCGGTACGAACTGCCACCTTGTTTTTATCGGGGATCCCGGGCAGCTACCTCCGGTTGGCCAAGAGCACAGTATTGCGCTCGACCCCAAAAAGTTGGTGGAGGCATTTCCAACTTTGTTCGTTTGGCACAGTCATCTGACGCAAGTAGTTAGGGTCAATGAAAATTCAGGTATCCTGAGTGTGGCTACTTTTTTGCGTCAAAAAGAGGAGTTTAACGTCCCTTTATTGCCCGCACTTAAGACGCTTTCTGACAACAGTGTTGTTCAAATCCATGGAGGAGAGTTTCAAGAATGTTTGGAGCAATCTATTTCAGAGGTAGGAACAGATGAAACCATCTTGCTTACGCTTGCTAACAAGCGCGCCAACCAATGGAATCTAGAAATCAGAAACCGCTTGTTTTACCGCGAAGAAGTCCTCGAAAAAGGCGACTTACTCATGGTGGTCAAGAACAATTACTTTTGGCTAGATCCCACTTCTAAAATGGGCTTTATTGCCAATGGCGAACTCGCGCGCATTGAACGCGTAAGGAAATTTGAAGCTTATTACGGCTTTGAATTTGCTCAACTCGATTTGAAATTTGTAGATTACCCAGATCAAGGTTCAATCAGTTGTGTGGTGCATATCCAAAGCTTACTTGAAGAAGGCCCGAGTTTGAGTAGAGATGTTATGCGCAAGCTGTTTTACGCCATTGAAGCCGAACACCTCGATATTAAAAACAAACAAAAGCGTTATCAGCAGGTGCTGAAAAATCCGTATTTCAATGCGTTACAGATCAAATATGCACATGCCGTTACAGTGCACAAAGCACAGGGTGGGCAATGGGCGCATGTATACGTAGACTACGGTTTTGTTCCGGAAGAACGCAAAAATTCGGCTTATTTGCGTTGGCTTTACACTGCCCTTACCAGAGCAAGTGAAAAACTGTATTTATTGAATTTTCCCGAAGATTTTTTTGAAACTACTTAGCCCAAAGCGCAAATGCTTTTTCCTGAGCTGCAATGAGTGCAGAAGCCCTTACTACCTGATGGGTCACGTAAAAGTAGCGGTCTACCTCAGGAATAAAACACTCCAATAATTGTCCGCTTCTATCAATAAGTAGGGTTTTGTTCTGGTTTTCATAGAAAGAAAGCCAGTTGTCTAGACTGGGCAGCGCACGGTTGCCATTGACTCCGATAAGGAGGTCGCCAATAGCCAAGCCGCCGGTGTCTGCAGGCGAGCCAGGGAAGATGTTCAAGATTTGCCACTCCTTGCCAACTTGCTGTACTTTGATGCCAAAGCGTGCCTCCGCATAACTTTTACTCGGGTTTTGCTTGAGTTCTAAGCCAAAATAGGTAAAGGCTTCTTGCAGGAGGGCTTCATAGGCGCAGGTGCCACTCACGTAGTCTTCGAAAAATGTGGCGAAAGATTCACCAGCTAAATTTTCGATGGTTGTTTGGTAATCGGCAAGCGTGTAGCCCTTTTGAACAACGCCAAAATTAAAATAGAGTGTCTTCATGACTTGTTCTATTCCAACTTTATTGTTGGTGGCTTTGCGCAGTCTGAAATCGATGTAAAAGGCCAACAAGCAGCCTTCTGTGTAGATCGAAACCTTGCGACCAGGAGCGCCGGGCACATAGCCATCTAGCCAGGTGTCAAAAGATGCTGCTGCCACGCTCATCGAGAAGCGGCCTGGGTTGTCTAGGTGCTTTTGAACTTGCTTGCTGAGTTCTTTGAGGTATTGTTCAGTACTAAATACGCCACTTTTGAGTAAATAGAGGTCGCCCAAATAGGTGGTAATACCTTCGTAGATCAAACCTGTTTGGGCGTAATTTTCTTTTTTGTAATTGTAAGGCTGCATTTCTGCTGGCCTAAGCGCTTTGATATTCCAAGAATGGTAGAGTTCATGTGAACTAACACCGAGTAATTCCGTATAAAGGCTCCCGAAAACATCGCAAGAAGGTCCAAGTGCTATTACTGTAGAGTCGAGGTGCTCTACACCGTGATACGCCGCGTAAGGCACAGATTGAATCAAGAAAGTATATGCTGTGCTCGGGAATTCACCAAAATCTTGTAGCTGGCGTTGCGTAAATTTTTGGAAGTCAGTTAATACGCGCTCCCAAGGAATCATTTGTTGCTGATTGAAACAAATATGGAAAGTGTGGCCGTCAACTTCATAACTTCTGCGTTCTATGGCAGCGCTGCAAATAAAAGGGCTGTCGGCCAAACGGTCAAAATTGGCGATTTCGCAAGTGTTGTTATGGTCGAAATCTAAGGCTGAAGCAATTTGCCAAGCAGTAGGAATGTGTAATTGGAGTTGGAAAGCTTGTTCGGTTTGGGCAGCATCGTAAAAGAAGCAGTTGACCGGATTGACGTAGAGTTGTGTAGGGTCTAGAAAGGTAGAGCCCGCATTGAGTTCGGCAGCGTAGTAGCTATAAGAGATTTTAATTTGAGCGCTGCCTTTGGTGTCTATGACCCAGGTATCTTTGGTAGTTTTGCGAACGGCTAAAGGTTGGTTCGCTTCTCCAAAGGCGTTGAAACCTTTGATATTTTTGGCGAAGTTACCGATTTCATAACGGCCCGGTCTCCAACAGGGTAATTCAAGCTGGAGGGTCTCTAGTGCGGCATCTTGCTCAAAAACGGCACTGAACTGAATATAGCGTTGCTGTGCTTGTTCGCAGTGGACTTGATAGCGCACCATGGATTTAGGCATAAAGTTCTGCTTGTAGTTGCGCAATTTTGTCGTCGGCGAGATAGTCGTCGTAGGGCATCATTTTATCGATGATACCGTTTGGTGTGAGTTCGATGATGCGGTTGGCTACTGTGCTTACCAATTCGTGGTCATGGGAAGTAAACAAGAGCGTGCCCTGGAATTCTTGCATGGCGTTGTTGAGCGCTGTAATGGATTCGAGGTCGAGGTGGTTGGTAGGTTCATCCATGAGTAGGAGGTTCCCTTTGGCAAGCATCATTTTGGAGAGCATGCAACGCACTTTTTCACCTCCTGAAAGTACAAATGCCATTTTCATGGCTTCTTCACCAGTAAATAGCATACGACCTAAAAAGGTACGCAAGTATACTTCTTCGCGTTCTTCGTCTGTGAGGGCATATTGGCGCAACCAATCGATGAGGCTCAGTTTGGCCTCAAAGTAATGGTGGTTGTCGTTGGGTAAATAAGCGGTTGTAATGGTGGTGCCAAAAGTAATTTCACCGGTGTCGGCTTTGAGGTTGCCTGCTAAAATTTCAAAGAAATGAGTAAGGGCAACGGAGTCTCTGGAAATAAAAGCAATTTTGTCACCTTTGTTAACCGTTAAATAGAGGTCTTTGAAAAGCGTTTTGCCATCGCTTGTTTTGCTGAGGTTTTCAATGCTTAAGATTTGATTTCCGGCATCTCTTTCTTGGTGAAAGGTAATGCCAGGGTAGCGACGCGAAGAAGGCTTGATTTCTTCGAGGTCGAGGTTGTCGAGCATTTTGCGACGGCTGGTAGCTTGTTTGGATTTAGCGGCATTGGCAGAGAAGCGCGAAATGAACTCCATGAGCTCTTTCTTCTTTTCTTCTGCTTTTTTGTTTTTGTCAGCGCGCTGGCGCGAAGCAAGCTGAGAAGACTGATACCAAAAGGTATAGTTACCCGTAAACATATTGAGCTTGCTGAAGTCGATATCGCAGATGTGTGTACAAACGGTATCTAAGAAGTGACGGTCGTGGGAGACCACAATGACGGTGTTGCGGAAGTCGAGAAGGAAGTCTTCTAACCAAGAAATGGTTTTGAGGTCGAGGTCGTTGGTTGGCTCATCCAAAATGAGGACGTCGGGGTTGCCAAAAAGCGCTTGGGCCAACAACACACGTACTTTGAGATCGTTGGAAAGATCTTCCATGAGCATGTAGTGCTTGGATTCGTCTATACCGAGGTTGCTGAGTAAGGTGGCAGCGTCGGTTTCAGCGTTCCAGCCTTCTAAGTCGGCAAATTCACCCTCAAGTTCGGCGGTTTTCATACCATCTTCGTCGCTAAAATCTTCTTTGGCGTAAAGGGCGTCTTTTTCGACCATGATTTCATAGAGGCGTTTGTGTCCCATAATGACGGTCTGCAGCACCTGAATTTGGTCGAATTCAAAGTGATTTTGCTTGAGTACAGCCATGCGCTTGCCGGGTTCGAGGTCCACGCGGCCAGTTGTGGGGTCTTGTTCACCCGTTAAAATCTTGAGGAAGGTAGACTTGCCGGCACCATTGGCACCAATGACACCATAGCAGTTGCCATTGACAAATTTAACGTTGACTTCGTCGAAAAGTACGCGTTTACCGAATTGTAAAGAGAGGTTGGATACCGAAAGCATGCTGTAAATTTTTGCGCAAAGATACGCAAAAGAAATCAGCTATTGGTGCAAGTGTAAACGAAGGCCGGCGGGAAATTCAGTGCTGTATAATCGATATGAACCTGCGGGAAATGTGTGCCGTAGAGTTTTTTAAGCCCTCTGGTATATTGAAATTGAATGAGTTTACCTTCTTGAACTAAATTTCCTTTGATGCCTTCTAAAATAGAATTTCTGAGGTCTACCGGGAAGTTAGACAAAGGCAAAGAGGACAAGATGTAGTCTGCTTTAGCAAGATTGAAGTCTTGAAGAATGTGAGTGAGGTCGTCAGCTGAACCATGAACGAGGTGTAGGTTTGGGTGCTGAAACTTCTGTTCGAGGTCTTTAAAGAAGGCATCATTGAGTTCAATAACCACCAAATGGCAATTGGCCGACATTTTGGAGAGGAGCTCTTTGGTAAAAACGCCAGTGCCTGGCCCTAATTCAACAATAACCTTTGCTTGATCAAAATGGATGGGTTGGAGCATTTTTTTGCTCAAAAATCGGGAGCTAGGGATAACAGAACCTACCATGCGGTTGGCTTTGAAGAATTCTCTTAAAAAGGAGCGCTTGGACATTAGGAGTGTGCTAATGAAGCTTGGTTGCCTCGGATAATGCCAATTATTTGGCCGCGCAGTGCTGCTTCTTGAAAAGGGCTGAAACGCCATTGCTCAGGGCGCATGTTCGGTGCGTAGGGAACAGAGGGGTCAAAAAGAGTGAGTTCTGCTTTGGCGCCAATTTCAATCGCCAATTGCGGTAAATCTAGGACTTTGCGTGGGCCTGTCGTTAGCGCGCGCAATACAGCTTGGAGTGCCTCAGGTTTTTGGGTCAGTAGCGCAGCAAAAGCTGTTTCTAATTGAGGTGCGCCAAAATGAGCGAGGTCAAATTCTAGTTCTTTTTCTTCGGGGTCGCCTGGACGGTGGTCACTGACAATAGCGTCTAGTGTGCCGTCCGATACGCCCGCCCAAAGTGCGTCTTGATCTGCTTGGGTTCTAAGGACTGGCAAAACTTTGAAGCGGGTGTCAAAGCCTAGCATTTTGTCTTCGGTAAAACAAAGGTTCATGAGGTGAACGTCGGCAGTGAGGTCGAGGCCATCTTTTTTGGCTGCTCTGATGAGTTCAACACCCTCTGCAGTGCTGATGCCAGAGAGGTGCATTTTGCCGCCGGTGTAGGCTAGTAAACGGATGTTGCGCTCAATTTCAATGAGTTCAGATACATGTGGGTCTGCTTTGAGACCAGTGCGTGTAGAGGCGCTACCTTCGTTTACTTGGGCTTTTGCGCTCAAGGAGGCATTTCGCGCAAGTAAAGATACGCGGCCGCCGAAGTCTTTGGTGTAAAGCAAAGCGCGGTGCAATAAGCCCGCACTAATGCTATGTGTGTCGTCGGTAAACAACCTGACGCCACCTTGAAAGAGCTCGTACATTTCGGCGAGTTCTTCGCCAGTATTTCCTTTAGAAAGCGCTCCATTTACACCAATTTGGGTGGTGCTATGGGCGCCTTGTTGATAAACATAGCTTGCCAAAGATTTGTGGTCAATGACGGGCTGGGTATGGGGCTGGATATAAACGCGGGTGTAGCCACCAGCGCTGGCTGCATCTAGGCCACTTGCAATGGTTTCTTTGTGCTCGTAGCCTGGGTCGCAAAAATCGGCTTTGAGGTCTACAAAACCAGGTGTTACACACAATTGAGCGCCTGTTACTTGCAGGGCATCAGGGTGCTGCAGCTTGCCACTAATTTCGGTTATGACGCCGTCTGTAATGAGGAGGTCACAGGTTTGTTGGTGCCAACTAGATGCTGGATCGTGTATCGTTGCGTTGTTGAGTTGAATTTTCATTTCCACCATTTTAACAAGGAAAGTTCTGCCAAAAGAAAAATAAGTCCCAAAATAAGAAAGAGTCGCCAATAGCTTTTGGTGTCTTTTAGCTCGACGTCGCTGAGGCTTTGTCCTTCTTTGATTTGGTTAAAGGTACAATTTTTTATACCGTTTGCTTCTAGTAATTCCAGAAGTGAGGTTTCGGTAAGTAGTTCGAGTTTGGATTCTGAGCGGTTGTAATTGAGTGCCAACTGCGCAAGTGTTTCAGCTCCTTTGAGTTCGTAAATGCCTGCTTTTAGCCTTTCCAAAGCCGCCATACCTCCAATTTGTATGCGAAGGTTGTTGGGGCTGCCAACATATTGGGCAATGAATTCAGTTTCTGAGGAGATGAGGCGCAAAGGTGTTTCGTCTTCGTAATTTGCTCTGACTTTGATTTGGGCATCTTTTCCTAAAATAGCGTATTCAGGGTAGCGTTTGCTGGCAAATTCAGCGCAGCGCAAAAGGATGGTAGGGAAGAGGGATTGATTGACAAGGCTACCAAAAGAGGCTTGCAATGCGGTGGTCCACAAAAATGCAGTTGTATTGGCGCGCATAAATAGTGCTTGCCCTGAACGTGTAATGAGTAATGGGGTGGCACTACTTTGTGCTTTGTTTTGAACTGTATAAGCTTTTTTGATCAAAGGAACGTTGAGGCGTTCTTGTTTTTTCTCGAAGACACCACTAAAGAAGGGGTCGTCGTCGTTGATGCGCTGTAAATTGAGTGCATTGGACTGCACTGAGCCTAGCTCCGAGAGGGAAAGTGCGCGCAACAAAGGGTTGTAGTCGTTGAAGGAGATATCTTCGCCAGGAATAATGAGGATGCGCTGGCCGTTTTGATGCGCGGTAATGAGTTCGTCTTGTAACCCACTTGAAATTTCGTTGAGTCCGTTCAAAACAATAAGGTCGGCTGAAGCAAGTGAATTAGAGGCCACCTCGCCAGGTAGTGTAGTTTGGACGGAGTAGCGCTCTTCCACCGCAAAAGCTTTTGCGACATTTGGACTTGCGTTGGCTTCCTCGATGAGGTAAATATTGGTGCGCTCTGGCACCTCGTAAGAGAAATGCCAAGTGTCGTCAAAATGGATTTGTTGGTCGTTGATTTGAGCTTGGCCAAGCACGTAGCCCTTGTTGATCTCGTTGTAGGGAAAACTTGCAACCTGACTGCCGTTTGCAGCAATTTGCATGAACATGGTGCGCTTGATTTTGCCAATTTTAACATTCAGCTCTAAGCGTTTTTTAGCTTGGTCTCCAAAATTCTGAACCCGAACCATAAGCATTTGTTCGGTTTGGTAGTGTTGTGTAGGTTTGGCAAACCAAATGCTATCGATATAGGCGTTTTGGTTTTGCTGTGCCTTGAGTTGATAGGCAAAGAAGGCTTGGTTGTTTTGAGGCTGCTGAGCAGTGAGCTTGCCTTGCGTTCGTTGAAAATCAGAAATGAAGACCTGCCTGATTTGGCCTAGTTTTTCTTTTTGTTCTTGGTGTTTTTTGATTTGTCTTTGCTGCCAAGTGATGACGTCGCCGAGGCTACGACTCAGGGCGTAAATGTCGAGGTTGTCGAGGTAGCGCAGGGCCTCTGCTTTGGTTTGAAATCGCTGCTCGGAGTGGTTGAGTTGATTGCTGCAAATAAGTACGCGTGTGTCAGGGGCAATTTTTTGGAGCATGCGCTTGGCGAGTTCGCGACCTTCGGAAAGCAGGGTTCCTTCTGTACCAATGGCACTCATGGAGAAGGAGTTGTCTAGGTAGATGAGCAGTGCTGGTTTGCCGCTGTGCTGCCCGGTGCTATTTTTAATTTGTGGTTGGGCAAATGCGCAGATGAGAGCAGTTAGGGCTAAAATCCTGGAGATCAAGACGAGTAGGTGCTTGAGTTTTCTAGTGCTTTGCTGTTCTTTTTCAAGGAATTGAATGAAGCGCAAAGACGAAAAATAGAGGGTCT
This sequence comes from Cryomorphaceae bacterium, assembly GCA_027490665.1. GTDB lineage: Bacteria > Bacteroidota > Bacteroidia > Flavobacteriales_D > Crocinitomicaceae > UBA952. The sequence continues at coordinate 19,001 of JAIXXP010000004.1, read as the reverse complement.
TGCGTTTTCTAAAATGAAAAAGATGAATGACGATAGGAATCAGTAGAAAGAAAAGGAACCATAAGCGTTCTGGGTGTACAAATTCCATATTCCAAAGTTAATAAAAATGTGCAATTGAGCTAAAAAAAAACTGCCCTCATATGGGGCAGTTTATTATTGATTTGTGAATAGATTAAACTTTTATTTTGATCTATTGACAAGGAGTGCTTTCAACAATTGATTTTTCCCATTTCGTATCATTTCCAATCAAAGTAAAAGTAATGATGACAAATTTATTTTGATAGCAGTTGTATGTATATGAAATTGATTTCACTCCAGCGGCTTCACTTTTTGTAGTATTGTCTGGCGTTCCATATGGCGGCTGTGGATAACCGGTTGTATTATCCTTATTAGATAAAAGAGTTAATTTATCCTTATAAAATTTACCTTTTTCAATGTTACCAAGCTTTGTATTTGTCTTGAATAAAATTTCAAGGATAGTTTTATTGGTAGAGTCTTGTAGGTAATATTTTTCTAAAGGGACTAAAGCTAATTTAAAATACTCATTACCTTCGTTTTCAAGTTGAGTGAATTTTGGATTTTTATAATCATATTCAATACTCGCATTTTTCTTCTCTACAGCGAGATTGTAGTAAAGGGCTCCTAATTGATATAATGCTTCGTTGTAGATTGGGTCAATTTCAATAGCTTTTTGAAGGGCAGTAATAGCTTTGTCATTTTCCTGTTTATCCATATAACTAGTACCTAATACATAGTAGAGCTGCTTGTTGAGCGGGTCAAGAGCGAGCGCTTTATTGATGTAAGTTTCGGTAGCGGCAACATCTCCTTTCTGCAAGTTGATGTTCACGATGCTGATGAGGATGTCGATGTTTTGTGGCATCTTCTCTGAAATTCCTTGCGCAAAACTTAAAGCTTCGTCGTATTTTTTGGCTGCTAGGAAGTCTTCAACGGCATAATTGGCCGCTAATGAGGTGTTGACTTCTGCATCTTTGAAACTTTCGCCTAAATAGGATTTGATTTCGTTAGAAGCCATAAATGCATTGGCGGCATCGACGTATTTTTTGGCGTTGTAGGCGATAATACCTTGGTTGAACATGAAATCGACACGGCTGTTGATGAAGCTTTGCGCATCGGTTGTCCAGGCTTTTTTAGGGTCGTCGAGAACTTTCTTGAAAGAGGCCATAGCTACTGCTTTGTTGCCGTTAACTGAGGAAAGGTCTTGGGGTGCACCTGAAGTAGCTGACTCGATATTGCCAATTTCATTGAGGCAATAATAGATTTCGCCACGATAAAGGTGCATTTTGAGGTCTTCGGCAGTTTCCGCGTTGGCAGCAGCTAAATCAATGAAGTTTTTGGCTTCAGTGACCGTTTTTTTGTTGGCTGCAACATCACCCATTGGGTTGTATTTGCGCATCAAAAGGATGGCGTCAGTAACGTTCTTTTTTTGGGCAAAAGTAGCTGTACTTAAGACAAGACTCAGACCAGCTAGGAGGAGTTGTTTTTTCATGGTTTAAATTTTATTCGCTTTGCGCTTCGTTGTTTTCAATTTCCGTGCCATTTTCTGCACCTTCAATGGTGTCTGCTTCGTCTTCGTCTTCTGCGCGCGGTACGCGAGCAATAGCTGCGATTTCAGCGTTAGATCTGAGGTTGATGAGTTTCACGCCTTGAGCAGCGCGTCCCATGGTGCGGATGGTATCGATGTGCATGCGGATTGTGACACCAGATTTAGTGATGATCATGAGGTCGTCTTCGTCAAATACATTTTGAATCGAAAGGAGTTTGCCAGTTTTCTCGGTGATATTGAGTGTTTTGACACCTTTACCACCGCGGTTGGTAATGCGGTATACAGGTTCTTTGTCTTCTGGATCGTTGAGGAAGGTACGTTTGCCGTAGCCTTTTTCTGAAACCACTAATATTGTAGAGAAGATATCCTCGACGCAGATCATGCCAATTACGACATCGGTTGGTGAGGTGAGGCTAACACCGCGCACCCCAGAGGCATTGCGGCCCATTGGACGAACAGTGGCTTCATTGAAACGAATGGCGCGGCCTTCGCTCGTTGCCAATACGATTTCGTTGCTACCGTTGGTGAGTTTTGCCTCGAGTAGTTCGTCGTTGTCGCGGATGCCAATGGCGTTGATACCATTGCTGCGCGGACGAGAATAGGCCTCAAGTGAGGTTTTCTTAATGACACCTTGTTTGGTGCACATCACGATAAAGTTGTTTTCTACGTAGTCTTTGTCTGTGAGGTCGAGGACTTTAACGTAGGCTTTGACTTTGTCGTCTCCTGGGATATTGATGAGGTTTTGAATGGCGCGCCCTTTGGAAGTTTTGTTGCCTTCCGGAATTTCGTAGACACGCATCCAGAAACAACGTCCTTTTTCGGTGAAGATGAGGAGGTAGTTGTGGTTGGTGGCAACAAAAAGGTGCTCTAGGAAGTCTTGGTCGCGGGTAGCGGAGCCTTTGGAGCCCATACCGCCGCGGTTCTGAACTTTGTATTCTGCCAAGTTGGTGCGCTTGATGTAGCCTGCGTGTGAAATTGTAACGACTACTTCTTCGTCGGCGATGAGGTCTTCCATGCGCATTTCGCTTGCGCTGTATTCGATGGAAGAGCGGCGTTCGTCGCCGTATTTAGCACGTACTTCGAGTAGTTCATCTTTGATGATCTGCATGCGGCGCTCTTCTTTGTCGAGGATATCTTTGAGGTCGGCGATGAGCTTCATGAGCTCGTCGAATTCTGCACGGAGTTTGTCTTGCTCTAGGCCGGTGAGTTGGCGCAAACGCATGTCGACAATAGCGCGGGTTTGGATATCTGACAAGCCAAAACGCGTTGCCAAACGGTCGCGGGCGTCGTCTGGGCTCGAGGAAGTTTTGATGATTTCAATGACTTCGTCGATGTTGTCTGAAGCAATGATGAGCCCTTCGAGGATGTGAGCGCGCTCTTCGGCTTTGCGGAGGTCGTAGCGCGTGCGGCGAATCACGACTTCGTGGCGGAACTCAACAAATTCTTGGATGAGGTCGCGCACGTTTAATAGGCGAGGGCGGCCATCTACCAAACAAATATTGTTGACAGAGAATGAGGTTTGAAGTTGGGTAAACTTGTAAAGTTTGTTGAGAACAACATTGGCAATGGCGTCGCGTTTGATTTCAAATACAATGCGCATCCCGTTGCGGTCAGACTCATCGCGCAAGTCGGAAATACCTTCGATCTTTTTGTCGTTGACTAAGTCAGCGATTTTTTTGATCATTTCGGCTTTGTTGACCTGATAAGGGATTTCGGTAACGATGATTTGTTCGCGTCCGTTTTCTTCTTCGATTTCTGCTTTTCCGCGGATTACGACGCGGCCGCGGCCAGTAAGGAAAGCATCGCGTACACCTTCGTAGCCATAGATGATTCCGCCGGTTGGGAAATCGGGTGCTTTAATGTAGTTGAGTAATTCTTCAGGGGTGATGTCGCGGTTTTCGATGTAGGCGATGGTGCCATCCACAACTTCAGTAAGGTTGTGAGGTGCCATGTTGGTGGCCATACCCACTGCGATACCAGCTGCACCGTTTACTAAGAGGTTCGGGATTTTGGTTGGTAAAACGCTTGGTTCTTCAAGGGAGTCGTCGAAGTTAGGACGAAAATCGACGGTTTCTTTCTCGAGGTCGTCGAGCATTTCTTCGGCAATTTTACGCAAACGCGCCTCGGTGTAACGCATAGCAGCTGGACTGTCGCCATCTACCGAACCAAAGTTACCCTGGCCATCGACAAGTGGATAACGCAAAGACCAAGGTTGGGCCATACGCACCATGGTGTCGTAAACAGAGCTGTCGCCGTGTGGGTGATACTTACCTAATACTTCACCTACGATTCTTGCAGATTTCTTGTGCGGACGATTGGAGAATACACCGAGATCTTGCATTCCGTAGAGCACCCTGCGGTGCACGGGTTTGAAGCCGTCGCGTACGTCGGGGAGTGCACGTGAGACAATTACAGACATCGAATAATCGATGTATGCTGATTTCATTTCATCTTCGATGTTGATCTGAATGATTTTTTCGCCTTCAGCCATATTTTTGAGTTAGTCTATGCGTTAAATTAATTAGCGTATCAAAATTAATAAATTGAAGCCCCCCGCGGCCTGCCTTTCCTATTTTTTACTAACAAAATGCGTCGATAAATTGTGAATAAAACCGGATGTCATGCAGAGATAAAAGTTATATTTGTGACAAGCAATCGTAAATAATGGAAGCTAAATTTTCTCCACGTGTCAAAGACATGATCAACTACAGCCGAGATGAAGCTGTGCGCTTGTCTAATGAGTTTCTCGGTGCAGAGCATTTGTTGTTAGGTCTTATTCGCCTCAATGAAGGCACTGCCATACGCATCATGAAAGAATTCAACATCGATTTAGAACAGCTCAAAGACGAAATCGAGAAAATTCTTGCCAAAAGTGCCGTCCGCGAGCTCGTTAATCACAACGTTCCGCTCTTGAAACAAGCCGAAAACATCATCAAGCAATCTTACTTAGAAGCCAAAGAATTCAAACAAAATATCATTGGCACAGAACACCTTTTGCTCACCATCTTGCGCTACGAAGACGCCGTTGCGTGCCAATTACTTAATAAATACGGTGTCATGTACGCCAATGCCAGAGAAGAATACGAACTTATGTTACAAGATAAACAACAACCACGTGCCGAATTTCCGGGTTCAGGCCAAGAAGAAGGCGAAGAAAACTTCGGCCAGTCACAGCGCAAAAGCGCAGATCCAAAATCCAAAACGCCAGTCCTCGACAACTTCGGTCGCGACCTCACCAAAATGGCTGAGCTCGGCCGTCTAGATCCAATTGTTGGCCGCGAAAAAGAAATCGAACGCGTGAGTCAAATTTTGTCGCGCCGCAAAAAGAACAATCCAATTTTAATTGGAGAACCCGGTGTTGGAAAGTCAGCCATTGCCGAAGGTTTGGCTTTGCGTATTGTCCAGCGCAAAGTATCGCGCATTCTTTTCAACAAACGCATCGTATCGCTTGACTTAGCTTCTTTAGTTGCCGGGACAAAATACAGAGGCCAGTTCGAAGAACGCATGAAAGCAGTAATGCAAGAAATCGAAAAGAACCCAGACATCATTCTATTTATTGATGAAATCCACACCATTATTGGTGCGGGTGGTGCAAGCGGTTCGCTAGATGCTTCCAATATGTTCAAGCCAGCACTCGCCAGAGGCGAAATGCAAGCAATTGGCGCCACCACCCTCGATGAATACCGCCAATACATCGAAAAAGACGGTGCGTTGGAGCGTCGCTTCCAAAAAGTCATCATCGAGCCTACTTCCGTAGACGAAACCATTCAAATCCTCAACAATATCAAGGAGCGCTACGAAGATCACCACAGTGTGCGCTACACCGACGAAGCAATCGCAGCTTGCGTAAAGCTGACCGAGCGCTATATCACCGATCGCCATTTGCCAGACAAAGCGATAGATGCACTCGATGAAGTTGGTTCAAGAGTACATATTACCAATTTACATGTTCCCAAAGAAATTACCGATATTGAGGGTTTAATCGAAGGCTTAAAGGGCCAAAAAGCAGAAGTCATTCGCTCTCAACAATACGAAAAAGCAGCCGAACTCCGCGATGCCGAGCGCAAGTTGCAAGAAGACCTCGAAGCTGCCAAAACCAAATGGGAAGAAGAAGCTAAAAACAACCGCGTGGTTGTTACCGAAGAAAATGTCGCAGAGGTGGTTTCCATGATGAGCGGTGTGCCGGTGACTAAAATATCCGAGTCAGAACTCGGTAAGCTCGTCAAAATGGCCGAGCAAATCCGTGGAAAGGTAATTGGTCAAGACGATGCAGTTGCAAAAGTGGTTCGAGCCATTCAGCGCAACCGCGCCGGCTTAAAAGACCCCAACAAACCAATTGGTTCCTTCTTCTTTTTAGGCCCAACAGGTGTTGGTAAAACACAACTCGCCAAAATACTCGCTAAAAACCTCTTTGATTCCGACGACGCACTCATCCGCGTAGACATGTCCGAATACATGGAGAAATTCTCTATTTCTCGCCTTGTAGGCGCCCCTCCAGGATACGTTGGCTATGAAGAAGGTGGTCAGCTCACTGAAAAGGTTCGTCGCAAGCCTTACGCAATTGTCTTGTTAGACGAAATCGAAAAGGCGCATCCCGATGTATTCAATTTGTTGTTGCAAGTACTCGACGACGGCCACATGACCGATGGTTTAGGGCGCAAAATCGACTTCAAAAACACCATCCTCATCATGACCTCCAATATTGGTGCGCGCCAGCTTGCCGACTTCGGAACTGGAATGGGTTTTGGTACCAAAGCACAGCAGGAGGCCCAAGAACAAAATGCACTTTCCGTGGTTCAAAACGCCTTACGCAAAGCGTTTTCACCCGAATTTTTGAACCGCGTCGACGACATGATCATGTTTAAGTCACTCAAGCGCGAAGACATCCACCTCATTATCGACATCGAACTCGAAAAGCTTTTGTTGCGCATTGGTAACCTCGGCTACCACGTGAGCTGCACCTCCGCTGCCAAAGATTTCATTGCCGAAAGAGGCTACGACGAAAAATTCGGTGCGCGTCCACTCAAAAGAGCCATTCAAAAATACATCGAAGACCCACTTGCCGAAGAAATCATCAACTCTAACTTGCAGGAAGGCGACACCATTGTACTCGATTTTGAAACCGGACAAGACGCATTGAAACTTAGCATCGAAAAAGCGAAGCCGACCAAAAAGAAAGCAGATCCTAAAGCAGAATAGTGTTAGATGAGAGTGCCGTTGAGGAATTTATTTTAGCGCGGGCTAAGAAGCCTCGCTTTACGGACTTTCATCAATATTTCTTGGAGCATCCAAAAGCAATTCCACTGTTGCTCCATCTTTCGTTGTCTGACAAACCTCATCCGGTGCCGGCCTACAGCGCCTGGATGCTCGTGCATATTGCCAAAGCCAAGCCTTCTTTAGTTGCACCTTATCAAGATCAACTAACGGCGGGTTTGCTAGAGACCAGCAACCATAGCATCCAAAGAAGTTTACTAGTTGTTTTGCTCGAGTTGCCGATCAAAAGAAGATTCAAAGCGGAGTTATTGAATTGCTGCTTTGAGGTTTTTGCTCATCCTGAAAGCGCGGTAGCCAATCGGGTCTATGCGCTTTATCACCTCAAAAGATTTGTGAAAATGTATCCTGAAATTGATCAGGAGGTAAAAGCCCAAATTGGAATTATCCAGGAGTTAGGAGAAATGAAACCGGCGCTTAAAGTAGGGATTCGTAATTATCTCAATGCTTGACAACGACTTCTTCATAAGGCACGCGAACGCGCTCGCCCCAAATACCTGGTTCGGTACCTAAGCCCACCGCAATGACCATATTGATTTCTGCGCGGCGCGGCAATTTCAAATGGCGCTTTAAGCGTTTTTCATCAAAACCCTCTAAAGGGCAACTATGAAAACCTTCTGCGGCAATTGAAAGCATGAAAGTTTGTGCAGCCAAGCCACAAGACTTATGGGTAACAATCCTTACGGCAGAAGCACCGCCAGTACGGTAGAAAGGCTTAAATAAGCCGCCAAAAAAGCTGACGGTTAGGCGCAAGCCAGCTAGAATTCTAAATGGATCGGCTGCATACAATAACGGCATGACCTTTCCGTAATATTGTAACATCATTTTTTGAGCCTTTGTTGGCTCGCCATTGATTTCTTTTTGCACCTGAGCCAAATGCCAGTCTTTGCGCTGCTTCCATTTGTCTGGACGCGTCACAAATACGACTAATTCTTGTGCGGTTTTGGCTGCAGATTGCCCTAAACAAAGTTCTGCAACCTTTGCTTTTTCAGCGGCGGTAGAAACCCAATGGAACTCCCAAAGTTGCATGTTGCTGGAATTTGGGGATAGAATTGCACGCTGCAAACTGCGTTCAATGACCTCAGAAGGGACCTTTACTTCGGAGTCAAACTTGCGATTGCTGCGTCTGAATTCGATAATTTGTTGAAATTGTTCTTGTAAGTCCATGTTAGTTTTGTTTGATGGCAGTGACTGTATAGCCAGCGCTGCGCAATAAAGAAACAACACCTTGCGGACCACCTAAATGGCCGGCGCCAACAGCAAAAAAGGTGCTTTCTTTACGCATTTGAGTACTCATTGGTGCAATCCAGCTTTTGTTTCTGTTGATCAAAAGAAGTTCGTTGAATTCGGGGTAGGCTGCTGTTTCGGCATTCATGAGAACGTTCAGTTTTTCAAGATCTTCTTGAAGGTAGCAGGTTAGGAGGGTGTCAAAGGTTTTGAGATCGCTGTTGTAATCTTTTTTGAGCATGTCTACCTGTGTTTGCATTGGAAGTTGATCAAACAAGCCAAGTTGAAAATCGATGGTTTCGAGCCCCATTGTATTTTTCTTTTTTTTCTTGGCCATCTTATTGAATTCCATCTCGTAAGAAGCCATTTTTGACATGCTTTCTTGCATCAAAATGCTCGAGAAAAACATGGGTTTGAGCTTGCTGCTGCGCTCAAATTTGGCTTCGTTCCATTGAAGGCTGTCCATGCAGTACATTTTGAGTTGAAGGTAGTCTTGTTCAGCCATGTAATCTTTGAGTGTTTTGCCGTCTGGAAGCAATACTTTTTGTGCAATGGCGATTTTTTCTGCGCCGCTCATATTCAAATCGACTTCCATGGCAAGGGTAGTAGCTGCATCAAATGCCCGTTTGAGGCTATTGCTGAGCTCAAATTGTTCTTTGGGAAGCATGTGAATAGTCCCGTACAAATAAGAAGCTTCCGTCAGGCCATTTCCTGTAATCTGATACAGCAATTGCGCTTGAGCGAAGCTTGAAAAGAGCAAGAAGGCGAGCAGTAATTTTTTCATAAGGGTAAATCTTGGAGAGCTCAAAATTACACAAACTTCAGCAACTTCTGGAAAAACTGCTTTTTTGACACTTGTGTCAGGTAAATTACTGCCAGCTTGTCTCAAAATAGGGCTTGGTCTATTATTTGTCAAGCAGAAAGCAACGAATAAATTTGTAATTATGTCAGTCGAGAACGAGCTACCTAACGAAGAACAAAATCAAGGTCAAGAAATAAACCAAGATCAAACGCCTCAAGATAACCAAGAGAGCCAAGACAACAATAGCGAACAATTGGTCGATGAATACAAAGATAAATTTGTGCGTCTTTATGCTGAGTTCGATAACTACCGACGCAGAACCAACGAAGAAAAACTAAATTTAATCGCTTCAGCTGGTAAAGATGTCATCAGTTCGATGCTTCCTGTTTTAGATAACTTCGAGCGCGCCATTGCAACCAATGAAAATTTGGAAGATTTAACTGCCATCAAGGAAGGTTTCAACTTGATTTTTAACCAACTGAAGGGAATACTAGAATCAAAAGGCCTCAAACCAATGGAAGCTAAAGGTTTGTCGTTTGACAGCGACGTACACGAAGCAATTGCCAATATACCTGCACCCGAGGAGGCACTTAAAGGTAAAGTAATTGAAGATGTAGAAAAGGGTTATTACCTCAACGACAAAGTTTTGCGTTTTGCAAAAGTTGTTGTCGGACAATAAATAAAACATGAGTAACAAACGCGATTATTACGAAGTGCTAGGCGTCTCTAAAAGCGCCGATGAGTCTGAAATCAAGAAGGCCTACCGCAAATTAGCGCTTAAATATCACCCCGACAAAAATCCAGACGACGCAAGTGCCGAGGATAAATTCAAAGAAGCTGCAGAAGCCTACGAAGTCCTGAGCAACGCCGAGAAAAAAGCACAATACGACCGCTTTGGCCATGCCGGAATGGGTGGTGCTGGTGGTTTTGGCGGTGGCGGCATGAACATGGACGACATCTTCTCGCAATTTGGCGACATCTTCGGAGGTGCTTTTGGTGGCGGCAGCTTTGGCGGCAGCCGAGGCGGTTCACGCGTTGTAAAAGGCACCAATTTACGCGTGAAAATGAAACTCACCCTCGAAGAAATTTCAGGCGGGGTCAAGAAAAAAATCAAAGTCAATAAACTGGTTCAAGCCGAAGGCGTGACCTACAAAAATTGTCCAACTTGTCAGGGCACCGGCCGCATTACCCGCGTAGCACAAACCTTTTTAGGAGCCATGCAAACCCAATCGGCTTGTCATGTGTGTCAGGGTGCAGGCAAGACCGTTGAGTCCAAGCCAGCCGATGCCGACGCGCAAGGCCTCAAAAGACAAGAAGAAATCATTGAAATCGACATTCCTGCAGGCGTAGAAGAAGGCATGCAACTAAGTGTGCGCGGCAAAGGAAATGCAGGGCCTTTCAATGGCGCTGCCGGCGACCTCATTGTAGTCATCGAAGAAATTGCCCACGACGACCTCCGCAGAGAAGGTGAAAACCTACATTACGACGCTTTTGTCAACTTTAGCGATGCCGTTCTAGGCGCTTCTATTGAAGTGCCAACGGTAGGTGGTAAGGTCAAGATCAAAGTAGACGCAGGTACACAAAGTGGCAAAGTACTCCGCTTGCGCGGCAAAGGTTTGCCGAGTGTGCAACGCTACGGCACCGGCGATTTATTCGTCCATTTGCACATCTATACGCCAACAACTGTCAGCAAAGAAGAACGCGAAATCCTTGAAAAACTCCGCGATTCTGAGAATTTCGACCCCTACAAGGCTCAAAAAGACAAAAGCTTCTTTAGCCGCATGCGCGACATCTTTAGTTCATGAAATTCCTGGACTTAGCGAAGCTGGGCCGCACCTCTGTTGGGCTGTATCTAGGCGGGCTTGCGCTGCTGGTCATTCTCTATATCCTAGGAAATCTTCCTTTGCTACTCGATATCAAATTCAATTTCCCAGGGCTAGTTTTTGATCCTGAAAATCCTGCATTTATTGCCAGCTATGGCACCCTTCGCTTGCTTATGGGGGTGCTTTTTCCTTTTGTCTTGATGTTTGTTGGTATGCTCGTTTACCTGCGTTTTGCACATCAGCGTCCATTCCTGACTATTTTTACCACCACTACTCATTTTCGGTGGAAGCGCTTTTTTGGCTTTGGCGCTATTTTAGTCGTTTTGTTTTTTCTTTTTGCGCTTGCCGAAGTAACGTTATTAGGTCAAACCAAAGAACTGACCTGGAATTTCAACCCAGACCACTTTTTTCCTTTGCTTTTAGTTGCCCTGCTCATGGTACCTTTACAAGCCGCAGCAGAAGAACTTGTTTTTAGGGTTTACGCCATGCAGGGGCTGTATTTGCGCACCAAAAGCGCAGTGGCGAGTATCCTTATTAGCGCTTTGCTTTTTGCCTTTATGCACATTTCCAATCCTGAAATCTCAGCAATGGGTTATGGGCTTTTGTTTTATTACCTTATGGCGGGCATCTTCCTTGCCCTCATTAGTGTTCAAGACGACGGTTTGGAGCTTGCTTTGGCTTTTCATGTTTTCAATAACCTCTTTGGTGTACTTGTGGTGTCGAGTTCTTGGCAGGTTTTTCATACCGAGGCCTTGTTTCTAGACCAGCGCCCTCCGGGTTCGCTGCTACTGCATTTAGGGAGTGGCCTTTTTATTTTTACAGGGCTCTACTTGGTTTTAGCTAAAAAATTCAACTGGAAACCACTCCGAACGTTGCGCTAGTCAAGATTTTTCTTAGCTTTAAATCATGATTAAAGTAGCGCAAATCAGCAAGTCCTATCAGCGCAAGTTGGTCCTAGACAATATTTCTTTGGAAGTCCCGAGAGGTCAAATTTTTGGTCTTTTAGGTCCGAACGGCGCGGGCAAAACCACGCTCATTCGCATGCTCAATCAAATGCTCAGCCCAGATGCAGGTAGCATTTATTTTGATGGGCAACTATTGCAGGCAAGTCATTTGCAACAAATTGGCTATTTACCTGAAGAACGCGGCCTTTACAAAAGCATGGGTGTTCGCGCACATTTGTTGTTTTTAGCCCAACTCCGCGGCCTGACCAAACAAGATGCCGCCCACCATGTAGACCACTGGCTAGCGCATTTTGAAATCCAAGATTGGCAAAACAAACGCATTGCCACGCTGTCCAAAGGAATGGCGCAAAAAGTGCAGTTTATTGCCGCGCTTGTGCACCAACCCCAGTTGCTAATTCTCGACGAACCCTTATCTGGTTTTGACCCACTCAATGTGGAGCTCATCATGAACGAAATCAAGGCGCTCAAAGAAAAGGGCACCACCATCATTTTGTCGACGCACAACATGAAAAGTGTCGACGAAATTTGCGACCACGCAGCGCTGTTGCATCAGGGCAAATTACTCGCTCAAGATGCCGTGCTCCAATTGCGTCAGGCATATGCAAAAGGCCGCATATTTGTGCGCTTTAAAGGCAATATGCTCAGTTTTGCTAATGCGCTCTGGACCGACTTCACTTTGCTCGAACAAAAAGAACGCTCAGAGGGTGTTTTTGAATGCACCTTGCAAATTCGCGGTGCTAGTACCATGAACGACCTCATGCGCAGTTTGCAGGCCCATGTAGAAGTAGAACACCTCGAGCTGTTACTGCCATCTATGCAAGAAGTTTTTGTCGACCTGATTACCCAAAAAGAAACCCAAGATGTCTAAGTTTTTGCTCCTCACCAAACGCGAAATCCAAGAAAGACTCGGTCAAAAAGGATTTTGGTACATGCTTGTACTGGGGCCGCTTGTCCTGCTTTTGTTATTGGTTGCTATCCTTAAAGCAGCCGATGAAGGCAAGCAAGAGCTCAAAGTACTCATTGCCGACCCCGGGCAAATTATGGCGCATCGCCTTATGGCTCAGGAAGAAAAAAACATCCATTACTATTTCATTGACGACTACCTCGAGATGCAAGAATTCGATAAGGCCAAAGCTTATCAAGAATTCGATGTCCTTTTGGAGCTCAATGAAAAAGTCCTCAATAATAAAAAATGTTTTGTTTTTTACCGCGATCAACTTGGCCTAGATGCTCGTATGCAGCTCAAATTTCAAGTTGAAAAACGCATGGAAGAACTCATCGCATCCCAACATTCCACTTTAACGGAGGAAGCCTTCAGGCAAATCAAACAAGGATTTGTTTTTGATTTCCGCGACCTTAAAGACCCTAAAAACGAGTCCAAAGAGGCCAATGCTTGGGCTGGCTTTATCTTCGGCGCCTTTATTTTGTTTTTTGTTGGGCTCTACGGCATGACCATCTTCAGGGCTACGGTCCGTGAAAAAAGCAACCGCATTGTTGAAGTCCTACTTGCGAGCGTGCGCCCAGAGCAACTGATGCTCAGTAAAATAACAGGCATCGGACTTGTAGCGCTTTTGCAATTGCTCGGCTGGGCTGTGGTCTTGAGTTTAGGGCTTTTGTTTTTACAGCAAACGGTTTTTCTAGATGTATTCGACCCAAGCAATTGGGGCGAGGCCGGCCCTCAAAGACTCAACCCGCTGTCTTCATTGGTTTTTGAGCAGTTGAACCTGCCTTTTTTACTACTGCATTTTTTCTTGTTCTTTGCAGCTAGTTTCTTGTTTTATGGTTCACTATTCGCTGTCTTAGGTGCCCGGAGCAGCGCCGATGCCGATGGTCAGCAGTTTTTACTTCCCTTGATTTTTATGGTGGCTTTCGGCATTTTTGCAGGCATTTACGCCATCTATTACCCCAATACCACGCTAACCGAAGTTCTGACTTACTTACCGTTTAGTGCACCGGTTATTGCATTTATCACCTTGGCGAAGGGTGCAACTGTTGTGGGCTATACCACCACCATGCTCAGCCTTTTGATCTTATTGGCTGCCGCACTTTTGTTACTGAAATTAGCGGGTAGGTGGTACAAACAATACATTCTTAAATTTTAGTAATGCGCAGGGCCGTCATCGATCTCGGAACCAACACCTTTAATCTGCTGATTGCCGACACCCTGACACGCGAAGTCCTTTTTCAGACCAAAGAAGGCGTTGCCTTAGGAATGGGTGGGATCAACGAAGGCCGAATCAGTGAAGCCGCAATGTTGCGCGCTTTTGACACCCTACATCGCTTTAAAGCGCTTTGCCATACATGGCAAGTTCAGGAAATTCAAGCAATTGGTACTTCTGCTTTGCGCGACGCCACCAATGCGCAAGAGTTGTTGTATAAAGTACAAAATCAACTCCATTTTACAATTGAAATCATTACCGGGCAACGCGAAGCAGAATTGATCTATAAAGGCGTGCGCCTGACCCACGATTTTGAAAATCCAGCACTCATCATGGACATCGGCGGTGGCTCCACCGAATTCATTGCCGCCGACCACCAGGGTCCATTTGTGGCACATTCATTTGATATTGGTGTTTCTCGCTTGTTTCAGCTTTTTCAATTTCAAGACCCCATGAGTCTTCAAGACATTGAAAAGGTAGAAACGTATTTAGCCGAACGTTGTGCTCTTTTTTTCAAGCAACAATTACCAACCGTGCTCATTGGTTCTTCAGGGAGTTTTGAAACATTTTATGAGTTAATGGAAGAAAGTATTTTTGATTCGAAAAGCCATGCTATTGAGGTAGATAGCAATAGATTCGAACACATGCTCGAACAAATTATTGCCTCTACCCAGGCGGAGCGCGACCAAAACCAGCATATCATCGCCATCCGAAAAAAGATGGCGCCACTTGCCGCAATTAAAACACGTTGGGTACTGCGTCAGGCCAACATTGAACAGATTTATATTTCACCCTATTCCTTGAAAGAAGGCGTCTTATTCGGTTCCCTATGAACAAAACCCTACTTTTCTGCTGCTTATTTTGCACAACTTGGCTCAGCGCCCAAAGGCAATATCTGATTGACCATTACCTATTGGACATGCGCATTGCGCATGGTTTTGAATTCATTGAGTTGACGCAATCTGTTCATATCCAATTTACCGATACGTGTTCGGTATTGCAACTCGATTTAGGAGGTCCGCTTGATAACGGTTTGGGAATGAAAGTTCAAAAAGTAGTCGCTCCCCATCAAGCACTCATTTGGCAGCAAAATACCGAAGAACTGCTCATTTCACTTTCCAAAGTATTTCAGAAAGGCGAGACCTTGACCCTAGGAATTGAACTCAAAGGCAAGCCCCGCGATGGCCTCATTATCAGCGAGAACAAATACAAAGAACCCACCATCTTTGCTGACAACTGGCCCAATCGGGCGCATTATTGGTATGCCTGCAAAGACCATCCGTCCAATAAAGCGACCTACACTTTTATAGTAGAAGCACCGCAAACGTATGAAGTAGTAGCTAACGGGATTCTAGTGTCTAAAACACCAGAAAAAGAGCGCAATTCAATGGTTTGGAATTTTTCCGTCAATGAACCCATTCCTACAAAAGTAGCTGTTGTTGGCATCGCCGATTTTGCAAGTCGCCGCTACGCAGCTAGTAATGAAATTTCCATGCAAGGATTTGCGTATCCGCAAGACAGCATTAGGGCCCTAGCATCCTTTGAGGTAGCGCCAACGATTCTGGAATTCTATCAAACTTTAGTAGGGCCTTATCCATTTGCTGAACTCAATCATGTGCAATCTACCACGCGCTACGGCGGCATGGAAAACGCGGGCTGTATCTTCTACGACGAAAATTCCTTGAACGCCGATCTGCGCAGCACTCACCTCATTGCCCATGAGGTAGCGCATCAGTGGTTTGGCAATGCGGTCAGTGAGGCAGACTGGCAACATCTCTGGCTGAGCGAGGGCTTCGCTACATACCTGACCAATATGTACATTGAAACCTCTGAAGGTCAAAAAGCTTTTTATAAACAGCTGCAAAGTGACCGCATCCGGGTTGCTAATTTATACAACAACGGATTTCATCAGGCGCTTGTCGATTCCCTCACGCCAAGCCTTTTAGATCGCCTCAATGCCAATGCGTATCAAAAAGGAGCTTGGGTTTTGCACATGCTTCGCCACGAAATGGGCGATTCAATATTCAAAGTGGGCTTACAACAATTTTACACGACCTATAAATACCAAAACGCTACTTCTCAAGATTTTTCGCGCCTCATGGACAGCCTTAGTCCCAAAGATTTGGTGCCATTTTTCCAGCAATGGTTGTATCAAGTCGGGCATCCGCAATTGAAAACACGCATCTTGACACAAAAAGGGAAGCAGTTCATAGAAATTACACAGGTACAAGACCAACTTTTTGTTTTTCCACTACAAATCAGCATCTCCAAAGACGGGAAGTCGAGTGAAGTGCTGATTTTAAACGTGAGCAAGCGCAAAGAACAATTTGAAATTCCTGAAGATTTGCTAGGCCCAAATCTACAACTGATGCTAGATCCGAATATGAAGTTGTTGTTTGAGCCAGTTAAGTAAATCTTTAGCGTTGGCCTACCTCTTTTGCTTATTTTTACGTTAAAGTTGTTGAATTAATTCTTTTAAAATGAGAATTTTAGCTTTACTAATAGGTGTTGTTTCATACACTTTTGCTGGTGCACAACTCAGCAATGGCCTGATTGCCATGTTTCCTTTTGATCAAAACTACAATGATCTAGGCCCTAGCGCAATCAACCTAACGCCACTCGGCACCTCCTTTGCTTCTGACCGTGCTGGGTTTGCAAACCATGGTTTGGCCTTTGGAAATCAGCAATATCTTGTGTTTAATGACAATGCAGTGAAAGTTCCTTTACCCATAACTATTTCGGTATGGGTCAATGTTCAGTCATTGTCGGCTTCAAATGAGGTGTTTCGCAGCGATAACATTTTCAACGACTATTACGGCTATTGTTTGAATATTGCACCCAATACGGGGCAGGTTTCAGCCCATATTAGTGGTGGTTTAGGAAGTGCAAGTCCGGGTAATCGACGTTCGTTTTACACCAACAGTGGCATCAGTACCAACAATTGGCATCATATTGTGGCCATTATTAAAGGCGCTTTTGACATGCAAATTTACATTGATTGCGAGTTGCAAAACGGAACTTATCAAGGAACAGGCGCCACCAATATGCTCTATTCCAATGCAGAATCAAGAATTGGTAGTTATATTGGCAATCCTGTCAATACATCGGGTACATATTTCAATGGTAAAATGGATCAGATGGTCTTGTGGAATCGTTCTTTAAACTATGATGAAGTTCGTCAACTCTGTGAGAACGATAACAGCTTAGCACTTGATGAAATGTCCCTTACTAATGGGGTTCAATTATATCCGAATCCGTTCAACAATACCCTTTATATCAATTTGATGAGCTCCTTTGAGCATGAGCACAGTTTTCAAATCATGGATTTACAAGGTAGAATTTACCAAGAAGGTCAAATTGTCAATGAAACACAACTGCAACTTCATTTGGAGCACTTACCCGCAGGCACCTATTTATTTCAAGTCAGGAATGAAAAGGGTACGGCAGTTCAAAAAATCAATAAGTTATAAACTTTCTGAATGGTTATTTGAAGAGGGGAGTAGATTTGAACTCATTCATAACCATTTTCATCAAAAGCCTTAATGCTATCGGCCACCATCGATTGGATCACTAAGATTTCATCTTCGTTGAGGTAGCGCCACTGGCCCACGGGGAGGTCGAGTTTGATGTTCATGATGCGCACGCGTTTGAGCTTGCTCACGCGGTAGTCTAAAAACTCACACATGCGGCGAATTTGACGGTTGAGGCCTTGGGTCAGGATGATCGTAAAGGTATGGCTACCTGTTTGTTTCACGACACATTTGCGTGTGCGTGTTCCTAAAATAGGAATGCCGTTGCCCATTTTTTGAATGAATTCTTTGGTGATTGGCTTATTCACCGTAACCGAATATTCTTTTTCGTGGTTGTTGCGCGCACGCAAAATTTTATTGACGATATCGCCGTCGTTGGTCAGGAAGATGAGCCCTTCACTGGGTTTGTCTAGTCTTCCGATCGGAAAAATACGTTTTGGGTGATTGATGTAATCAATGATGTTGTCTTTTTCACGGACGTGATCTGTGGTACAAACAATTCCGACGGGTTTGTTGAAAGCAATATAGATGAAATCTTCTTGCGGCGCGCCTACGGGTTCGTCGTCTACGGTGACGACATCTCCGGGCATTACTTTGGTGCCCATCTCAGGAACGTGTCCATTGATCATGACCCTCCCGCGTTCAATGAGTTGGTCAGCTGCTCGGCGAGAGCAATAGCCAACTTCACTGAGGTATTTATTGATGCGGATGCCTTCTGTTTGGTCCATAACCGTTTTGATTCGTAGGCAAAGGTACTTAGAAAAAAATTGTAATTTAACGGCATGCTCAGCCGAAGGTATATATGGTGCTTGACTTTGCTTCATTTATTTGTTTGTCAGCTTTTTGCACAAGAAGGTCAGCCGCTAGGTCGCACGCAAGAAGTCACGGAAGTAGTTGTCAATAACGGCAATCAAGCTGCTTTAGCACAACTCTTGCTGCGCGCCATGGAAGTACAGAATACATCAAAAGATAGCGCTCAAGCATATTTCGAATTGCGGAGTTTTTTAGAAACCCAACAAATCGAGCTCGTGGAAGCCTATTTTCACTTGAAGCAAGGCGCCTTTGCACCACGCCAATCAACGCTCAAAACAGGTCGCTTTGCGTTGTTCCCCTACGAAAACAGGTATTTCACCTCGCATGCCACGGCCAATGCGCTGCTAGAATTCAATTTGAGTGAGCCCAACCCTTTATTCCCTTACTCTCCCTTTAATGTCGGAAAGAGGCCGCAAAAATATTTTCGATTTTGGTTGGCCGACTCCGTACTGACCAGCAATGCTGATACCTTGTTAGAAATCAAGTTTTTTCCTAAAAAGGCTGACGGCACATCTTTTAGCGGTACGGCTTGGCTCGACCCGCATTCACAAGAGCTCGTGCAGGTATTTTTGAATTGTCAGCACTGCGCCCAACAGCCTTTTGTAGCGCTGTTTGAATCGGATAGCCTCCAACAAATCGATTTTCAAGTACAATGTGCTTTTGACCCCAAAAAAGATGGAGCGGCACTCACACACTTAAAAGCATTTTATGACATCACCTATTTAAGCAGGTTTCAGCAAGAAAACAGCAGCTTAAAGCATTATCATGGCGAGGCGCGAATCCAGGTTTATAAAGACCAAACCAACACAATGCAGCCTCATTTTGATTTTTTACCGGGTGTCGATGT
>JAIXXP010000001.1 GCA_027490665.1 Cryomorphaceae bacterium | reverse complement strand
ACGGGTAGCCAATACATCGGCACAGGTTGCTCCTACGTTTCCTGCACCTACAACAGTTACTTTCATTTGTCTTGTTTTTAAATGGATAAAAGCTTTGCGTGACGAATTTACGCATAGTTGGCAAAAAAATCATTTTTTTTATTGCGAATTGCAGATCGATATGCAAACTAAGGCAACCCTCTGCTTAGCTTTGCGTTAGGTTAATATTGAAAATTGGAGCAGCAAGACAACTTAAAACGAATCGTAGAGGGATGCCTCAAAGGTGAGCGACGCTCGCAAGAGCGCTTGTTCTCTATGTTTTACGGTAAAATGATGGCTGTTAGCATGCGCTACATTGGTGAGCGCGACAGCGCTCAAGAAGTGCTTCAAGTTTCATTTTTAAAGGTCTTTGACAAATTGGAACATTTTGATTTTACGGGCTCGCTCGAGGGCTGGATCCGCAGAATTGTCAGCAATACCGCAATTGATCACATTCGGAAGGCTAAAAAAGATCCTTTTTTATCTGATCAAGACAACGATTTCAAATCTATGGCTGCAGACCCCATGCAAGAACAAGAAATCCTTGAACACAACCAGCTCAAGGCTCAACTTGCACATGAAGCCATTGCAAAATTATCACCGGCTTACCGCACCGTCTTCAATCTTTATGTGATGGAGGAGCTCAGCCACAAAGAAATTGCGGCCTTACTCGGCATTTCAGAAGGCACATCAAAATCCAATTTGGCAAAAGCAAAAATGAATTTGCAACGCCTTTTAAAAGAACAACTTATACAGATCGACAAACGATGAAAGATCAATTTGAAACAAAAATAAAGTCAGTTGTAGAGGAATTCACCTACGACTACGACCCAAAAGCTTGGGAGGCGCTGTCTAAAAAACTGCCCAAAACCCACACAGGATTTTCTTGGTTGGGCAAAATCGCTATTGCTGGAATACTTTCTATCGGCTTGATCTCTATATGGTATAATTTCAGCCCCAAAAATGAACGTTCCAACAACGCGACTGGTGTGGCAAAAAATAAAACCCAAACTTCGGAGAAAACGAACCAATTAGCAGCACAAAAAAGCACAACTCCAACGAAAACCAACGCGAACCAAAACATTCCAAGTCTTGCTCCTAACAACACTAACAACCAAGGTTTAACACAGTTTACGCCAGAAGCAATTCTTGACCCCAATTTGCACCTCGCTCCTCTTGCACTTCGTCAACAACATACATCAGTGCCAATTGTAAGTGAATCTTTTCATGACGACGGCGGTCAAATGCCACAAGTTCAAGAACGCCTTCTGCCACTTGATTTGCCAAGCATATCTTCAATGCCATGTAAAGGCCCTAAAATCATTCTCGATGCCGACGCCATCAACTACGAAGACGGCACGCCGCGTATTCACGTGAGTGCTGAAACTATGGTGAGCGAGCTCAACTGGAATGTAAATGGCACAGTCATCAATAGAAAGAACAAGAGCTTTGATCTCTTGGCTTTTAAAGGGCAAACCTACACCATTACCGCTGAAGGCCAACTAGATGGCTGCAAAACAACCGAAAAAATCAGCATTACCGCCAACGAAGACTACAACTTGCTTGCAGTGAATGCGTTTAATCCGCAATCAAGAGACGAACGCAATGCTACATTCATGCCTTATGCCCTCACCATCAGAGATGTGAGATTTGATTTAGTAGTTCTCGACCCAGACAACGGTGCGGTGGTTTTTAAAAGCTCAGATGCACAAAATGCCTGGGATGGCATTGACCAGCGCAATGGCCAAATGGTTCCTGCTCAAAAAGCATACATCTGGAAAGTCGTTTTACAAGAAACCCTCCCCGGAGAAAAATCGACCTACACAGGTACAATCGTTCGGATATAGCCTCTGTCAACTCAGCGGAATTGCTTACATTTGTTCAGCACGAAACAACGTGAGCCCGCATGAGCATCATCAACTTACTGCCCGATCATATCGCCAACCAAATTGCCGCTGGAGAAGTCATTCAACGGCCCGCCTCAGTAGTCAAAGAATTGCTTGAAAACGCCGTAGATGCCGGGGCAACCCACATCCAGCTTGTCGTTAAAGACGCCGGCAAAACCCTGATTCAAGTTTTAGACAACGGCAAAGGTATGGATGCTCAGGATGCTGAAAAGTGCTTTTTACGCCATGCTACTAGTAAGTTGCAGTCTGCAGTCGATTTATTTGCGCTTCAAACCAAAGGATTTCGCGGTGAAGCCCTCGCCTCAATTGCAGCCATAGCACACGTTTGCCTCAAGACCAAACAAGCAAGCCAAGACACCGGTATACAAATAGAAATTGAAGGCAACCAAATCAAGCACAAACAAGAAGTGCTATGCAATAACGGGGCCTCTTTTGAAGTCAAGAATTTGTTTTACAATGTACCCGCCAGACGCAACTTTTTAAAAAGTGACGCCATTGAGCTCAGCCATATTCAAACTGAGTTTGAACGCGTAGCGCTTGCCCACCCCGAGCTACAGTTCAGTTTTCAACACAACGGCCAGGACATCCTGCAGCTCCCTGCGGGCAACTACAGAATGCGCATTGCCGCTATTTTTGGCAAAGGGAGCAACGAAAAACTCGTGCCCATAGAAGAGCAAACCGATATCGTGCGCGTGAGCGGTTATGTAGGCAAGCCCGAACTCGCTAAAAAAAGCCGAGGCGAGCAATATTTATTTGTGAATAACCGCTTTTTCAAAGACCCTTACTTTAATCATGCAATAGCCAAAGCATATGACGGTATGCTCTCTGAAAAGCACCACGCCAGCTACTGCATTTATTTAGAGGTAGACCCGCACAAAATAGACGTCAACATACACCCAACCAAAACCGAGATTAAATTTGAAGAAGACCGCTTCATCTACTCTATTTTGTTGAGCAGCGTTAGACAGGCATTGGGCAAACACAATATTTTCCCGACCCTCGATTTCGAAACCGAGAGCGCCTTTGAAGTGCCGAGCGAAGTCAGAAAAACAGAGCCCATTGCACCTCAAATTGTAGTGAATCCTGCCTACAACCCATTTCAATCAACAGTGCATCCCACTTCAGGCGGCGGATCTAACACCAAAAGCTACAGCGCAGCCCTGCAACAAGAAGGATTCGGTAGCACGCCCCCTAGCCCCGAAGATTGGCAACAATTTTATCAGATTGAAGAACAAACACCTTCCGAGAGCCAAGTCAATTTCACGGAAGAAGCAGCGGCAAAACAATTTTTACTGCACGACAAATACCTGATCAGCCCTACAAAATCAGGATTTCTTATCATAGATATTCGCCGCGCTAAAAACCGAATCTTATTCGACGACCTCATCCAACATTTTGTGTCGCAACCCCTAGCCTCACAACAATTGCTTTTCCCGCTCGAACGTACTTTGGCTAAAGAAGCAAAACTCACTTGGCAAGGTCAAAAAAGCCTTTGGTCACAATTAGGCTTTGCCTTTGAAATACAAGGAGACCAACTACTTATTTCTGCTGTACCGGCCCTGCTCTCTTCCTTAGATTTAGAATCATGCCTAGACGACCTCACCGACGCTGCCACCTATTCAGACATCGATAGCGGAGACATCGCACATTTTATCGTGGCCAAACTCGCTATGGTCGGGTCCAAAAATTTTAGCCTACAACACCATCAAGAAGTTGAGCATTTTATCGACACCTTGTTTCAGAGTCCGCAACACACCTCAACTCCAAATGGCAAACCAATTATGTATACTTTAGGCTTTGACGAATTAGCCAAAAAATTATAGCTATGTTTCAGAATCTACCGCAAGTCACCAAAAATATTTTACTGCTGAACATCGCCTTTTTTGTGGCGAGCTTGCTACTCAAGAGCCAAGGCATTGACCTTGAGATGTCACTAGGTGCACATTATGTCAATTCACCTTTCTTTGAACCATATCAAGTGGTGACGCATTTTTTCATGCACAGCACCGACAATTTCTTGCATATCTTCTTCAACATGTGGCTCTTTGTGATGCTCGGCTCATATCTTGAAAATATTTGGGGAGCCAAACGCTTTTTCATCTTCTATTTGATCAGCGCAATGGGGTCTTTCGCCCTATACAATATGATTGGTTTCATTGAAATCATGAATTTAAAAGCTGTGCTCGCCAATCAATTTGACCTCGAACAATTCAATTATTTCCTCAAACATTCAGTAAATGTGAATAGCGATCTAGTCGGACAAATCAATACCTATATCAACGAAAACCAAATCAGAATAACCCCCGCTTTGGAAGATTATCTGGGTAAATCCATCACGCCAATGGTAGGTGCATCTGGTGGTGTTTTTGGCATCATGACCGCTTTTGCTATTCTATTTCCAAACACCGAATTCCGCATTTATTTTTTCATTCCTGTCAAAGCTAAATTCTTAGTCACTGGCTATTTTCTATTGGAGCTTTATTTAGCCTTTCAAAACCAAGCCGGTGACAACGTTGCTCACCTCGCCCATGTCGGCGGCGCTGTGGCCGGAGCTATTCTAGTATTGGTTTGGCGCAAAAAGGACCGCTCAAATTTTTGGTGATGAATCCTTTATTCGCACATATAAAGCAGGAGTTCCGCAGCGGAAGCATGACCATCAGACTCGTGTTGGCCAATCTTGCGGTTTTCTTTTTGTTCACCTTAATTGGCGTATTTGAACGCTTGCATTCAAGTGCAATCGTGCTTGAAGCGTATTTTTTTGCGCTCCCCACAGACGTAAGCCGCTTGGCACAGCAACCTTGGACACTTTTCACCTCACTATTTGCTCATTTTAGCCTTTGGCACCTCATTGGAAACATGCTATTCCTGTACTTTGCGGGGCAAACTTACGAACGTTTTTTTGGTGCCAAACGCCTTTTGCATTTATATATCATTGGCGGCTTGGCCGGTAATTTAACCGAAATCCTAGCGCATCTAATGTTTCCGGCCCTACAAGGCAGCGCCATTTCAGTTGTTGGGGCTTCTGGTGCCATCATGGCCATATTCATGGCGCTTGCAATTGCTCAACCCCAACTCCAAGTGCAACTATTTGGCATCTTTCCGTTGCGCATTTATATGTTGGCCATCTTTTTCTTCCTCAAAGATTTAACTGCTGTCGGAACAGCTGATCAAATTGCACATTTTGCACATATTGGCGGTGCGCTTTTTGGCATTTGGAGCATCCAACAATTTTGGCATGTGAGGCTTTCTAGGCCTTGGTTGGGCATACAATTGAAAAAAGCCAACTCAAACCTCAAAGTCAAAAAAGGCGGCAGACCATTGAGCGATGAACAATACCGCGCCAACAAACAAGAAAGACAAGCGCGTTTAGATGCCATTCTCGACAAAATATCTAAACGAGGTTACGACGCACTTTCCAAAGAAGAGAAAGACTTTTTATTTCAACAAAGCAAAGATGTCTAGAAAGCGTACAACTTTACTTTCAGTGCCCTTTAAACTGGCCACAGCACTTACTTTAATTGGTTTGCTCTTCAGTTACCTTGCGCCTTATATTCATCCGTCGACAATTCCATCCCTTCCATTTTTCGGACTCAGTTATCCGATTTTTTTAGGTTTGACCATTCTTTGGATTGTTGTTTGGGGCTTTTTTAAATCTCGTTGGGCAATTTTTTGCTTGCTAACACTGCTCATCGGAGGCAAACTGCATTTTAGAAATTTTTCATTACTGACCAGTGATTCAGAACTACCAACCGCCAATGGTCTTAAAATATTGAGTTACAACGTAAGACTTTTTGACTTATTCAACCCTTCTTTTGATGCTGCTCTAGAAGCGCGCAACGAAATATTTCAGTTCCTTGAAAACGAACAACCCGATGTCCTTTGCTTGCAAGAATTTTACCGCCAAGACAAACCCACCCGTTTCGAGGTCATGGATTCGCTCAACCGCATCATGCAAACCAAAGACTACCACGAGCGCAGTGCTCATAAAAGACGCACCCGCGAAAACTACGGTATTGCGATGTTTTCTAAATACCCCATGATTGCCAGAGGTGATGTCATGTTTGAATCCCAAGGGGTCCAGGATTTCAATTATTGCATATTTGCGGATATCGTAAAAGGCACCGATACTTTTCGCGTCTATAACGTGCATTTGCAATCTATTCGCTTGCATACCGACCCTCATATCGAAGGCGAAGAAGTCCAAACTTATGGCAGTAAAAAAGGTGCTATTGCCGTGTACCGCAAATTGCGCAGTGCCTTTGAAAAACGAGCCTCCCAAGCGCGCCGAGTTGTAGAACACCTTCAAACTTCTCCTTATCCCGTTATTGTTTGTGGCGACTTCAACGACACCCCAATGTCATATACCTACAATCAGTTCCAATTGCGCTTGCTTGACGCCTTTAGAGGCAGTGGCTTGGGCTTAGGCAGCACCTATGTGGGGCGCCTCCCCGCAGGCCGCATCGATTACCTCTTTTACAGCCCCCAACTTCAGGCTTCTCATTTTCAGATTCAAAAACACACACGCAGTGACCACCGCGCCGTGAGCTGTGTATTTTACAAAGCTCAGCAATGATTGCCCTGATCAATTGTGGTAGCAGCAAAACGCCAGCTATTGCCGAACAACTCGAAGAATACACCGATGTTCAGACCATTGGTTTATTGGATTTCCAAAGCAACCATATAGATAACTTCGACGGAATTGTGTTGTCGGGTGCACCTATTTTGCTCACAGAAATAGACCCTACGCCCTATTTAAAACATCTAGACTGGATCAAAACCTACAACAAACCTCTTCTAGGAATTTGTTTCGGGCATCAGATTTTAGGCTTACTCAATGGGGCACGCGTCTCAAAAATGCGAGAAGATCGAGGGTTTCAAGAAATTGAAGTCATAAAAGATGACATACTCTTTGAAAGATTGCCAGATGTCTTTGAGATGCAAGAAGACCACTGCGAACACATTTCTGTTCCACATGGCTTTGATTTATTGGCTTGTTCCGATGCCTGTATCAATGAAGCCATGAAACACCGCGACATGCCACATTATGGCGTGCAGTTTCATCCAGAGGTTTCGGGAAATTATGGACACGTATTGCTCGCGAATTTTGCGAATCTTGTGTTGGGCTAATTATTTGCCCGCAATATGCAGTAAGCGCTGCTTATCTAAAACGAATATCTTGCGGGTTTGCACCTCAATAATTTCTTCTTCTTTGAAATCTTTGAGCAAGCGAATGAGTGTTTCGGTGGCAGTACCTACAAAATTAGCGAGGTCTTCTCTGCTGAGGTTGATTGGCTCGTTGTCAAAGACATCCATAAGAATGAGCATGGTAAAAGCCAATCGTTCACGCACGCTCTTTTGGGCCATATTGGTAATGAAATCGGCACGATCGGCGAGTTCTTTGGAAAGTTCCTTGATGATGCCGTTGCGCAACACAGGATTGGTATCCATGAGGTTGAGGAAGTCTTCTTTGCCGATGAAGCATATATTGCTCTCTTCTAAGGCCTCTGCACCCACTTTGTAGGGTTCTTCGGTGAACATAGCTCTAAAGCCTACCATTTCGCCAGCTTTGGCAATATGAATGATTTGTTCTTTGCCTTCGTCTCCGCGCTTGAAAATCTTGACCAACCCTTGATTAATGCAAAAGACACCTCTCGGAAACGAGCCCTCTAGAAATACCGCTTGGTGTTTTTTGTAGTAGTTACAAGCACGATGCGAGTTGAGGTGATCGAGTTCGTCTGAGCAAAAATGATTCAATAAAGAGTTTTGCCTTCCGGTGCAGGTTTGGCAAGTCACATGCTTGTGAGATTTATCGAGCATTTTGGTTGATTTACTTAATCAAATGTACAAAAAATTAGCTGACTCTAGAAAGATGCTGAAGATCAATCTTTACATGTTTTACAGCCTGGAATTTGCAGTTTGACTACCGATGTGTTATTACAAATTTCTGGGCATAAAAAAAGGAGACCGAAGTCTCCTTTTGAGCTTTTAAGCAAGCTTACATTTTGATAAACTTAGCGGTGTCGGTTTGCTTACCTGAACTGAACTTCACGATGTAAGTACCAGTAGGTAGGTCAGAACCTTCGATGCTGATTTCTTGCGAACCATCTGACATTTGCATGGATTTAGACCAAACCAAACGACCTGTGATTGAATACACCTGAACCTCTACTTTACCACTTTGAGCCAGTTCGAAAGCAAGAGTGGTGTTGTCGCGGGTTGGGTTCGGATAAGTGCGCAATTTAGTTTTGAATTGACCGCCTGGTGTGCCGGTGTTGTTGTTGGTACCGAGGTATTGGGTTGTTCTCCAAATACCACGACCAAATGTACCTAGGTAGATTTCACCTGGACGACCGTTTCCTTCGTCAAAAGATCGCCAGTTTTGACGTACTTCATAAACTGGAGTACCTTCAAAACCTGTAGATGCGTTTTCCCAAGTTGCGCCACCGTTTTCAGAGACCCAAGCGCCGCTAGATGTACCTACAACGAGAATGTCTGGATCGTTGCGATCGATGATACCGTCGTAGGTCGCAATTCCAGAAACGATAGCGCCTAAGTTAGTGAAGGTAGGACTGCTAGCTGTTGCGTTGTTGGTTCGCTTGTTTGTACCGTTGAAGCCAGCAAAACAAACGAGGTCGTTGGCGTTATTCGGATTGACTGCAATACCTTCATATGAAGTATTGGTGATTTTTGTGAGTGTTGTTCCGGTTGGTGGTGTGGTTGTTGCACCTTGCGTGACGTAGCCAGCTTTTGAAGCAAAGTTAGGATCGCTGGTATAGATACTACCCAAGCCATTCAAGCGCCAAACACCGTTGCCCGAACTGATGTAACAATGATTGAGATCACGAGAAAACTCGACGTCTACAGAGTTAAAGGTGCCACCGCCAATACCTTTTGCAATACATAACCATCCTGGATTGGTAACAGAGAAACGTGCGGCATTACGAGTAGCCCATAGCTCACCACCATTGGCATTTACGTAAACCAGGAACCATGATTGGTATGGGTCTGCAATGCGAAGGGTGTCCCAAGATACATTGAAGATAACGGTATCGGTACCCATTTCAACGGTTTCGCCAGTAGCGTTGTTGATGCCATAATTGACATTGTTAACTGTTAATGAAGGATCGTAGTATAGGGTGTCGTCAAAATACAAAGCAGTTGGAGCCGAGGTAGTGATGGTATCACCTGAAGCCATTGAAGGAATGCGAAGCATTGCTCCTGCTGCATAATTCTTTTTAGGAATGAAAGTTACTGAATCTTGTGAATTAGGGTCAAAATATTCAGCAAAGAAAAGCTCCGTGTGGAAAGGGTGGTTCGGACTACCGTCTGTGCCTGGTGGGTCGTAGGTACCAGGAAGGTTCGGGCTAAAGTTGGTCCAGTTGACACCACGGTCTCCAGAACGGGAGATCGTGTTATAGTAAATAGAAGAGAACATGACGCTCGGGTTAAAGAAGGAAATCTCGCACTCGAAGCCGTCGCCTCCGTTCACTTCTCGGAATTCATGATAAGTAGAAAGACTGAAGTCGTTATAGAGTGTTCCGTTGTCTTGGGTACCCCCCATTACGCGACCACCAGCATCGAAAGCGATACCATAGAACTGCGTAACGTTGTAACCGCGGTTAGCAGGGAACCATGATTGGCCTTTGTTGTTTGATACGCCAATACCGCCGTCATTACCAACATAGAGGCGATTGTTGTTGTCCCATTTCATTTCGTGGTTGTCAGCATGGACATATGTTGGTGAACTTGGATTGACAAACCATAGTGAAATTTTCTCAAAACCTCCTGATGGTGGGTTGTTGACGGTTTGTTTCCATTCCCATACGTCGATACCACCGATAAGTAAACGCTCGTTGTCGGTAGGGTCAACAGAAAGGATGCTATTGTATGTACCTTGGTCACGGTAGATATCAAACTCATTTGGCGGGCCAGATGCACCTACAAATTGATTCCAAGTTTGCCCGTTGTCGTGAGAAACGTGCATAGACAACAAGTTAGAGTTGGTGCGTGTTGCGTATAGGGAATAAGCTCCGTTGTTTTGAGTTGGAGAAATCGCATATTCGATGCGCGCAGCACCAGTTGGTACTAAATTATTGGCGCTTGTACCTGATTTGTCTGTGAAGGAATTACCACCATCGGTAGAAACATATGTTTTGTTTGCAGCATAGGCAGCGACAATTACCTGACCGTTTTTAGAAATTTGTAATGCAAAACAACCACCTGTAGGTCCGTTAACACTGGTGAGCGAAGCGTCGCCTACTTTCCATTTTTTAAGACCTGTGGGAGTAGCTAGCCAAACATAGTTGTCGACATCTGTACTGCCAACTTCAGTACAACTTGTTGTACCAGGTATTTTGGCGAAGGTTGCACCAAAATCAGTGGAATAATAGACACCATTACCTCCCCACGCTTCATCGTTAGAACCTGTTGCAACATACAAGGTGTTGTCTGGGGTCATGGTCATGCTCGAAATAAATGGGTTTCCGCCGGCCTCTACATATGGAAGTACGCGATCCCAAAAGTTTCCTTTGTTGGTAGAGACGAACAAACCACCTGAAACACCACCAGCCCAAACGCGGTTGATATTGGTGCGGTCTACGCAAATAGCACGGGTACGACCACCGATGTTGTCTGGACCTAATGATTCAAAAACTATTGATTTAGAAGTTCCTTTTTTGCGAATTTCAGATTCGATTTGCGCTAAAGTTTCGCTAGATACTGGCTCGCCGGTATTGACATCGATGTAACGTGCTTTTAACCATGCAATGGCATCGGTTGAGCGACCTTCTTTGAGAACTGATAAGCCTTCTTGACTGTAAACAGCCGTTTTGGGCAAGAATTGGTAGGCGGTGAATGCAAGCGCAAAAACACCTGCAACTATCAGAGAACCAAATACATATACCTTTTTATTCATATACAAATTATTAATAGTGCATGATTAGTGAGCCAAATTAAGAAATATTCTCTTAATAATGAGTCAAGAACGTTGGCAATTACACAATTTTTAGCATAAAATTTTGTTAACTGCGTTTTTGATTTTTTTATTGATCAAACAAATGTTTTTCGGCATGGTACGACGAACGCACCAGTGGGCCGCTTTCTACAAATCGAAAACCCATTTCTAAGCCGAGTTGTTGATAAAAAGCAAATTTTTCTGGCTCGATAAACTCAGCTACAGGTAAATGTTTGGGTGTTGGCTGAAGATACTGCCCTAGGGTGAGTATATCGACATTGACTGCTCTTAAATCTTGCATGGTTTCAATGACTTCCTGTTCGGTCTCGCCAAGGCCTAACATAACGCCTGACTTGGTGCGCATCCCGCCTTTTTTGAGCCTAAACAAGACTTCCAAGCTGCGGTCGTATTTTGCTTGAATACGCACTTGCTTGGTGAGTCTGCGGACGGTTTCTAAGTTGTGGGAAACGATTTCTGGAGCGACATCGATAATGACTTGAAGGTTATCCCAGTAACCGGCAAAATCTGGTATTAAGGTTTCAAGAGTTGTGCCCGGAGATTGCTGACGTATAGCGCGAACTGTTTGAGCCCAAATTTCGGAGCCGCCGTCTTTGAGGTCGTCGCGGTCAACGGAAGTAATGACGGCATGCTTGACACCCATTATTTTGACCGAGTTGGCTACCCTTCCCGGTTCGAACATGTCTACGGGTTCAGGCTTACCTGTTTGCACACCACAAAAACCACAAGAACGCGTGCAAACATTACCAAGGATCATAAACGTGGCTGTACCCTCGCCCCAGCACTCGCCCATGTTTGGGCAGCTACCGCTTTCGCAGATGGTGTGTAGTTTGTGTTCGTCCACTAAGCCCCTCACCTTGCGGTAATTTTCACCGGTTGGCAACTTAACCCGCAGCCATTTTGGTTTTTTGATTCGTGTTGTTTCTTCCATTAGAATTGAAGTTTTTCCAATTGCGCAAGCACCGTACTTCGATGTTCAACAAATGATTGCAAACTTTGTGCGTTATAACGTAATGATTTCACTAACAGGGTGGTATTCTTTATAAATAGATAGTAAGCAAGGGCAACAGGATTCAAGGCAATAAATAATGTAATCCAGACGTAGCTATCTAAAGAAATAAACGCTGAAGCCAATAAAAAGAGCAGTAAATTCCAGATAGGTAAAAGCGCGAGTAGCATCCCCATTTTAGTGGAGGACCAGAAAACCCTGCGCTTGAATTTACTTTCAACAAATCGTTTGACAAGGATGTGGGGCAAAGCAAAATGAATCAGCCCCACTAGAAAAAAGGGCAATTGAAAGAGTACTTTAAAGAAAGTACGGGTTTTCCAATCTTTATCTAAAGCAAACCAAAAAAGTTCTGCCTCTGTCAACCCGTTTTTTTGAAGTTGCTGTAAATAAGGTGTTAAAGTTTCGCTTGCAAAAGAATCTAATTGGCGGATTTGTTCGTCGTTGCAGCTATTCAATTGGTCTGCAAGTTGGCGAGAATAATCCCAACGCGCTTGTAGCGAAAGCTTTGGATCATAGCAAGTCGCGTTCATGCCTTTGCGATTGAGCATCATGATTTGCTCGTGAAGGCGCACGTGCTCATCTGAGCGCACATGGGTAATTTGGGCTTGCATGCGGTTTTCGAGTTCGCGGTTCAGCTCTGTAATCACTTTTCCTGGATTTTCTAGATAAGCATCTTTGTAATCGTTGAGCACTATTGGTTGAGCTGCAGCAATAAGTACGTCGCTGCGCAACAAACCGGGATCTGTATAATTGATACCTATACCCTGCACCTCAATTTGGACTTTCCAGTCGAGGTCTTCTAAGGCTGTAAAACCGATGCGCAAAGCTCCTTTTTTAATGGGCTTGAGTCTGCGCTCGAAAACATCGTCTGTAATGCCTTCGCCAAAAATCAGCAAGTTGCGGTTGCGCGCCAAAGCTTGGGTCGCTTTTTTGAAAACCAATTTATTTTTTTCTTGCGAGTTGCCGCCGTCTTGTTGACGGTAAATTGGCAACATGTGCGCCAGCCAAAAAATGGGCCTTGTAAAACGATTGAAAACATCAGAGCGCGTCATGAAATTCACAATTGGTTTGCGCAAACGAGAAACCACCAACGGGTCGAGAAACGCCGAAGGATGATTACTAACAAAGATGGTTCTGCCAAAGCGTTTTTTGCTCGGACGCACTTCCTTCATGCGCCTAAAAAACAAGCGAAAACAAAAGCCTAGCGCTAACCAAAAAATAAAATACAAGGGCCTCATGCTGCGAAATTACCAATTTTAGATAATTTCGCCCTAAAATAAACGCATGAAGCGCATCGGACTCATCTGCGGAGGCTTTTCCTCTGAATACGACATCTCAATAAAGAGTGCACAAACCATTCAAAAAAATTTCCCAGAGCACTTGGAATGCCTTCTCATTGAAATTTCAAGAGCAAATTGGCAGGAGCGCCTTCAAATCGCGGGAAAAATAGACGCTGCTATCATCTACACGCACGGCGACCCCGGAGAAAACGGCCGCATTCAAGCATATCTAGACATGCTCCAAATTCCGTACATCAATTCAGGTGTACTCGCAAGTGCACTTTCTTTTGACAAATGGTATTGCAATCAGTTCTTAAGCGGCTTTGGTTTGGCAGTAGCTAAATCTCAACTCTTTCATTTTAGTGCGCAAATAGACCCCACTGCCTTAGTAGCCAATTTAGGCTTACCATTATTTGTGAAGCCGTCTGACTCAGGTTCAAGCTATGGTATTTCAAAAGTAAAATCCTTGGAGGAGGTTCAAAAAGCATTTGAAATTGCATTTAACGAGGGAAGAAATGTAGTGGCTGAAGCCTTTTTAGATGGCATTGAAGTAACTTGCGGGGTTTTCAGAAGTTCAAGCGAGCTTGTTGCCTTACCCCTTACCGAAATTGTTTCGGAAACAGAATTTTTTGACTACGCAGCTAAATACGACGGTAAATCAAAGGAAATTACCCCTGCCAGAGTAGAAGATACACTTCGCGACGATGTACAAGCTCAAGCCAAGAAAATTTACGAATTGTTAGGCTTAAGAGGGCTTGCAAGAATTGATTTTATGCTCGTCAACAAACAGCCCTTCGTTATTGAAGTCAATACAACTCCGGGCTTTTCTCCGGCGAGTATTGTGCCACAAATGCTTGGCGTTGCGGGTATCAGTATCCAAGATTTCTGGAGTGAAATCATCAAGGTTGAACTTGGAATGTAGCCAAACTATTTAAAAAAGGCTCCATTTTTTTGGCCATAGCAGAACCACTTGTTGGGTAATCATTAGCGATGATTGTAAACGCAATTTGATGGCCACTTTTTGAATCTACATATCCAGCATAGGCTTTAATGCCTTCAATGCTTCCACTTTTCGCATGAACTTTTCCTTCACCGGGCTGGCCTTTGCAGAGGTTTTTAACTGTTCCGGTTTGACCTGCAACTGGTATGCTTTTGTAATAAGCTTCAAAATAACTTGTTTTTGTTTGGGTTTTCAATAACTGAACAAATTGGCTTGCACTCATTCGGTTTTCTTTGGATAGCCCACAACCGTCTACAATTCTACAAGGGCCCACTTCCCAAGCAAGCAACAAACTATCCAAAACAACGAGGCTGTTTTCGTAAGTGCCCGCTCCATAACGCTTAGCTCCGATCTGAAGCAAATTACCTTCTGCAAACAAATTGACACTGCGCTGGTTAGTCCAGTAGACAAGTTCTTGCAATGTCTTACCTTGTTGGGTATGTATGATATCACCTGATTGATACACCGTATTGCTAAAAGCTGGATTGGTCCTGACTGTATGAAAACCGCCATCTACACGGATTCCACTCGCTTGCAAGCGTTGATACAGCAATTCAGCCAGTAATTTTTCTGGATCAGGCATACTGGCCTTCACCTCATATGCATTTTGATTGGCCGGCAACTTTCCTTTGATGGTTCTTTGGTAATTGAATGGGGTTCCGTGGACAAATGTTTGATCGGAGCTGATAGCTGCTGAAGTTGCTTGAATCGTTAGCTGGTAATTGTTCTCGACTGGAAAAGTATTTTTAAGCTTGATTGGCGTACCAACTGCGCCTGTTTGAAAATTCAATTTAAGGGTGTTGTCGTAAAAATTTAGTCCAAAAGCACCACAGCCGTAGTAGTTGCCCATGTCGAGTTGTTGCCAACCAAGAGGGCAAGAAAATGTACCAAACGAACTTCCATCAGCAATTATGGAACCGCTGATGCATTTAATCCCTTTGGACTGAAGTTGAGCTACCCATTCGTCAAAAAAAGCCAATTCTTTTCCGGACGCATTGAAAAACCTAGAGCCGAGCGAGACATCTCCACCGCCAATGAGGTACAAATTACCATCCCAAACCCCGTTCTCTTTCATTTGTCCTTCTAAACTCAGCTGTGTCTGAGCGCGGTGTTCCGGACCAAGTACATTGAGCGCTGCTGCGGTACTTACTAATTTGACAATGGACGCACCTGGCAATTGTTGTGCAGCATCATAGGCCGCAAGGGTGTCGCCAGTAGTGAGGTCGATTGCACAAACACTCCATTTTGTTCCTTTGAGTTGGGGGTCATTGACGAGCTGTAATAAATTGGTCTGCAAAGCAAATTGGGCAGAGAGGCAAAACGGAAAACAGAGCAGGAGAAGACGTAGCATTTCGGGTGTTTGTCGACAAATTTAATGTAATTTTACAATCCAAAAATGTCGCTATGTTACGTATTCAAGAAGAAAAACTCGCTGGCTTGTATAGCATATATCCAACTGTTTTCAAAGACGACCGAGGTTACTTTTTTGAGTCCTACAAAGCGGAGAACTATACGGAAATTTGCGACGGGCTTAGCTTTGTTCAGGACAACGTTTCGAAGTCTTCAAAAGGAATTTTACGCGGTTTGCATTTCCAAGCTGAACCCTTTGCACAAGGTAAACTCGTTCAAGTACTCCAAGGAGCAGTGCTAGACGTCGCAGTTGACATCCGACAAACTTCGCCCACATATGGGCAATACTTCAAACAAGTCCTAAGTGCTGAAAACGCCGTTCAATTGTATATTCCACCAGGTTTTGCACATGGTTTCTACACCTTAGAAGACGACACCATTTTTAGTTATAAGTGTACGGCTGCCTACCACAAAGAAGCCGAAGGTTGTTTGCTTTGGAACGACCCCTCGCTCCAAATCGAATGGGAACTCACCGCGCAACCATTTTTATCGCCAAAAGATGAGCAAGGAGAATTGTTTAGCAACTTTACATCTCCTTTCAAATAAAAGATGGCCACACCTACCAACCCCAACGATTTCATACGCATTCAAGGCGCAAGAGAACACAACCTCAAAGACCTGCACCTTGAAATCCCACGTCAAAAACTTGTTGTTTTTACAGGTCTTAGCGGGAGCGGTAAATCATCTTTAGCCTTTGATACTATTTTTGCAGAAGGCCAACGCCGTTACCTAGACACCTTCTCTGCTTACGTGCGCCAGTTCATTGGCGGCCTCGAACGGCCCGACGTCGACAAAATAGACGGCCTCAGCCCAGTTATAGCTATTGAACAAAAAACAGTGGGCCGCTCACCAAGATCTACAGTTGGTACCATCACAGAACTCTACGATTTCTTTCGCTTGTTATATGCTAGAACAGCCACAGCCTACTCGTTTCAGACAGGCGAAAAAATGGTGCAATACGCCGACCACGACATCACTGAGCTCGTTCAAAGTACCTTCAAAGGCAAAAAAGTAGCACTCCTAGCTCCTAAAGTCAAAGGAAGAAAAGGACACTACCGCGAACTTTTCGAGCAAATTCAGCGCATGGGTTACACCCGCGTTCGGGTCGATGGCGAACTCCTCGAATTAGGCAAAAGCATCAAACTCGACCGCTACAAAACCCACGACATCGAAATAGTTGTGGACCGCTTCATTGCCGGCGATGTCGATGAAAAACGTTGTTTGGAAACCATCCAGACCTGCATGAAACTAGGCGAAGGCACCCTGATGGTGCTCGATCTCGAAAACGGACAAATACGCCACTACAGTAGGTCCTTGATGTGCCCCACCAGCGGCATTTCTTATCCTGAACCTGAACCCAATCTGTTTTCCTTCAACTCGCCCTATGGCGCCTGCACCACTTGTAAAGGCCTGGGTGAAGTGAGCGAAATGGACCGCGATAAAATCATTCCAGACCCCAAACTTTCCATCAAAAAAGGTGGGCTTGCGCCACTTGGTGTCTATAAAAAATCCTGGATTTTCGACAAAATTGAGAAAATCTTGCAAGCCCAACAATTTACGCTGCATACCCCTATTGCCGATATCGACGAAGAACTCATTGAACTTTTACTTTACGGCAACGAAGACATGGAACTTGGCCCTTTGGATACCCAAGAACGCTTCGAAGGCCTGCTGCATTTTATGGGCCGACACGCCGAAGATTCTTCCACTGCAATAGAGCGCTGGGCTCAAGGATTCATGCACAAAAAAACTTGCCCAAGCTGCTCGGGCTACCGCCTTAAAAAAGAAGCGCTGCACTTTAAAATAGGTGAACAACACATCGGTGAATTGGCCATAATGGACTTGCAGGCACTGCAAGATTGGTGTGCCAAATTACCCGACATGCTCAATGAGCAAGCGTTGTTTATCGGTAAAGAAATCATCAAAGAAATCAATGCGCGCCTCGGTTTCATTCTAGAAGTAGGCTTAGACTACCTCACCATGCACCGCAGCGCCAAGACACTCTCGGGCGGCGAAGCGCAAAGGATCAGATTAGCCACCCAAATTGGCACAGAACTGCTCAATGTGCTCTATATTCTCGACGAACCATCTATTGGCCTGCACCAACGCGACAACACCAAACTCATCCGCTCACTCACCAAACTGCGCGACATCGGCAACACAGTTTTAGTCGTTGAACACGACAAAGAAATGATGGAAGCAGCCGATTTCATTGTCGATATCGGCCCCGGAGCTGGTCGCCACGGTGGCCAAATTGTTTTTGCCGGAACATACGCCGAAATGTTGCAAAGTGCTACGGTAACCGCGGGATATCTGAATGGAAAAAGAAACATCGAAATACCATTAAAAACCAGAAATGGAAATGGAAACTTTTTGCAATTAAAAGGCGCAACTGGTCACAACCTCAAAAACGTAGATATCCAAATTCCACTTGGCACCTTTACATTTATCACAGGAGTCAGCGGCAGCGGGAAGTCGTCTTTGATCAATCAGACGCTATTCCCTATTTTGATGAATCATTTCTACGATCCTATTCGCACTCCATTGCCCTTTAAGCAAATCAAAGGCCTAGAGCACCTCGATAAAGTCATTGAAATTGACCAAAGCCCAATTGGCCGAACGCCACGCTCGAACCCCGTCACCTACACTAAAGTTTTTGACGAAATTAGGAGTTTGTTTGCTAGCATGCCTGAAGCCCTGATCCGCGGTTATAAGGCAGGAAGATTTTCTTTTAATGTGACTGGAGGCAAATGCGAAACCTGCAATGGCGGCGGCATGCGCCTGATTGAAATGAACTTCTTGCCAGATGTCTATGTGCTTTGCGAGCAGTGTAATGGTAAAAGATACAATAACGAAACACTGGAGGTGCGCTACAAAGGAAAAACCATTGCAGATGTCCTTCAGATGACCATTTCAGAAGGCTGCATATTCTTTGAAAACCAGCCCAAAATACACCGCATGCTCCTTACTTTGGAAGAAGTGGGCTTGGGCTATGTGCAGCTCGGGCAATCTTCCACGACCCTTTCCGGAGGAGAAGCACAACGCATCAAATTAGCAGCCGAACTCGCCAAACGCGCAACAGGCAAAACCATTTACATTTTAGACGAACCTTCAACAGGACTGCATTTCGAGGATATCCAATTACTGCTCAAGGTCTTGCAAAGACTCGTAGACGAAGGCAACACAGTTTTGGTCATTGAGCACAACCTAGACATGATTAAAACTGCAGACTACATCATTGATATCGGACCCGAAGGAGGGCAGCGGGGCGGACAAGTCCTTTTTGAAGGTACGCCACAGCAAATGGTGAAAAAGGCTCAAAAAGTGTCCTATACAGCAAAATATTTGGCCCAAGAATTAAAAAAGCGTTAATTTTGACGCTCCTAAGTTAGTAACGACAAAAAAAAATTATAAAATGGCAGTAGAAATTACAGACCAAAACTTTGATGAGCTCGTCATGAAATCTGACAAGCCAGTGATCATTGATTTTTGGGCAGAGTGGTGTGGTCCGTGTCGCATGATCGGTCCAGTTATTGAAGAAATGCACCAAGAGTATGAAGGAAGAGCACTCATCGGTAAAGTAAACGTTGACCACAATATGGGCGTTTCTGCTCAGTTTGGTGTGCGCTCCATTCCAACCATTCTTTTTATTAAAAACGGCGAAGTCGTCGACAAATCAGTAGGCGCTGTTCCTAAAGCAGTACTTGCAGAGAAGTTAGACGCACTCATGTAAATTTGAAAGGGAGTTCGCTCCCTTTTTTTATGCCATGGAATCATTCTGGAGAAGACTTCGTTATTACGGGCTAGGTTTCGGACTCGGCCTCATTCTTACTTTCGGTATATTCAATACCCGGGGTTGTAGCTGGACGCCTGAAAACCGCGTCAAAGAAGCCATCAATAAGCGTGTCTGGATCATCGATAATCAGACAATCAAATCTTTTTACAAGCTTCACAAGCTCAACGACAAAAAATTCCACAGGCTAATACAAGACGCTGACATCTCCTTTACCGAAAGTATCCGCCACGGCCGCCACAAAGTCTATGACCTTACTTTTACTGATGGCAACAACAAGGAAGCCCATTGCAAGGCCCTCATGACCGACGAAAGTTTCGTGGTAGAGTTTCGACCAAAGTCTGTAGGCTGCAAAGAAGTAAAGAGAGTCTATGCGCAAATTGTGCATGTTCCTCGAAACAAAAATTTAGTTTATTCAGACGACGGCCCAAAAATCAAAGAGCACCTCCGCGCACTTGGCATTCCTAACGACATCCAACTCCAAAAAGAACTTTTAAACGGGTACTTTGACTACCAAAAATCGAGACTCAAGGAACAACCAAGGCCCGTTCATGTCTTTCAATTTAGACCTGAAAACAACAAAAGAAGAATAGAAGTTTCCGCCGCCTGTATTTGGTACAAAGACAAGATCAAAGTTTACAGCCTAAGCGAAGAACGCATCCATTTTTAGTGCAATTCACAAATTTTGGCAAAAAATTGTTTAAAAGTTCAGTAAAACTGCGCCTGCGCTTCTATCTGAATTTTTAACTTTGAATTATGGAATTCACTGCAGCGCAGATTGCTGGTTTATTAAACGGAGAAGTCATTGGCAATCCCGACGCTTCGGTAAGTGCGTTGGCCAAAATCGAAGAAGGTCAGGCCGGAGCGCTCAGCTTTCTATCCAACCCCAAATACGAGCCGTTTATCTACACAACGGGCTCGAGCATTTGTATCGTCAACCAAACTTTTGAACCAAGTAAGGCCTTGCCTAGCACCCTCACGCTTATCAAAGTAGCAGATGCCTATGCGTGTTTTGCGCAACTGCTTGCACTCTACGACAGCATGAATAAAAAAGAGGCCATCATCGAACAGCCTTCTTTCATTCACGAAACCGCTCAGATTGGTGAAAACGTCTACATCGGTGCGTTTGCCTACATCGGTGCAAATGTCAAAATTGCCGATAACTGCCAAATCCATCCGCATGTGGTTATACAAGACAACGCATCGGTAGCCGAACACAGCATCATTTATCCTTCGGTCAACATTTACAAAGATTGCCAAATTGGTGCGCGCTGCATCATCCATGCCGGTACCGTTATTGGTTCAGACGGCTTTGGCTTTGCGCCAGATGAAAACGGCGTTTACAGCAAAATTCCACAAATTGGCAATGTCGTCATTGAAGACGACGTCGAAATTGGCTCCAATTGCAGCATAGACCGCGCAACAATGGGCTCTACTTTCATTCGAAAAGGCGTCAAAATTGACAACTTGTGTCAAATTGCACACAACGTTGACGTCGATCAGCATACAGCTATGGCCGCCCAAGTAGGCATTGCAGGCTCCGCTAAAATTGGCAAACACGTCATGATCGGCGGACAAACAGGTATTGCAGGTCACCTCAGCATTGCAGACCACACCAAAATTGTGGCGCAATCTGGCATCCCATCCACAGTCAAAAAAGCCGACACCCTCATGGGCACACCGGCCATTCCAATCAATGATTACAAGCGCTCACATTTTGGCTTTAGGAAATTACCTGGCCTGATCAACAAAATTTACGATTTAGAAAACCAACTCAAAGAGCTGCTTAAAAATAAAGAAGCATGACAGAACAACAACGCACCATCAAAGATTCCCTCGTATTTGAAGGAGTTGGCTTGCATACCGGCGAAAAAGTACGCTTAGAAATATGTCCAGCACCCGCCAACCACGGCTATAAATTCCAACGCACCGACCTCGACAACCAACCCATCATTAAAGCCGATGTCGACTACGTTGTCTCTACTGAGCGCGGCACAACCCTAGAACAAAACGGTGCGCGTGTTTACACCACCGAGCACATCCTTGCTGCCCTATACGGCTGCCAAGTAGACAACGCCCTGATCAAACTCGACGGCCCCGAAATTCCGATCATGGACGGCAGTGCACTTCCATTTGTAAATTCTATCGAAGCCATTGGCTACCAAGAACAAGACGCCGTGCGCGAATACTTCGAACTCACCGAAAACATTCCGTGGGAAGACATCGACAAAGGCATCGAATTCTTAGCCATTCCAGATGTCAACTACCGCCTTACCGTCATGGTAGACTACAACTCGCCAGTCCTCGGTACCCAACACGCCAGTATGTACCACATTGGCGAATTCAAGAAAGAAATTGCCCATTGCCGTACCTTTGTTTTTCTCAGAGAACTTGAGTTCTTAGCAAAGAATAACCTCATCAAAGGTGGCAACCTCGATAACGCAATTGTTCTCGTAGACCGCGCAGATGTAAGTCAGCAAGAACTCGACACACTTGCCGATGTTCTTGGTAGAGAGAAACTACAAGTAAGCATGGACGGCATTGGCGTGCTCAATAGCAGCAAGTTACAATGCGAAAACGAACCCGCTCGTCACAAACTTCTCGACATCGTTGGTGACCTCGCGCTTGTCGGCAAACCTATTAAAGCACATATTCTTGCTGCGCGCCCCGGCCACTCAGGCAATGTCCGCTTTGCTAAAGTGCTCAAAGAGCAAATCAAGAAGCAACAACAAGCCGGCCGCAAATTCGACCTCAGCAAAGACCCACTCTACACCACCCAAGACATCGAAGGCATGCTACCGCATCGCTATCCATTCTTGATGGTCGACAAAATCATGGAAATTCACCCAACTTCAATTATCGGCGTGAAAAACATCACCATGAACGAACCCATTTTTACCGGTCATTTCCCTGGTAATCCTGTATTTCCAGGAGTGCTTCAAATAGAAGCCATGGCACAGGTTGGAGGTATTTACGCACTTTCTCAAGTAGAAGATCCGCATTTATACTCTACCTATTTCATGAAAATAGACAACGTACGCTTCAAGCAAAAAGTAGTCCCTGGCGACACCGTTGTATTTGAACTAGTACTCACCTCGCCTATACGCCGCGGACTCGTTGAAATGAGTGGCACTGCATATGTAAATGGCAAGGTGGTTTCTGAAGCCAGCATGCTCGCGCAAATCATCAAAGACAAAGCAGAATGATATCCAACCTCGCCTCTGTTTCGCTAGATGCCCAAATTGGTCAAAACGTGCGTATTGATCCCTTTGCGGTTATTCATCCTGATGTCATTATTGGCAACGGTTGCCACATCCACTCCAATGCAGTGCTTTACCCCGGCACCCGAATTGGCGAAGATTGCGATGTATTTCCCGGAGCAAGCGTAGGTGTGATACCCCAAGATTTGAAATTCGGCAACGAATACACTACGGTTGAGATTGGAAACAACACAAAAATCCGCGAGTGTGTAACCATCCACCGCGGCACCAACGACAAACTCAAAACCTCGATCGGCGACAACTGCCTCTTAATGACTTACGTGCACATCGCTCACGATTGCCAAATTGGCAACAACGTCATTTTAGCGAGCTACACGGGGCTTTCAGGTCACGTCACCATAGACGACTGGGCCATTCTCGAAGGCAAAGCCGCAGCCCAGCAATTTACACATATTGGCAAGCATGCGTTCATTGGCGGTGCTTCCCTCATCCGAAAAGATGTACCACCTTACGTTAAAGCCGCTAGAGAACCACTTGCGTTTGCCGGTGTCAACTCAGTTGGCCTAAGAAGACGCGGCTTCACAGAAGAACAAGTACGAGAAATCGAAGACATCTACCGCATCCTGTATGTTCAGAATAGCAATGTATCCAAAGGCATCAAGGTGGTAGAAGAAACCATGCCTGAAAGTCCACTCCGAGCAGAAATCATCGGCTTTATCCAAAAAGCCGAAAACGGCGTAATTCGTGGCATGATATGACCCTACAACGTGCACAAGAAATTGACCTTCTAATTGTCGACTACGCATTTGGAGGCCGTGGAATTGCAAGATTAGAAACCGATAAAGGCCCATTCGTTATTTTCGTAGACAACACCTTTCCAGGACAATTCGTTCGGGCAAAAATAGAAACCAAACGCAAAACCTTTGCCGAAGCCAAATTACTCGAAGTACTAAAACGTGCCGAAATCGAAACCGTTTCTGAATTTCAAGAAATTTCAGGAGGGCCATATATCCATGTTCCGGTTTCTGTTCAAGAACAATTCAAAAAAGAGAGTACGCTTTCTACATTTACACGTCTAAGTGGTATCCAAGACAGCAACGACAAATTTGATGGTTTTATCTCATCGCCAGCTCACTACCACTACCGCAACAAAATGGAATACAGCTTTTCGTGCATCGAACACGATTTGCAAACCAACGAAGAACTCGACGACGCCTTTGCTTTAGGTTTCAAAAGACGTGGCACTTGGTGGAAGGTCGAAAGCCTCAACAAAGCAAGTGGCCTCTTCGACCAAGACTGGGAAAACAAACTCAAAGAAATCCGCATATTTTTACAGCAAACCGGGCTACCGGCCTGGCATCCACCACAAAAGAAGGGTTTCTTCAGACATATCGTGGTCC
The DNA here is from genome assembly GCA_027490665.1 of Cryomorphaceae bacterium. Classification (GTDB taxonomy): domain Bacteria; phylum Bacteroidota; class Bacteroidia; order Flavobacteriales_D; family Crocinitomicaceae; genus UBA952. The sequence continues at coordinate 29,801 of JAIXXP010000001.1, read as the reverse complement.
GCAAATCTTTCTTGAACGACCAATTATTGATCAATTTGGTTACCTCAAACGAGGGAATTGAACATTTTGACGTTCAGGCTTTTGCCAATTTTATACAAGCACTTCACCCAGGCAGAATTGCCGGGCTTTGGCATACCATCAATGACAACGTTGCCGACCGCGCTAAAATCGAAAACGGGCACTCCACACTTATATTTGGTCAAGCAGTCATTGAAGAAGAACTCGCTGGTTTGCGTTTTCAAATCAGTATGGAAAGTTTCTTTCAAACCAATCCAGCCTGTGCCGAGCTCCTCTACGACAAAGCACTCGACTACCTATTCGAAGACCCCTTCGAACCAGGCGATATCGCAATGGACCTCTTCTGCGGAACCGGCACCATTGGTCAATTAATGGCCAAGCGCAATTCAGAGGTACGCATTATTGGCGTTGATATCGTAGAAAAAGCTATTGAAGACGCCAAGCAAAACGCCGCTAAAAACGGCATACACAGCGTCGAGTTTTTTGCAGCCGACGTCGGCAAATTTCTACGCGAATACCCTGATTTCCAAGGAAAAATAAAGCGAATTATGCTCGACCCACCAAGAGCGGGTATCGCGCCAAAAACACTACAAAAAGTCATTGCACTAGATGCAGATAGCATCGTTTACATTAGCTGTAATCCTTCTACACAAGCCCGAGACGCCTCAACGCTAATCGACGCAGGCTATATTCTAGAAAAATATGCTTTGGTGGACCAATTTCCACATACTGGCCATATCGAATCTATTGCCAAATTTAAAAAAGCATGAAAGTAGAAGTTCTCGCAATTGGCGACGAATTGCTCATTGGGCAAACTATCAATACCAACGCCGCCTGGATTGGCCAAGAAATGTCTAGTCGTGGTTACCAAGTTCAACGCACGCTTGTCATTGAAGACAAACCCGAAGCCATTACTGAAGCGCTCGACGGTATTTTACCAAGCAGCAATTGCATCATCATTACAGGTGGTTTAGGTCCAACCAAAGACGACCTCACCAAATATACGCTAGCCTCATATTTCGAGAGTTCACTGGAAATCCATCAGGCTACACTTGAGCAAATTGAAGGTTTTTTTGCGAGTCGTAACAAACCAATGCTCGAAGTCAATATTCAACAAGCTGCGCTCCCTACAAAAGCCACCATTCTAAAAAACAGACGCGGAACTGCTGCAGGCATGTGGTTTGAACAAAACGGCGTTATTTTCATTTCTTTACCTGGCGTTCCTTACGAAATGAAAACCATCATGACCGAAGAAGCCTTTCCGCTACTCGAACAACGCTATGCAGGAGCAACACTTTACCACAAAACCATGCATACGCAAGGCATTGGCGAATCTTTTCTAGCAGATCAAATTGCAGACTGGGAAGACCACGTCAGGGCTGCAGGCTTGGGCTTGGCCTACCTTCCTTCCCCTGGTATCGTAAAACTAAGACTCAGCTCGTATACCGGAAAAGAAAACGAAGCCCAAATTACTGCTTTCTTTCACGAATTAGAACAGCGCATCCCAGAAAATATTATAGGATATGACGACTGCAGTTTAGAAGGTGTACTTGGTGAACAATTGCTCCTGAAGAAAGCCTCTGTTGGAACCGTAGAAAGCTGCACCGCTGGCTTACTAGCCCAACACATCGCCAGCATTTCAGGCGCATCCGCCTATTACCAAGGTGCGCTTTTGACCTATTCCAACGAACTAAAAGTCAAAATTGCACAAGTGAATGCCGATACTTTAACCAAACATGGAGCTGTGAGCGAAGAAGTGGCTATAGAAATGGCAGCAAACGGCCGCAGACTCTTGGGAGTAGACTATTGCTTATCCACAACTGGTGTTGCCGGGCCAACAGGTGGCAGCCCTGAAAAACCCGTTGGTTTGGTTTGGATAGGCCTCAGCGGCCCGAACGGCACCATTGCCAAAAAATTTCAATTTGGTGACAACCGTCAACGCAATCTAGAAATGACTGTATTAAGCGCCATGAACTGGCTACGTTACTACCTCAAAACAACCTAAGGTACATAAATTTTTGTTCCGGTTCCGGCGTAACGAATGAGGTAAAACCCAGATGGAAGGGCACGTCCTTGAAGTTTTTCGACGCAATTAGCCTCCAATAATTGGCCGTTTAAGCGGAATATTTCCAATTGATCATCTTCTTCAAAACCGGTTAATACCAAACGATTTTCTTCATCGATAAAAATGCCAAACTTTTGACTCAATACTTCTGATTCTAAACCTATTGTATTGTAAATCAACTCGACATCATCTATCAGTACCTCATCATTGGCACTGCCACCACCAGGAATATGATTGGTTGTAAAAGTCAGCAAGATAAATTTTGGAACAAGCCCTGTATTGACGGTGTAAGAAAATGGGACAGAAAAACGAACCCAATTATTGTTCGTAGGTGAGAATTGAAAATCAGCATCGGCAACGACGTATGGTTCAGAGGCTGCATTGATTGGGTCTTGAACCGAAAATTGATCATGAATAACCGCATGCATGCCGGCTTTTTCACTTGCAGCTGCCGTATAACGCGCCCAAAATACGATGGAATCTGGCGCAAGCGTGAGGGCTTCTGAAAAAGCGGCATCATTCAACACCGTATAGTTGTAGTTGTCTGGGCTACTTAGGTTAGAACTACCCATGTTCATGCGGCCGGTGGTGAGTACGCCATTGGCCATGATACCCAAAGTACTTTTAGACCAAATTCTTGCACTATAATTTCCCGTTGCGCCTGACCTCACAGTACTCGATCGCTCTACCTGTTTGGATCCGAATGCTGCAAAACTTCCGGTTGCTGTCTTAAAGGAGGACCAATTCGTAGGTTCTTCTTGATTAGACCCTAGGTTGTCCCAGTTTTCAAAACCAGAATTACCAATTTGTTGTGCGTAAAATTGCGGACCTAAGAGTAAAATTATGGTAAGTAAGTGTGCTTTCATGTTCTTGATTTAGAACAAATTTAACATTTTAGGTAACTTTACCAAATGAGACACGATTCAACTTTGCCCGTTATGGAACACTTCTACACGCTTCAAGGCGAAGGAAGTCATAGCGGTAGAGCAGCTTACTTTATTCGTTTAGCAGGTTGTGACGTCGGTTGCGTTTGGTGCGACGTCAAAGAAAGTTGGGATATCGCCCCGAGTCAATACATGCGCATAGATACAATCCTAGAGGCCGTTGCACAAACAGCAACCGATTTTGTTGTCATTACCGGTGGTGAGCCTACCATGCACGATCTTAGCGCTCTAACTTCGACTTTGCACAATGCAGGTTACGAAATTGCCATTGAAACCGCCGGTGTTCATCCATTAAAAGGCCAAATAGATTGGTATTGTTTTTCACCAAAAAAATTCAAAGCGCCCATCGAAGAAGCCTATGTTTTGGCGCAAGAATTAAAGGTAGTCATTGCGCATCCTTCTGATTTCGAATGGGCCGAACAACACGCTGCAAAAGTAGCACCTAATTGTGTACTTTACCTCCAGACCGAATGGGAAAAGCAAGAACGCTTCCTACCCCTCATCATAGACTATATCAAACGCAACAAAAAGTGGAAAATCTCGTTACAGACGCATAAATACATGCAGATTCCATGAGGTTGAAACATTTTCTCGTTTTCCTATTCTTTTTATCACTCCATACGGTATTTGCACAATTTCCGTACTCTAGTTCAAGTAAAAAGGCCATCAAACTTTTTGAAAAAGGACAAAAAGCCCCAATGGAACTCAGAAATCCACAAACAGGCGCGCCTAATTACCAAGAAGGCATCCTGCTTCTAAATGCCGCTATCGATAAAGACCCCAATTTTTGGGAAGCTTATTTACTCAAAGCAGAGTTCTTAGAATACCAACGCAAATACGCCGATGCTGCCTTTAGTTATAAAAAAGCGTTAGAAATTGACCCCACACATAGCATAGGCGGCAGTACACATTTCTTTTTAGCGGTTTGTCAGCTCACTATTGGGGAATACAAAGAAGCCCTTCAAACCATAGATATATTTCTAAGAAACCCAAATGCAAACGAAAAATTACAAGGGCAGGCTTATCAAATCAAAGCCTGCGCTGAGTTCTCCATTGCGGCAATCGCCAATGCAAAGCCCTTTGAACCAAAAAATGTGGGTGAAGGAGTCAACTCACCCTTCCCTGAATACTACCCTACACTGACAGTAGACGGTAGTCAATTGCTTTTTACGCGCCGCCTACCTTCTATCCAAGACGGACATCAGGACGAACAAGAAGACTTCTATGTGTCATCCTATGACCCAAAAGCTAACGTATGGACCACTGCCAAACCTATGCCTTCAAATATCAACACTGCATGGAATGAAGGTGCCCCCACAATTTCTGGCGATGGCAAAACCATCATATTTGTAGCTTGTACTGATCCATCTGGCGTCAATTATGGTGCAGACCGAACTGGCAAAGGTTCATGCGATCTGTTTATCACTGAAAAAATCAACGGGCGCTGGACCACCCCAACCAACTTACCTGGCGCAGTCAATACGGCAAATTGGGAAACCCAACCTTCGCTCAGTGCAGATGGGCAAACACTTTATTTCATAAGGGCTGTTCGTTCCAAAGAAGGCAGGTCAAATAGCGACATTTACGTTGCACATCTTTTAGCAAATGGCAAATGGTCCGAAGCTGAGCGTTTACCAAATGTGATCAATACCTCATCTAATGAAGAATCTGTCCAGATCCATCCAGATGGCAAAACGCTTTACTTTGCTTCTCGAGGACACATCGGGCTGGGCGGCTCCGATTTATTCATGAGCAAGCAAGATGCGCAAGGTAATTGGAGTAAGCCTGTGAATTTAGGTTATCCCATCAATACCCGTTTCGATGAAAACTCTTTGTTGGTATCAGCACAAGGCGACATCGCATTTTTTGCATCGGATAGACAAGGCGGCTACGGCAACCTTGATATCTATTGGTTTGAATTACCTAAAGAGCTTCAGGCTGTTCAAACTTTTTATTTTGAAGGCACGGCCTTTGATGCCATCAGCAACGTCAAATTACCAGCACACATACAGCTCACAGATTTAGCCACTGGCCAGCTGGTTTTCGACGGGTTGGCCGACGCTTATGACGGTAAAATCACGCTTCCTCTTCCTGTGAATCACAGCTATGCTGTCTTGGTGAATCACCAAGGCTACCATCCTTTTTCACTTAATTTCGACTTTACAAATAGTGAGACTGCACAAAGCTATAAGCTGGACATGCCACTTAATCCGCTGGCTTCTACTGCTGAGAACATCCTTAACAACGTCTTCTTTGACCTCGGCAAAGCTACCCTCCGACCAGAATCTAAGGTTGAACTTTTGAACTTGAGCAGCTATCTGAAGAAAAATCCGAAACTTCAAATTGAAATTCAAGGCCATACCGATAGCCAAGGTGATGCAGCTAAGAACTTATTGCTTTCAGATGCCCGTTCGAAAGCAGTTTATCAATTTTTGATTCAAGAAGGCATTGAAGCTGGAAGGCTCAGCTATAAGGGCTACGGCTCTAGCCTACCAATTGTAAGCGACGCAGCAATTGCCCAACTTACGAACCCCGCCCAGGTTGCAGCTGCGCATCAAAAAAACCGCCGAACCAGTTATAAAATATTGCCATGATCCCATTTTTAAGACTGATCCGTATCAAAAACCTATTGGCTATTTTAATAGCCATGTTGGGTGTCGCCTATTTTCTTCACAAACAGAACCCCTATGAAGTCATTGATTTTGATGCCTTTCATTATGGCCTTTTGATATTTTCGACGCTTACTATAGCGGCAGCCGGACATATCATCAATGATTACTTTGATTTAAAGGCCGACCGCATCAACAAACCTGAAGCGCTCGTCCTGACCAAATACATGAACAAGCGTTGGGCTATTTTAGCCAACTGGATCCTCAACTTTTTAGGCTTCTTTATCGCGGTCATATTATCATGGCACTACCATACTTTACTTTTTGTCTTTGTGCACCTCCTCAGCATCAATTTGCTTTGGTTTTATAGCGCCTATTGGAAACGCAAATTAGTCTTGGGTGCAGCCGTCCTTGCTGCCCTACCCGGCCTTGTCTTATTTCTCTCGAGTTGGTTTTTCCAAGTGCTGAATGAGCGAAATGTACCCTTTTCACCCTATCAAGAAAGCACGTGGTCAACTTACTTAGACTACCGCTTCATATATTTCGTTGCCATTTGTGCTTTTTTCATCAATTTGAGCCGTGAAATTGTCAAAGACATCCGCGACATCCCCGGAGACAGCGTCATTGACGCACATACCATTCCCCGTAAAATTGGCAGCCAAAAAGCCACTTTACTTGCCCTACTTGTACTTCAAATGCCTGCTGTATTTTTTATCATCCTGAAACTGATTTCAGATTTTAGTTTACCTAGTGTATATACCTCAGCGGTTCTTGGGCTTTTAGAAGGGTTATTTTTATTGGGTCTTGTTGCTTATTACTTAGCTCCTACCCTTTTGGAAAAATGGCTGCGCTTGCTACCGACGCTCGCACTTATTTTAGGACTTACATGTTTATACTTTTAAGATGCAATTAGTACTTGGCTCAGCTTCGCCTAGAAGAAAGGCATTATTAAGCGAACTCGGATTTGATTTTAGAGTAGTTACTGTCGATGCAGATGAATCTTTTGATGCCACACAAAGCCCTGAAGAACTGGTTTTGTCTATCTGCCGAAAGAAAATAGCTGCCATTTGGCCTGAAATTGCGTCAAATGAAAGACTCATTTGTGCCGATACAATCGTTTTTTTGAATGGAAAGGTATTGGGTAAACCAAAAAGCAAAGCAGATGCCATCGAAATGCTGCAGCAGCTATCTGGCCAGACTCATGAGGTTTACACAGGCGTTGTGATCAAGGATACAGGTGCTGAACACCAACTCGTCGATTGTACTACAGTTCGTTTTCAGGAACTTAAATTAGAAGACATCATCCATTATATCGAGGAACACGAGGCCATGGACAAAGCTGGTTCTTACGGCATTCAAGACTGGATTGGCCATATTGGTGTAGTAGAAATACGAGGATCTTACACCAACGTGATGGGTTTGCCCACACAAAGACTTTATCCTTTCTTAAAGCAACTGAGTTAGCCAACTTGAACAGCGAACAACTTCTAACCTAAAACATGTGATCAAAAAAAAACCTCGGAAGTACCGAGGTTTTTTTATGTTGTTTCAAATTTAAAACCCTTAGAGTTTCACTCTGAATTCGATGCGACGGTTTTTCGCGTCTTTTACATCTGCTTCGTCGTCTTCTTCAATTTCAGTACTCGGCATGGTGTCTGCTTTGTAAGCTTTCACAATTCTTTCTTCGGCAATGCCGTTGTTTGTCAAGTACTTCACACCGGCTGCTACACGCTTGCGGTCCATGTCCAGGTACGCTTCGTTTTCTACTCCCGCTTTGATTTCAAGTGGGTCGTTGTGACCTGTAATTTCGATCACTAAACTTGGATTGGCATTCATTTGCGCAACGATAAAATCGAGGTTTTCTCGTGCGTTTTCTGTCAAGGAAGACTTACCTTGGCGGAAGTAGATGGTTTGAGCTGCAATCTTTTTATCGAGGGTCATTTTCTCATTGATTTCTGGCGTCTTTTCAAAAACTAAATCAGAGAATGAATCTTCAATTTTTGGTGGCTTCGCGTTGTAACAAGCACACTCTGCTGTGTTGTCTACCAAACGTACGATAATGTTATCGATGTAATAATAGGCATGTGTGAGTGGGTCAGCTTCAGCATCTTTTGGTTTTTTAACAGACTGATTGGTAGTTTTGTCGTTGAGGTCAAAGTTGCCAATGGTGATGTATTTTTCATCGCCTTTTGCTGTGTAAACATTACAGACCTTTTCCCAATTAAAAAAGCCGTTATAGACTTTGTTGACAGTCGACTTCATGACGTGGTCGCCACTCATGTAAATAGCACCAGCTTCACCGTTTCCTGGCTTGTCTTTGGAAAAATAAACACCCATGTTGTTGCAGGCAAATTTCGAAGATTCAGCCAAAGAAAGTGAATACTCTACGCAATAAGTAAGCCCTTTTTTAAGGGTTACAGGTTCTTTACCTTGCATGAGTTGAATAGTGATATAAGAACGCTCACCAGCCATTTTACCAGGTTTGAATGCAACGATACCAGCATAGACCTTACCGCCATTTTCTGTAGATGGTTCTTCTGAACCATAGATATTGGCAGGTACACCGATATCACCACTAGCAGATTTAGAAAATAAATCGGCTTTGATTTCGGTTGGTGACTCAATACCTTTACCAGCGGCGTCTATGCCATTGAGTTCGGTGAGGTCTTCGGAGGCACCTTCAAATGTGATGTTGATGATTTCTTTCTCGTTGGTCTTTTTGCCTTTTTGTGCAAATGCGCCTTGCGCAAAGACAAGAACCGAGCAAGCAAGTAGTAAGCTACGAATTGGCGTTGTTTGTAATTTCATAGTTTTTAACGGTATTTATAAATACTTTGACCATTTCTGGATCAATATCGGGATATACTCCGTGACCCAAATTTACAATATGTCTTTGACTTTTAAAGGAATTGAGCATTTTTTTGGTTTCTTGCTCGATCATTTGTGGGCTACCATAGAGCACACAAGGGTCTAAATTGCCTTGTAAAGTCTTTTGCTCCTGAACCAAACTTCGTGCCACAGGTACAGACATGTTCCAGTCTAGGCCGATGGTTGTACAAGACAACTGTGCGATTTCAGGTAGAGAAGCCACCGCACCTTTAGAAAACACCGTTAGTGGAGTTCCTTCAAGGGCCGAACAAATTTGTTGGATATAGCGCAAGCCAAACTCACGGTATTGGTCTTCTCCGAGTATTCCTGCCCAAGAATCAAAAAGTTGGAGAGCATCTGCACCAGCTGCTAACTGACCTTTCAGATAGGCGATGGTGACGTCGGTGATGCGCTGTAGTAATTGATGTGCCAACAAAGGCTGCGTGTAAAGCAACTTTCTGGATTCACTAAAAGTTTTGGACCCTCTACCTTCTACCATATAACATAAGATAGTCCAGGGTGCGCCAGCAAAACCAATAAGTGGAACGCGGCCATTTAGACCTGCTTTTGTTTGTTTGAGGGCTTCAAACACATACGACAACCGGTCCTGCACATCGATGTGGGTATCAAGTTGGTCGAATTGCGCTTGGCTGCGAATGGTGTTTTCAAACCAAGGACCTTTTTGTTCGATCATTTGGTAAGGCAAACCCATTGCTTCGGGAATAACTAAAATATCTGAAAAAATGATGGCGGCGTCAACACCGAGTAGATCGACCGGCTGGATAGTAACTTCCGTTGCAAACTCCGGGGTTTCAACCAATTCTTTAAAGCCAGAAAGCTTGGCGCGAACAGCGCGGTATTCTGGTAAGATTCGGCCTGCCTGACGCATAAGCCATACTGGGTAGCGCTCGATGGCCTCGCCACGGTGCGCGCGTAGAAATAAGTCGTTTTGAAACATCATTGCAAAGGTACGCAATTACCATTGAATTTCTTGCTTGCCAAGCATGCGCAAAAACGCATTTGTTTTGCTGAAAGGCTTGCTTCCAAAAAATCCGCGGTGAGCAGCCAATGGCGAGGGGTGCACAGCTTTTAAAATCAGGTGCTTAGAACTATCTATCCTACTTGCCTTAGCCTGGGCTTTTGCGCCCCAAAGGATAAACACAATATTTTCTTTTTCGGAGGCAATTTTTTCAATCACAGCATCTGTAAATTGTTCCCAACCCCAATTTTTATGGCTATCGGCCTGACCTTCGAAGACAGTTAAAACGGAATTGAGCAGCAATACCCCTTGACGCGCCCAAATTTCGAGATTGCCATTTGGCAAATCAGGTAATTGGAGGTCTGAGGTTCTTTCCTTGAAGATATTATGTAGGCTTTTTGGCAAGGGTTTAACACCTGTGGCAACCGAAAAACACAAACCATGGGCATGACCTTTGGTCGGATATGGGTCTTGGCCTAAAACAACCACGCGGAGCTGCTCCCAAGGACAGTATTCAAAAGCTTTAAAAAGTTGATCCTGAGGTGGAAATACAACGGGGTCAGAAAGCAAATAGGCTTGTGTTACTTTTTCTTGAAGTGCAAGAAAATAGGGAGAATTGAATTCATCTATCAAAATAGGATACCAAGATGAATTTGTAGGAAAATGCATGTTAATTGAGATCTATCAAAGCAACCCACAAGGTGATTTTACCGCTGTCCATGCGTGGCCAAATGGGGCGAATGCGACCGTCGTAGGCAGCAATACCAAGATAATCTCCAAAGAAAACCATCGGACTGGGAACAAAGGACTGATTGGAAACGCGCTGTTCCTTGAAAGTTTGACCACCATCGGTACTGGTTGCCCAAATGACATCGGTTTGATTGTCTTTGAAGCGCCTGCGGTCGTAGTACACAAAATGTAGATCGCCACGGACAGGATCTATCGCCATGGATGTCAGGAATTGATGACGCGGCTCTTTGTCTTGGTTCACTCGTATAGGTTCAGACCACGTGAGGCCGCCGTCACTTGATTTCAAAAGCCAAACGTCGGTGTTGTCTGGACCATTGCGTTGGTCGCACCAATTGAGATAGAGGGTTCCGTTATTGGGTCCACCGCTTAAATCGGACATCAAAAAAGGCAAGCCATTGGCGCGGTAGATGCCCGGAATTTGGATGTCCCAACCACCAATATGATCTGAGAGTTTGCGCTCCTCAGCTAGCCATGTAAGGCCGCCGTCGGTTGATTTTTGAAACATGATGCCGCGTGGGCCGGTCCAACAAACATAGACTTCACCATTTGGGCCTAAAGCCGGCACGGCGCCTTCAACTGTGTTGTCGCCATCTAGGCAGTCGCCACCGAATTTAGAAATTCGAATAGGAGCTGTCCAGCTAAGGCCGCGGTCAGTAGATTTTGAAAAAACAATAATGGAGGTGTCTTTAGGGTCGGCAGAGTCGTAGGCATCGAACTGCGTCCAGGTCATGTAAAGCACGTTTGTTTTGGGGTCAATTACAACCCAATGTTTGTCTTGGACTTTTGTGCCGTTAGGTTTTGGAAAAGAACCTTTCGAAAATTGACCTGGTTTATCTGCAAACTGACATACAATACGGTCGAGATGACTTGTTTTATCGTAATCACTGAGGTGGAAATAATACAAGCGGCCACTCTGATCATATTGCAAGACAGGGTCGCCATAGACACCAAACGGACTTTTTAAAGCACTTGATTTCCAGGTTTGGCCGCCGTCAGACGAATAGTGATAACCCTGCAAAACGGTTCCAGCTGATATTTCATCTGGATTGCGCGGATTGATGGCAATTGAAGGTTCGCATTCGTTAAACGGATATTTAGCAGCTACCGGAGGAATTTGAACGTTTTTGACGGGCTGCGCATGGAGTGCTAACGCAAGTAAATTAGCGCAACCAATAAGTAAGTAACGGCGCATTGGCATCTTTAATTTGAAGTGAAAATTGTGGCTTTGCATAGGTTTTCATGACGCATTTGGTGCTGAATAATTTCCCATCGCGAGATAATAACAATTCCATGGAAACGCCTGGCTGAAGGTTGTTGTATTTGTTTTCCAGACCAGCTTTATCTATTCTGAAACCATCGCAGGCTAGTATTTCATCGCCTACGCTTATGCCCGCATCTTCGGCAGCAGAACCGCTTCTAACTGTTCTCACTTTGAGCACCTCCCCTGGTTCTAAAGCTGCGCCAAAGTTGGTTAAAGTACTCGTTTGGTCGGTCACTTTTAGCCCCATCGGTTCAAAGTATTGCTGGTAGGGAATGATCGCCGTTCCGTTTACATATTGCTTAAAAAACGCGTGCATATCTTCGCCACAATAATTGGCTAATTCTTGTTCGAATTCGGTCTCTGAAAAACCGCGTTTGAGGTCGAGGGCATATTTCTGATAAAGCAGTTGCATGAAACCATCCAAGCTTTGTTTGCCTTTTGACCTTTGAATGAGATAAGCATCCAAAACCGCTCCGATAACTGCTCCGCGCGAGTAATATGTCATGGTCGTGTTGCTAGAATTTTCGTTGGGGCGGTAGGCTTTGATCCAGGCATCAAAACTCGCATGAGCAACAGGCTGTACTCTCGAGCCAGGACTTCCTTCAACATAATTGATTTGCGATTGCAACTTGCTTATAAACTCTGTTTTGGTGTAAAATCCGGCACGCAAAAGCAGTAATTCGTCGTAATAAGATGTGATGCCTTCCATGACCCAAAGTAATGAAGTATAGCATTCTTGATCGTAATTAAATGGACCTAGTTCAATAGGACGAATGCGCTTGACATTCCATAAATGGAAATACTCATGGGCCACCAAATTGATGAACCCTAAATAATTAGAGCCGGTGTAAGACCAACGGCTCACGCTGAGTACACAAGAATTGAGGTGTTCAAGGCCACCTTGGCCGTCCGTCACGTTGTGCACAATAAAGAGGTAATCTTGATTTGGGTTGCTCCCAAAAACTGCTGTTGCGGACTCGACTACCTTTGCCATATCGCGCTGAAGTTCGGCAATGTTGTAGTTGGCTTCTCCGTACATCGCCACACGGTGTCGCACTCCGGCTGCCATAAAAGAAAACTCTTGTTGGTTTCCAATCTCGATAGGACTATCTACTAATTGATCGTAGTCTTTGAAAACAAACGTTTGACAGCCCGGTTCCGATTTATAATCGGCAGGCGCCAAAGCCGTACTTACTTTCTTGAAACTGGCATGTGGGTAAATTTTGAGAACACCGAGCTGATTGCGCGTTTCTTCGGTATACATGAATACACCTGCACCAGCAACAAAACCGTGTGTGTTGTCTAAAAATGGGGTTCGAACCGACAGCTCAAAGGCATAAACTTCATAAAAAACTGTGTAAGTAGCCGCGCCATTACACAGTACTTCCCAAGCATTTTTTGCTTTCTTTTTGACGGTAAGTTCCTTACCCTGCGCATCAATGGCGCGCACTTGATTGAGGTTCTTGGAAAATTCACGAACTAAATAAGAGCCTGGCGTCCAAACAGGTAATTTGAATTCTTGTACAGCAGCCGTATTTTCCTGAACGTCAATTTTCACCGCAAAATAATGCGAATTGGGCTGAGGCATCGACAAGTGATAGGTCAGTTTGCTGGCTTGCATTGCAAACGGAAGCCAAAACAACAAGAAGAGTAAAAAAAATGATCTCATGGTTTATTCTAATAAATTATAGTTGAAGATGAAAAGTGCGTTCGCTGTTCCAAAAGTTATTCCAAAATCTGAATAGTTGCCGCATCTACTTTCGCTTTTTGAACCAGTTCTTCAACGGACTCAGTTCCAAAGCGCAAAGCCACTGCCATTCGGCGGTAAGGACGCATACTTGGTTTGCCAAAAATGCGCACCTCTGTATTTGGATCTTGTAACACTTTATCAAGTCCAATAAAATTCGGTGCGGATTCGCTATTTTGAGTGGCCAAAACAACAGCACTCGCACCGTTCTGCACTTGTCGAATTTCTGAAATAGGCAAGCCGAGTACGGCACGCGCATGCAGTTCAAATTCGTTCAGATTTTGCGTGCCAGCAAGCGTAACCATACCGGTGTCGTGAGGGCGCGGTGAAAGCTCTGAAAAGTAAGCGCCTTCGGGGGTGATGAAAAATTCGACTCCCCAAATTCCGGCGCCACCAAGTTCTTTGGTTACGCGTGCAGCCATATCTTGGGCCTCCGCTAAGTGGTCCGGATTCATGGGCATTGGTTGCCAACTTTCTTGGTAGTCGCCGCGTTCTTGGCGGTGGCCAATTGGCGCGCAAAATAAAGTTGGGCCGTTCTGTTGGGTGACGGTTAATAGCGTGATTTCGTAATCAAAATTAATGAAGCCCTCCACAATTACCTCTTTGAGGTCGCCTCTTGAACCCTCCATGGCGTAGGTCCAGGCGGTTTCGATATCAGTTTCGGTCTTGATGACAGATTGTCCTTTTCCAGAACTGGACATCAGCGGCTTGACCACACAAGGATAACCACAAAAAGCAACCCCTTGCTTCAACTCTTCGAGCGAAGTAGCATATCGGTAAGGTGCGGTGCGGACACCAACTTCCTGTGCGGCTAAATCACGAATTGCCTTGCGGTTCATAGTGAAATTAGCAGCTTTGGCACTCGGTACAACTTGAATACCTTGCGCTTCATAGTCATAAAATCTTTCGGTTCTGATAGCTTCAATTTCAGGGACAATGATATTTGGTTGATGCTTCGCTACAACCATATCTAGTGCTGCTGCGTCTAACATATCGATGACCTCAAACTGATCTGCCACTTGCATTGCAGGCGCTCCTGCATAGCTATCCACCGCAATAACTGTTTGACCATAACGTTTGGCTGCAATAGCGAACTCTTTTCCGAGTTCACCTGAGCCGAGTAAGAGAATTTTGAACTTCATGAAGCAAATGTAAGCAAACAGCTAAGAATTTGTTATTTTTGGAAACATAGATGAGTAATATTAAGATAGCAATCGAGCAGTTTGACCCAATTGACCTCCGCGAAATGGCCGATGTCAACCTCATGAACCGCGTAGATACCAAGTTTGCCTTTCGCCAAGACGACCTTTTGCGTTTTCTACCGATATTAGCTGCCGACTACCGTGCACTCAAGGTAGAAGGCACTATGCTCCCTCACTATGAAAGCCTTTATTTCGACGACTCCACTTTTTCTTTCTTCCGAGACCACCACAATGGCAAAGCCGATCGCTATAAAGTGCGCATTAGAAAATACGTCGAATCCAATATCCATTTTTTAGAAATCAAGCACAAAATCAAAGGAAGAACCGACAAACGCCGCATCCTTACCAATGATTTCAACGAGCTTCAGGACGAAAAAGAACGCGACTTTCTGCGTAGGCAACTTAACGAAGACGCGCAACTTGTCCCGACAATGTGGAATGCTTTTCAACGCATCACGCTCGTTTCTAAAACCAGTAAAGAACGGCTCACCCTTGACTTCAACATCCATTTTCATATGGGGGAGGTCAAGCGCGATTTTACCCAACTCGTCATTGCCGAACTCAAACAAGAATCCCTAGACCGAAACTCGCCTTTTTACAAACTCATGAAAAAAGAACGGATCAGACCCTATCGCCTTTCTAAGTATTGCATTGGCAGTGTCGAAATCTACGGTGAAGAAGTACTCAAATTCAATCGCTTCAAAAAGAAGCTCCTCTTTTTAAATAAAATCAACCATGCTAACTGACCTCTTATTCCTACTTCCACTTAAAAAAGCCATTACCCCAAATAGCATTACTTGGTTCAGTGAAGATTTTTACGGGCTGCTCATCCGACTCGGCATCAATCTTTTCTTCCTGACCATATTAATCCGTGTTCTATACTACACTAAAACACGACGCAAAGATTATCTTTTCACTTATTACCTCATCGGAACAATTACATTTTTCTTGTGCTTTGGCCTCATGCAAATGGACATCGACACTGGAATGGGTTTAGGTCTTTTTGCCATTTTTGGGATCATTCGTTATCGTACAGACGCCATTGAAATCAAAGAAATGACATATCTCTTTATGATCATTGGCATCAGTGTGGTCAATGCTTTGGCATCCAACGAACTCAGTATTTCGGAAGTTGGAGTCATCAATGTTACCGTCGTATTACTCACCTACCTCTTAGAAAATGTATGGCTGATGAAACACGAAACGCGCAAAACGATCAATTACGAGCGCATAGACCTCATCAAGCCGGAAAACCAAGATCTACTCAAAGCAGATTTAGAAAAACGTACAGGTCTTACTATTAACCGTGTTGAAGTCGGCAAAATTGACTTCTTAAACGACACCGCAATGGTTCGGATTTACTACTTTGCAGACGAACAAGAATTTTCTGACTACCACGTACAATAACATGCGCCGCCTAGCGCTCTACCCTCTTGCGCTCCTTTATGGGGCTGTCATTTGGTTGCGCAACCGCTGTTTTGACCTACAGCTCTTCAAGACACAACCCATCGATGGCAAATCTATTTGCGTGGGCAACCTCGCCGTTGGGGGTACAGGCAAATCTCCGCACGTTGCTTATCTCATAGAACTCCTTTCTGCGCACTTTTCGGTTCAAGTTTTGAGTAGAGGTTACGGCCGGAAAACAAAAGGATACATCGAAATAACGGCCCATTCTAGCACAACAGAAGTTGGCGATGAACCGCTAATGCTGTTTCAAAATCACCAGCACCAAGCCCAGTTTGCCGTTTGCGAAAACCGCGCTTTTGGCATCCAACAGCTGAGGGCACAAAAACCAACATCGCTTATTTTACTAGACGATGCCTTTCAACACCGACATGTCAAAGCTGGGCTGAACATTGTTCTTTCTGTGTTCGACCAACCCATGCACCAAGATTTGCTACTGCCTGCAGGCAGGTTGCGCGAACCAATGAGTGGGCTCAGTAGAGCCGATGCAGTGGTCATTACCAAATGTCCAAAATTTGATTCTTTCGACACTGAGCAATATGCCAAACAATTTCAAAAGTGGCCAATTCCGGTGTTTTTCTCGCGCTACACTTATCGAGCACTTCAACCTTTAGGTAAAATCATTCCTTACGTTCAAGAAGTTTTAATCGTGAGCGGCATAGCACTACCAGAGCAACTAAACGAAGCTTTTGCGCCCGACATGCAAATTAGGCACAAATCCTATTCAGATCACCATGTCTATACAGCTATTGACTTGAAAGAAATTCATCATTTTTTTGATACCTTTGCAACAGCAAACACCGCAATTGTTACTACCGCCAAAGATTGGGTCAAAATTCAGTCTTTGTTGAGCCCTAAAGACCTCCAAAAATACCCTTGGTATTTACTGACTTTTGAGCTCGAATGGTCGGATCAAACTGCATTTAATCAATTTATCAGCGCTTATGTTGTCTCAAATTAAAGAAAGTACCGCCTACATCCAAAGCAAAACAAACGTCCAACCTACAATTGGTATCATATTAGGCACAGGCCTCGGAGGTTTAGTGAAAGAAATTGAAATCATCGACGAAATCAATTATCAAGATATCCCGCACTTCCCTGTTTCAACCGTAGAAAGCCATTCAGGCAAATTGATTTTTGGTCGAATTGGAGGTAAAAATGTGGTGGCCATGCAGGGTCGTTTTCATTATTACGAAGGATATACGCTTCAACAAGTTACCTTTCCGGTACGCGTCATGAAACTTTTAGGCATAGAACGCCTATTTGTGAGCAACGCATCGGGCGGTGTAAACCCAGATTTTGAAGTAGGTGAAATCATGATCATGAACGACCACATCAATCTTTTCCCGGGCAACCCGCTTATCGGCAAAAACATCGACGAACTCGGTCCGCGCTTCCCAGACATGAGCGATCCTTATGACCAAGAAATGATCGATAGAGCTTGTGCCATTGCCAAAGAACTCGGTATTCGTGTTGCTGTTGGTTGTTATGCTGGCCTCACCGGCCCAACCCTCGAAACACCATCCGAATACAAATATGTACGCACTATTGGCGCCGATGCCGTTGGGATGTCTACCGTACCAGAGGTTATTGTAGCTCGCCACATGAGTATTCCTTGTTTTGCCATCTCTATTATTACCGATTTAGGTGTTCCAGGAAAAATCAAAAAAGTAAGTGTACAAGACGTCATTGAAGTGGCTAGTCGTCAAGAGCCAAAAATGACACAAATCATGAAAGAACTCATATCTAGCATCTAAACCAACCTACAAATGGAACAAACGCTTAGAGATCGCTATGAGGTCGTCATCGGACTTGAAGTCCATGCGCAATTACTGACCCACACGAAAGCTTATTCATCGGATCTCAATTCGTACGGATCTGCGCCAAACACAAATATTAGCGCAATTACGCTCGGGCACCCTGGCACCCTACCGGTTATGAACCGCAAAACTATAGATTTTGCCATTCGACTCGGGCTTGCCTGCGGTTGTGAAATTGCACCGCAACAGCACTTCGCTCGCAAAAACTATTTCTACCCTGACCTTCCAAAAGGTTACCAAATTACCCAAGATACCACCCCTATTTGTACAGGCGGGCAAATCCTAATTCGCACCGAAGATGGCGCTCAGAAGTCTATCGGTATTACACGCATTCACATGGAAGAAGATGCAGGTAAGAGCATACACGACGTCGATGTTTACGACACGCTCGTCGACCTCAATCGCGCTGGCACTCCACTTTTAGAAATTGTGTCAGAACCCGACCTCCGCTCTTCTTCAGAAGTCTACAACTACCTCACAGAGGTGCGTAAGCTACTGCGCTACCTCGATATCTGCGATGGCAACATGGAAGAAGGTTCTATGCGCTGCGATGCCAATGTTTCAGTACGCCTTGTGGGAGCCAAAGAGTTTGGCACCAAAGTAGAGGTCAAGAACATGAACTCTATTCGCAATGTGCAACGCGCCATCGAATTTGAAATCACACGTCAAATTGAAGCGCTTGAAAGCGGCGAAGCGCTCACGCAAGAAACGCGTTCCTTCGATGCGCTAAAAGGCAGCACAATTTCCATGCGCACCAAAGAGGCCGCCAACGATTACCGCTATTTCCCTGAACCCGACCTCCCTCCGATTACGGTCAGTGCAGCACAAATTGCAGCTATATCCAAGGACATGCCTGCTCTTCCGCACGCACTCTTTGAACGCTACACAAAGACCTATGGCCTTAGCGACTACGACGCCTACAACATCACAGATCAAAAAGGACTCGCTTTGTATTACGAAGCGCTCATTGGTTTTACCAAAAACTACAAAGCTGCAGCCAATTGGCTGATGGGCGATATCAAATCTTACCTCAATGAGCAAGGAGTTGACATCTCTACCTTCCCCATCGGAGCCGAACGTATTGCAGCCTTAATTGAACTTATTGACCAAGGTAAAATATCGAATTCTATCGCTGCACAAAGGTTGTTTCCAGCGCTATTTGAAAGCACAGAAACGCCACTAGAAATTGCAGAAAGACTCAACCTGATCCAAAGTTCAGATAGTGCTGTTATTGAAGGTTTCATCGCACAAGTCATCGCGCAAAATGCAGCCGAGGTAGAGCGCTACCGCAACGGTGAAAAACAACTCATTGGCTTCTTTATGGGGCAGCTCATGAAAGTTTCTGGAGGTAAAGCTGATCCAAAAGCCTCCAATGCAATCTTGCGTCAAAAACTAGAAGCCTAATGAAAAAACAAGCCTGGACCCGCCGACAAATCGGTTTAACAGCAACCATATTGCTCGTCATTCTCGGCGCCATTTGGTGGGTATCTCGCAGTGAGCTTGAAAAAAATGGCCTCGAAGAAAATCTCCTCATTAGTGGTCAAATTACAGGTGCTGGTGGTTTGCAGCTCTTTTTAGAAGCGCCTAGCGATCGCGGTGTCATTTCTGTTGCTCAAACTGAAATTGCCGAAGACGGCAGTTTTGAATTGCCTGCTAATGTTCCAGGCCTTGGGATCTACAACCTGCGCATCTCCGATTTGAACGGCAGCACACTTTGGCTTCCGCTGCAACCCAAAGACAACCTTTCTTTGAACTGCACCCTTCAAAATTTCAGTTCTCAACCGGGCATCAAAGGCGTGAGTTGGGCACCAACCTTCGCTAAACTCATGAAGGCCACAACCATTTTTGAAAATACCCAACAAACCCTGCAACAAAATACACAAGGACTCTCGCAAGACCAAATCAATGCTGGCTATCAAAATGCAAAAGCAATGTATGAAAACTTCTGTTCAGCTGCCATACTACAAGATCTCAGTAGCCCATTGAATATTCTGCTCAGCATGAATTTACTGCCCACTACCGGCTTCGAAGATTGGAATTCCGCGCACCTTCAAACTTTAGAAAAACTCAGCCAAGCATACGCCAAGCACTATGCAGGGCAAAAACCAAGTGAAAACATGCAAGCACAATATGCGCAAATTGAAGACGCATTCTTTGCATACACCCAAATGACAAACGGCAGCATGGCTGCTCCAGAAATCACACTACCCGACCCTTCTGGCAAAGCACGTTCTTTGAGTTCACTCAAAGGGAAATACGTTCTCATCGATTTCTGGGCATCGTGGTGCGGGCCTTGTAAAAGCGAAATGCCAAATGTAATTGCGGCATACAACAAATACAAGAACAAAGGTTTTACCATTTTCAGTGTGTCTCTTGACGAAGACAAAAACGAATGGCTAAAAGGTATCAAAACTTTCGCGATGCCTTGGCCAGACCAAGTCAACGAACAATTGGGTTGGAAATCACAACTCCCTCAATTGTATCAATTTGACGGAATTCCCTATACCGTCCTGCTGAACCCTGAAGGAAAAATCATCGGCACAAATCTTCGCGGTCAAAAATTACAGGATAAACTAGCTCAAATTTTCAAGTAACATGAAACTAAGCATTACCCTCTTTTTACTTTTTCCTTTGTTTTGTTTGGGTCAAGGCCAACAATTTAAGGTGAGTGGGCAAATATTTTCGAGTGGCGCCGATTCAGTATACCTATCGCAACAATTTGGTAGCACTTTCAAAAATTATTACGCTAGTCCTATAAGTTCAAAAGGTAATTTTGAACTCAAAGGCACGCTCTCCGGGCCCGACTACTATATCTTGCGCGTTGGTCAAAACAACCTCAACCTGGTAATCCGTGACACTTCGCATATCCAAATCTTTGGCGACGGCCGCAATTTGCTTCAATTCTGCAATTTTGTAAATGCAGAAGAATCCAGACAAATGCACGAATATGTTGTATTGAATTCAAATTGGCGGGCAAAGGCAGACTCCGCACTAAATGCCATCAAGCAAGATGCCAGTAAAGAAGCTCAAATCAATACTTACATGACCGAGGCATACAGCCAATTCCAGACGGCATTACAAAGTTATGTCGGCATGTATGCCAACTCAGCTGCGCTCATTTTACCGCTCAGCAGTATCCAGATGGATCAAGATTTTGAATCTTATGAAAAATTGATTGTTCCGCTGTACCAAAGCTTCAATCAGAGTGCTATTGTGCAAAATCTCTACAAAAATTATTTAGCAACCAAGCAAGCAAAGGATGCAGCCAACCCATTTGCCCGAGGCAAATTAGTTCCTGATTTTGAAGAATTGCGCACCGACGGCAAGAAAAAAATGAAGTTATCTGACCTTCAAGGGCAAGTTGTATTGCTAGACTTCTGGGCTTCATGGTGCGGGCCCTGCAGGGCAGAAAACCCAAATGTGGTCAAGAATTACCAAAAATATAAAGATGCAGGCTTCACTGTCATGAGCGTTTCACTTGACTCCAACAAAGACAAATGGTTGGCCGCAATTGCTGCTGACCAACTCAGTTGGCCCAACCACGTAAGTGATCTCGGTGGCTGGAAAAGTAAAGTAGCCCAACAATACGGCGTTAATTCAATTCCTTTTACCATTTTGCTTGACAGAGAAGGCCGCGTCATTGCAACAAACTTGAGAGGTGCCGCCCTAGAACAAACACTGCAGCAAATTTTTGGGTTTTAATGAGCCTTCATGATAAATACCTCTACTTTGCCTCTGATTTACATCTAGGAGCGCCAAACGCAGCCAAAAGTGCCGTTAGAGAAAAAGCATTTATTGCTTGGCTCGATCATATCCGTCCTACAGCCAAAGCCATTTTTTTACTTGGCGATGTCTTTGATTTTTGGTACGAATACAGAACAGTTGTGCCGAAAGGCTATACGCGCCTTTTAGGCAAATTAGCTGAACTCACAGACGCAGGTATCGAGCTACATTATTTCAAAGGAAACCACGATATGTGGGTGTTTGACTACTTTGAAAAAGAACTCGGTATGCGCATCCATAGCAATGCATACACATTTGAACACGCCGGCAAACAATTTTATCTCCACCATGGCGACGGCTTGGGCCCAGGCGATTACAAATACAAGTCCCTGAAAAAATTCTTTAGAAGTACTCTTTGCCAGTGGCTTTTTGCCCGTTTACATCCTAATTTTGGCATACAGTTAGCTAGTTTGCTTTCGAGAAGAAGCCGCGCCAACAACGGAGAAAAAGACGCAATTTACAACGGCCCTAATGAGGAATGGCTCTATGCCTACGTGCAGCAAATAGAAAAAAAGCAACACCACGACTATTATCTTTTTGGACACCGTCATTTACCGCTTTTTTTACCTTGTCAACAAGCCCTTTATGTCAATACAGGCGACTGGATAAAATACCAAACTTTTGCCCGCTTTGACAATCAAAAACTCGAGCTTTTACAATGGTCTGATCACCAAGTTTTACCGTACAATGCCGACTAAAATCATAAGCACATGGACGAACATTAGGCTAGAAGAGCTCCGTTCCATAGCCAATGAAATTTGGACCTTACTACCTGAAGCTTGTTTAGTTGCGCTAGATGCCGAAATGGGCAGCGGTAAAACTACATTGGTGAGCGCATTGCTTCAAGAAGCGCAAATTACCCATTTTGAAGGCTCACCCACATTCGCAATTGTTCAAGCATATCAGAGTCCTTCGAGGGGTTCAATTTATCACTTAGACTGCTATCGCATTGAAAATGAAAACGAACTCCTTAACTTAGGATTAGAAGAACTCCTAGATTCCAGCGCCTATTTTTTTATAGAATGGCCGCAAAAAATCGATACAATTCTTCCAAAACCCCACTTTAGACTGTATATTCGTATTGAATCTGACCTAAGTCGAGAAATCACACTGCACTATGACTACTGATCCACATTTGCTCAAAACGTTAATCCAACAAGGTGCACTCTTACCTAAAGAGGATTTACTTGAAGTCCGACGCAAAAAAGGAAACCTCCTGATTGGCATTCCAAAAGAAACCTCTTTTCAAGAAAGAAGGGTAGCTTTAGTCCCAGAGGCAGTAAGTTTATTGGTCGCCAATGGGCATCAGGTATTACTCGAAAGCAACGCAGGCGAAGGCGCACATTTTACTGACAACGAATACAGCGAGGCAGGTGCACAAATTATTTATGACCGCAAGGCGATATATCAATCAGATATCATTTTAAAGGTAGCTCCCCCATCAGAAGAAGAAATTGCCTATATGCCAGGCAATCAAACTTTTATTTCTGCTCTGCAACTAGCTACACAACCCAAAGAAATCTTACAGCAACTCAGCGCAAAAAAAATAACAGCCATCGCCTGGGATTACATCCGTGACGAAGAAGGCGTTTTTTCCATAGTGCGCACCATGAGCGAAATCGCTGGAACAACATCAGTTCTGGTTGCAGGCGAACTCCTCTCCTCTTTTTCAGAAGGTAAAGGACTCATGCTTGGAGGTATTGCAGGCGTTCAACCAACAGAAATCGTGGTACTTGGTGCCGGAACCGTTGGCGAATTTGCCACTCGAGCAGCTTTAGGCCTCGGCGCATCTGTCAAAATTTTTGACAACTCGTTGTCCAGACTCAGACGCCTTCAAAACGACCTCGGACAACGCGTTTACACATCCGTTCTGCAACCGAAAGTGTTGGCCAAAGCCGTCAGAAGAGCAGATGTCGTTATCGGTGCCTTGCGTTCCACAATTGGCAGAACACCTTGCGTAGTGACCGAAGAAATGATCGCTCAAATGAAACCAGGTTCAGTAGTACTGGATGTTAGTATTGACCAAGGAGGTTGCATTGAAACATCGCGCATCACCAACCATAGCGAACCCACGTTTGTAAAGCATGAAGTAACACACTATTGTGTACCAAATATTGCTTCTAGGGTCTCGAGAACTGCATCTTTTGCGCTTTCTAACACACTTTCTCCTTTGCTCTTGGAAATGGGTGAACGCGGAGGAGTTCCTGACCTCATTCGCAGCCATCCTGGTTTCCGTAATGGTGTATATATGTTCAGAGGCATACTGACCAATGAAGTATTAGGAAAGGTATTCGACCTAAAATACAAAGACATCCACCTTATTCTACCAGGCATCTGATGTCTCTTTTGCGTCCCTTAAATTTACCGAAGGCACCTTTAAAGTTATCCAGCCGTGCCGGACGTATCTACGTCAATTGCTTAGTGCGCAAAAAACAAATTGTCCTGACGCCAGAAGAATGGGTCAGACAGCACCTTATCGCCTACTTGCACCTGCATCAGGGTTATCCACTTGAAAAAATAGCCGTTGAAAAACAAATTCAGTACGACGGTTTTACGCGGCGCTGGGATATCGTGATTTATAACGCAGCATTTGAACCCGAGGTGTTGGTGGAATGCAAAGCCCCTGAAATAAAGCTGACTCATGAGGTTTTCATGCAGGTTTCTACGTATCAACAAAAACTTGGCGCGAGTTGCCTAATTTTAAGCAATGGCAACACTCATTTGGTGTACGGAATTGATGTCAAAGAAAAACAGCTCCTCGTTATGGAGCACTTTCCCAAACACATTTAAGACCTCAATTTAGTTTTGTATAAAATTGAGCTCGCCAGCTTTCATGCGCTGGTAGTTTTTGGAAAGATAAGCCAATTGAATGCGAAACAAATCAAAAGCAGCTTCGGTTTCCGGACTGATTTCTTGTTTTTTCATTTTGAGTTGCAACTTCATGAACATGGCGTGTAAGAGCCCTTCGATGTCGTGTCTGTTGACCATGTTTGACTTCGTTTTAAACGCCTGTAATGCTTCACTTGCGTGGTCGCAGAGTCCTTTGTACTTTTCGTCGTTGAGAATAGTGAGCAGGGTATTGTGCAGATAAATCAACTCTAGTAGAATTTCCTCCACTTGATCGAGGTGCCCTTCTTTTTGAAGACCGCGTTGATTCATTTCCAAAACAATCTCTTTGTACCAAGAAAGTTGATGTTGCAGTTGAGTGGGGTCGGGAAAAGCCGGCGCTAAAAGCTCGCTTTCTATGCGGGTGATATCGAGGTTAATGGTCCGAACAAGTGCTTCTATTTGAAAAATATAGAGTAAATATTCGGCAACATTTTCGTTTTGTAGATTTGGATTGGGACGCATTTGAATTAAAGTTCTTTTTCGATCTGACTTTGGTTTTCATTCAAGAAGTTAATAAATGCTTTGGTGACATCCATCTCTTTGTTGATGTAATTGATTTGGCCTCCTTGCCCTTGGATGAGCAGTAGGTCAATGTGGTGTTTCTCACAGTATTTTTTACCCCACTGTTCCACTTTTTTATTGATGGCCTCTAAAGATTTCATAGTTTGTTCTTCTATACGTTGGCCTTCGGTTTGCTGATATTGCATTAATTCGTTTTGCATTTGCTGAGCCTTTTGCTGAACCATTGCAATTTCGTTTTGCGACAATAAGCCTGAACGGGCTTCTTGATCTTTTTTAATGATATAATCTTCGTAAACCTTATTGCGTTTTTTGAGTTCCGTCTCAAAGCGCTTCTGATTTTTCTCTGCAGCAGCTTCTTCGCGCTTGAAGTAATCGAAGTATTTCTTGACGCTATCGTTCGCGTAGTAGGCAATTTTGAGCCCATCTAAACGCGTTGTAGGAACTTTTGGGGTGGAATCTTTCTTTGCTGGTGCCGGTGACGAACAAGCTGCAATGAAACACAAAAGAAGAAATGAAAACAAAGATTTAGTCATGTTGCAAGGGTTTTAATAGTTGTAGCCAGCGTTCGCGCATGCGGATAAAATCTTGTAGACAAGCAGAATAAAAGGCTGGGCTAAGATATTGTTCAAGTTGTTGGATATCAGAAATATTGCTTACAGGAACTTTGAAATGTTGTTCGTAGTCGTCTAGTGTAATGCTGAGCATATATTTGTCATTGTACTGATGAAGCGAGACTAAAAAATGCTCGTGTGGAATTTGACGGACCAATCGCATATTGCAAATATAATTCTTTTCTAGCAAGGCCCTTGCCAACACTTAATGCGATTCACCGAATATTTTTTTTTCAAAAAGTAGGCAGTTTTTCATTTTTATTCTAATTTCGGAGCAAGAACGATAAGTATTTACCTAAATCTGTGTTGTTTAAATTTCATTATGACAAGTATTTTTGTTGCAAAACTTGATTTTGGTGTCAGCAATCAGGAGTTGCGCCAACTTTTTGAAAACTACGGAACGGTTTTAAAAGCCACCGTAGCCACCGATCGCGAAACCGGAAAGCCTAGAGGCTTTGCGTTTGTAGAAATGGCAGATCGCTCGGAAGCCTTACGTGCAATAGAAGCATTAGACGGGCATGTCATTAATGGTCGTGCTTTGGCGGTCAAAGAAGCCGAACAACGCACCGACAACCGACCAAACCCAAGGCCCGCTTACCCTCCCAGGGAAAATACCAGCCCAACAAGAACTTCAGACCCATCGGCTCCGCGAACAGAAGCGCGCTCCAATGACAGCCTAGATAGCAGCGTTACTTCTTCGTTTGTACTTCCAAAAGCTGAACCACGCAAAAAAGCCAAGGAAAAAGACCGCAAGCTAGAAGACGACAATCGCAACAAAAAACCAAAAATGGATGCCTACAAAAAAAGCGGCAAGAACCCACGGTTTTTTGAAGACGACGAAGACGACCTCGACGACGATTTGCTCAATTACAAAAGGCCTAACGACGACGATTTCGACGACGACGAAGACGAAGACGACGATTTCTAGATTTTTCTGGGTTCAAAATTCAGCGATTACGCTTAACTTTGCGCCCCATGGATGTTTCTTACGCAAGTCAACTCAAACACCCCGTATTTAAGGTTTTATCTCAGTATGCAACTGCGCACAAGCTCGACGTATATGTCATTGGCGGTTGGGTACGCGACCTACTTATGGACCGCCCTAGTAAAGACATCGACATCCTAGTTTTAGGCGATGGACCAGAATTGGCTAGAGCCACAGCAGAAATACTTAGGGTAAAAAAGGTCAGCATTTTTAAGAATTTTGGAACTGCACACTTCAAATACAAAGACCTCGACATCGAATTTGTTGGTGCACGCAAAGAATCTTACAGCCCAGAGTCTCGCAAGCCCAGCACTTCTGCAGGCTCCCTTCAAGACGACCAAAACCGCAGAGACTTCACCATCAATTCGATGGCCATAAGCCTCAGACAAGAAACGCTTGGCCAACTCATCGATCCGTTCAATGGCCAAACCGACCTTCAAAATGGCATCATCAGAACTCCTCTAGAACCAAATATTACCTTCAGCGATGATCCACTTCGAATGCTGCGTGCCATTCGCTTTGCTACGCGCTTCGATTTTCAAATCACGGCTCCTTGTCTAGAGGCCATGAAAGCCAACGCAGACCGACTTCAAATTCTCTCCCAGGAGCGGATCACCGACGAACTCAACAAAATCATACTTACCAAGCAACCTTCAAGGGGCTTCAAACTCATGCAAGCCACTGGGCTCTTGGCACATTTCTTTTCAGAACTTATCGCGCTTCAAGGAATTGAAACCCGCAACGGCAAAGCGCATAAAGATAATTTCCTTCACACCCTTGAAGTCCTGGACAATTTAGCCCAACACACCGACAATCTTTGGTTGCGCTGGGCAGCTATACTCCACGACATCGCTAAAGCACCAACCAAGCGCTTCGATCCTGAAGTCGGCTGGACTTTTCACGGACACGAAGAACTCGGAGCCAAAATGGTGCCACGTCTTTTCAAACGCTTGCGCCTTCCGCTCGACCACCAAATGAAGTATGTTCAGAAATTGGTCAAGCTCCACTTGCGGCCTATAGCACTGGTGAAAGGCTCTGTTACCGACGCTGCAATCAGAAGATTACTCCACGAAGCTGGCGACGACATCGAAGACCTCATGTTGCTCTGCAATGCAGACATCACTAGTAAAAACGAATTCAAGGTCAAGCGCTACAAACAAAATTTCGAACTTGTTTCTCAAAAACTCAAACTCGTTGAAGAAAAAGACCGCGTCCGAAATTTTCAGCCTCCTGTAAGCGGGCAGCTCATTATGGATACCTTTCAGATTGGCCCCTGTTCGGCAATCGGAACCATTAAATCACATATCAAAGATGCTATATTAGAAGGACACATCGCCAACGACTACACAGAAGCACACGCAGAAATGTTGCGTTTTGGTGCAGAACTTGGTTTAATAGCTGTGGTAACACCACAAAAGCCTGAATAATCCTTATCTTTATCGCAAATCCCTACACATGCCCGGTTTAAAATTTCGCGTATTACTCGACAGCGACAAAAATGAGGAGGTCTTTAGAGATATCATCATTTCGAACGAAGCTGATTTTGAAACCTTTTACAACGCCATCATGTCTGCTTTTGGGTTTAAAGGCGACCAAATGGCTAGTTTTTATGTCTCCAACGACAGCTGGGACAAAGGCCATGAACTCTCCTTACTCGATATGTCCTACGACGACGACGCTATCGACGAGCCCGCATCGGTCATGAAACAAGCGCGCATTCAAGATTTCTTATCGGAGCCAGACCAACGCTTTATTTTAGTCTATGACTTCATGCGCATGTGGATCTTCTTAATTGAACTGATCGCCTATGAAAAGGATTCTCCTGAAGTCCCAATAATGGCGCTTGCCATTGGAAATTCTCCACAAGAAAGCACCAAATCAATGCTAGACGAAAATTTATTTGGTCCTGAAAACCAAATTGCCGATACCGACTCTAACGAAGACGAAGACGAATTTGGCTTCCAAGATTACGACGACGACTACGCCGACGACGACCTCAATGATTACAGCGAATATGAATACTAAGACCAACTCAGAAATAAGTGATCCAATTGGCCAAGCCATCTTAGATTACGCGCAATTCAAAAAACCTTTCGACATCATTGTCAGTTCAGATCTCTGCGACGACGACATCATTCCAATAGAAGTACTTTTCCGCAACGAAGCTGAAATGCCTGAGCTTGAATTGACTGCTCTAGATCTTTGCCGTGGACACGTATTAGACATCGGTGCAGGTGCAGGTGTACATGCCATCGCCTTACAAGACCGCGGGCACAAAGTAAGTGCTATCGATGTTTCTGCCGGCGCTGTTGCATATATGTCCCAAAATGGCATCAGTGCTCAAAAAGTGGATTTCTATGCACTTCCAAATCAAGCACAGTACGACACCATTTTATCTCTTATGAACGGCATAGGTTTGGCAAAAAACTTAGCAAACCTCACAGCATTTCTCAAAAAAATCCATCAGCTGCTCTTACCCGGCGGACGCTTTATTGCAGATTCCACAGATGTTAAATACCTCTATGAAGATGAAGACGGCGGTTACTGGCTCGATTTAAACTCGGCTTACTACGGCAACTTCAAGTTCCAAATGCAATACAAAAAAATCAGCGGGCCCGAATTCGAATGGTTGTATGTAGACTACGACACCCTTCACGAACACGCCACCTCCTGCGGATTCAAATGCCGACGTGCTTACACTATTGAAGAAAATTACTTAGCTGTTTTGGAAAAGATATGAGACCATTTTTTTCAATGCTCTTGCTTATTGGTTTACTAAGCGCCTGTGGGTATTCAAAAACCGAATTATCTGAATTTGAAACGAAGATCCAGGCCTACAACAAAAAATACAAATTAAACCTCAAACCCTCCGGTAGCGGGCTCTATTTAAAAATTGATTCCCTTGGTTCTGGCCGACCTATCCAAATTCAAGACAGCGTTTGGGTGAGCTATACCCTCAAATTGCTATCAGGCAAAATTATTGAAATGCAAGACCAAGCGATCGGCTTACCGCTCAATGGCCTCATCAAAGGTTGGCAAGAGGCCCTTTATAGCCTTCCTGTCGGAAGCCAATTGCGCTGCATTGTTCCACCGCAACTAGGTTATGGTCAGGGTGGTACCGACAAAATTGGCAAAGATAAAATCCTCTATTTTAAAATGAAGGTCATTGATGCCAAATAAATGCTTATTTTTGACACGCAAAAAAACAAGATATTATGAGTGTATTGGTAAATAAAAACTCCAAAGTAATTGTACAAGGTTTTACAGGTAGCGAAGGCACCTTT
>JAIXXP010000130.1 GCA_027490665.1 Cryomorphaceae bacterium | reverse complement strand
GCTGGAAGGTTTGATGCATCTTTAAGTATGTTGGATCTTGTTTGCCCCTCACCTGACCAGTAAAATCGGTATACCCCTTTAAACGGCTTAAAAATAAGTGTTTTTGAAAAGCCTCCAACGTTGAGGCCGAAAAGTGTTTTTGTGCAGCTGCATTTAGGCCATTGCACTTGAGGTCGTGCAGCATGGCGCGTGTTTTTTTCAAAAAACGTCTGTCTACATTTACTTGACCATTGACCGTAAGGCCCGTTACCACTTGCCTGCGATTTGCCGCGCGCAAGCGGAACTTTTTTTCGTTGATTTGAAAGTCATGCGCAACAATTAATTTCTTGAGTTCGGCAATTGTTGTGGGTGCTATGAATTGATCGGAAGAAAAAGTGAGGTCATCGGCATAGCGTGAATAGGTCAAACCCCGACTGCTGCAAAATTGCTGTATGGAAGCATCTAAGTCCAGGCAAATAAAATTGGAAAGGACCGGTGAACATGGCGAGCCCGTTGGCAAGTGCCCTCTGTAGGTGCAAAGCAGGGCTAGCGCCGTGGCGATTTCATCGGTGAACTTAAAATGCTCAGCGCTAAAAAGCACCTTTACCCTACTGGCCGATATCGAACTAAAAAAATCTTTTAAATCTAAGTTGAGGAGTACCTTTTTACCGACATGATGGTTTGCGTTGAGTGCGATATGACACTGCTTTGTGTCCATATTCGGATTGATGACAAAACCGTGAACATAAGCTGGCTTGAGCGAATGGTATTTTACTTGCAAAGAAGCATTGAGTTTGCGCTGAATACTTTTGAGATGACCAAGCGGCGCTTGAATATGTCGCTGCCCTCCTTTTTTCTTTTCAAGGGTGAAATGCTGATAGGTTGGCGAATTGATCAACGCCTCTAATTCGGCTATGGGCAGCCTAAAAAATTGACTGAGTTCGAAGGCGGTTCGAACTGCTGATAAATTATTGTGAGAAATAGGACCAAAAGAGCCGTTGTTCATTATCTTCTTTTTTAACGTAATTATTGGGAAGTGAACGCAGTGAACTTGACAATAATTAGCGAACTGCGCGCACTTTAGAATGGATTGCAGGAACACAACCGCAAAGACAAAAAGTCCTCATAATGTTTACTGCAACGGCTCTGGTTTGATCTTAAAATGGTGGCGACGGATCTGTATTTTCTTTTAATTCGTCGAGTCGGTTTGGTGAAAAGTTAAATTGATGATGGGGTTCGTCGTAGGGTTCATAGGCACTCAGTGTTGCATTCCGTTTAAAATAAACGGAGCCTAGATGGCCCGTTCGATTTTTGGCGACAATTAATTCTACCAACCCTTGTGTTGAATTGCCGTATTCGTCTTGCATGAAGCCGTAGTACTCTGGCCTGTAAATAAACAGCACTTTATCGGCATTTTGCTCAATGGCACCAGATTCTCTGAGGTCGGACATAAAGGGTTTGCGGTCGCCACCGCGCATTTCAAGCGAACGACTCAACTGGCTGCTGGCCACTATACAAATTTGAAGGTCTTTTGCAAGGTTCTTAAGTTCCCTGGTTATAAAAGAAAGCTCTGCATCACGGTTCTGGCGTATTTTGCGTTCCGATAAAAGTTGGAGATAATCAATGATAACAACTTTAACCTTATCTGCTTCTACATGCTGTTTGCACAATGCTTTGAATTCTTCCATGGAAGAATGCGCAGTCTCGTTGAGTAGAATTTGGTGTGCGCTCAGCTGCAGCGCATCTTGGCTTAATTTTGAGCGTTGTTCGGCGCTTAATTGACCATAAATAATTTGATTGACAGAAAGTGCTGAAACAGCAGACATAAAACGCTGCGTCAAATGAAATTGAGATAAATCGTAAGAAAAGAATAATACTGGTATTGTTTTGGAGAGTTCAAGCGTAAGTTGCACCAATAGTTGCGTTTTACCCATGCCCGGGCGCCCACCAACTACAATCAACTCTCCATAACCTAAGCCTCCAAATTTTTCGTCAAAACCTGGTAAACCTGTTTTGAATAATTGGACTTGCTCCGCAGAATTATTCATTTGATCTAGTTGAGCAGTAACAATAGAAAATAAAGGAGTTGAAGCTGAGTTTTCTTGGCTAGGTTGGTCTTTTATATTCATGGATAGTAAGCTTCAAATTGTTAGAATGCGCTGGCATAACGCAAGAAATTAAATTGGTTACAATTCAAACAGAAAAAATTAATAGTTCAATTGATTGGCAACAGCCCAAACGCGAATAATACGCTGTTCCTCAGGGGTAGGATTCCTATTAAATTTCCCTCTTGCTTGAAATACTTCACCATTTACAATTTCAATTGTAATAAGCGGAGCTTCTTGCTCATCTTCTTCTAAACGGCGCAGCGAAAAAATAAAAGATTCACCCCGAAAACATCTCGATCGATAACTAAAAACGCAATGAGAGAGCAAGCGCCCTTCGTGAAACAAATCAATTGCTTTAAGCAATTGTTTGATTACAAATTTTTGTTGGGCAACTTCCATGTGAAAATGAGGGATCTCAGCTTTTGCCAAAGTATTATAAGGATGATCTTTATTGAACACTGACGTTTGTCTGAGTTCTGCATGCCAAGCTTGCATTTCGTTTACCAAGCGCCCTAGTGACCTTTTCTTGAAATCAATCTCTTCTTGCTCCACAAATATTTTATGTTGGATGAAATCCATCATTTCCATCACATGGTTAGCCTCAAGACCTTTTTTGTGTAAAAAAACCATTGTTTGCACCCAGAAATCTAGGTTTAAATCGTCGCGCAAGGCGGCAGCAACGGTATAGGCAAAATTGTAATCGTTAATTTGTGTTTCAATTCCTGAAAATACAAGACTTTTGGTAACGCTCAAATCGAATTCATAAGGTAAAATTCTAAATTGATGCGCTGCTTTTTTGGTAAGTGTTAACGGCAAAGTACTCGAATTCAAAAACGAAGTGCCTTTTAACTCAGCTACAAACCATTCAAACTCAATTTCGCTTAAAGAATTTCTAAAATAATTTCTAACCAACGACCCTGAAACCATGAAGTTGGCAAATAAGGCCTGAAGCAAGCTATTTTCATTTAAAGCTTGTTCGTCATAGGTTGGCAAAGCGTCAAAAAGTGTAGAATTGGCCTGATACACCACCATGATTTTCCCGACGAAGCGTCTCAACAGAAGGGTCAGGTAATTTGAAGGGAGCTTGTCTTCCAGGACTTGAAAAAAACCTGCCGCGCCATCGAACCAAGCCATGTTTGAATCCAATTGAAAAAAATGGCGTGAAATGATAACAGAAACATCAAAAGGTGCCACATTTAAAGCAATTGATCTTTTGATAACGTGCATCATCGTATGAAATACGTGTGTCGGCTCTTTTTTCAAATAGGTACTAAGCGCTGCGTGGTGTTGAGTCTGAACATTGAGCTTGAGCAAAGCCTCAAACACAATGCCGTATTTTTCGAGCTGGTCTGTCGTTAGTTTGACCTCATTGAGCACGCAAATCAATAACTGAATGCGTGCTTTTTGAAAGTCGGGGGCAGCTTTATCTGAAGCATTATGCAGAAAAAAGCGCTTCCAAAATTCAGGTGAATCAAGCTTCGTTTTGACCTTTGCTTGCAGCAACTTCATTTCATCGAAAATAACAGGATGCCGGCGCCATTTGTTGTAGAGTAAAAGTACAGACTCAACCTTCAACAGCGGAAAGTACTTTGAGCCAAGTAACTCACTCAACTTTTGATAAAACAGCAGCTTTTTGTCAGTAGGTTCTTTTTGCAGTAACAACGTAATAGAGTGTACATAGCGTGCTGCAGGCGAATCAAGATGTTGATTGAAGCGATTGGCTAAATAGAAGCCTTGAATCATTTGAACTACCTCTGCTTTCAGATCTGTTTTTGCCATGTTTCAAATGGAATGTTTACGAATATATAAAAAGGAAACGAGCTTGAATAAACATATAAGATTGTATTGGTTACAACAAAAATCAAAATTTCTTATTTTTTTCTGTAACCAAACTACGAATTAAGCATTAACGAAGTCCAATCAAACAACAACTCTCCTATGCCAGCACTCATCCAAAACCCAATTCTAGAGAGCATTCGTCGCATCAGTCAAGGTGCAAAAGGAGAAAGTATTGGTTCTGACCTTCTCGAAACACTAGATACAGATACAACTCTGCTAGCGCAATACTTGGGCTCAACAAACGAAGAAGCCTTCTTCTTTGCTGTTATTTTATCCTTGTTTTTCAATGGTCGAGAAGTGGAGTTCAATGACTTATGTCGCTTCTTTGATGCCGATTCTTTTGAGATTTTACCTCACCTTGTTCATCTCGATGGCTTTGTGCAAAACGGCATCCTGATCCGCAAAGGGCCAAGTAAAAGAATGTCAGATATTCCCTTTTTCAAAAGTTATGCGGTTGCAGCAGAGGTTTGCGAGGCCATTGTCAAAAACAAACCCTGCCCTACCCTTAAAAAAAAGTATCAAGGCACCCTCATCGACGCACTCGAAATGATGCACGACCAAATTGTGAGTTGCATCGATGACGAGCTTAGCGCAGAAGAACTTTTCACTGAATTAGAAACGCTTGCCAAGCAACATAAAAAATATCAAATTTTCAAAACCATTCATGCCCTGGGGCTCTCTCCGATTGATTTAGCCATGCTCGTCTACGTTACTTGGCTCACCATCATTGGCAGTAAGCGCGTAGACGCCGACCGGGTACTCAAGACCATCATTAAAAGAAATGCAGACAGAGCAAAATATTTGCAAGACGTCTACTACCAGCAAAATCCGCTCATTAAAAACGGACTCATCGAAACCAAAGAAGCTCGTTTCTTTAATGATGTCGACTACCTGATTTCAGATAAAACCAAAACACTATTAGAAGAAGATGGTGTCATGATGCCTCATAAAAGCAGCAAAAGAAGCGATGTCATTTTGCCAGAAACTATTGCTGAAAAGCCACTCTTCTACAACGATCAAGAGCTCTTACAAATTGAAAAAATGCGCGCTGCTCTTGACCATACCGCCTACACCGATATTTCCGAACGTCTCAAAGCCAAAAACCTCTCCACTGGCATGACTATATTGCTCTTTGGTGACCCAGGAACCGGCAAAACAGAATTGGTATTGCAAATGGCAAGACAAACAGGACGACAAATCATGAAAATAGATATTTCCAAAACAAAATCTATGTGGTTTGGCGAAAGTGAGAAATTAGTCAAGAAAATCTTTGACGACTACAAAGCCTATGCGCAAACACAAGAAAAAACACCCATCTTGTTTTTCAACGAAGCCGACGCCGTGCTGTCCAAAAGAACTGCCAGCGACAAAAGCAATACAAGCAATACAGAAAATGCCATTCAAAACCTCCTACTCGACGAGTTTGAAAATTTTGACGGCATCCTGATTGCCACCACCAACCTGACCAAAAACCTCGACCCCGCATATGACAGACGCTTCCTCTTCAAGATCAAAATCGGGGCGCCAGACCAACTACAAAGACAAACCATCTGGCAAAGCAAACTGCCGTTTTTAAGCGAACAAGACTGCATATCATTGGCAGAACTCAGCCTCACTGGCGGCCAAATAGACAATATTTCTCGCAAATGCGAAATCAACCAAGTACTCACTGGCACCTACCCCACGCTTTCTGAAATTGAAAAGTTCTGCGATGAAGAACGCAGCATGGTGGCAAAAACAGCAAAAGCAATTGGTTTTGGGAGAGGGGCTTGAGAAAACAAGCAACAGAGTGTAACCAATTTAAAAAATTAGATTCTTGTCTAAAACGAGACATGAAACAGCTGTACCTTGACTTTTTACGGAACCCTAAAATCAAGCAAGATGAAACTACGCTGTCTCTCCATGTCTTTCCTGTTTTTAACCTTTGTTTTTGCCCAAAAAACACCTTTACCTAACCAAAAAACGGCTATCCTTATTGTGGGCAATGATGCCCAAAGCCACGCGGTAGAGCATCTCAATTCGTTGGCGACAATATTCCAGAAAAACGGAATTTTTGTTTACAAATTCTACTATCCAAATGCGCGTTGGGCAGACATCAAGGCCAAAGCTAATAACTGCTCTTTTTTCATTTACACCGGCCACGGCTTTGGCAATGGCGGCCTGGATGGCGAGTTTGGAGGTCTTTACGTCAATGATTTTGTAATGGCTCAAGATATCGTAGACGGCATCGATTTCCAATACAAACCATTGATCATTTACCTCAACGCCTGTGGTTCGCACGGTACCTCAGCTGACGACCCAGATGACATTGGCATTATTGAGGCAACTAAAAGAGTTTCGGACACTGCCCTCCCCTTTTTCATGGTTGGTGCCGGAGGTTATTTTGCAACAAGCGGCATGATTACCGGTTTTCTAGAAGACTTCTTGAAAGGCTCAAGTCTTAGTGCCGGTTTTAAAAATTATGCTGAACCCTGGGAAGACATCTTTAAATACAAAGCTATCGCTTCCTCAAATGCACTCAACTTGAACTACATCGGGATTGCAGGTAATACTGACAGTGAAAATCCAAAGGTACGAAGCTACGGCACAGCATTCGTTGGGCCTTTGAACTATACCCTTCAATCCATCAATCAAACAAGTAAATAAAATGAAAATATATAGCCTCTTCTTGTCTTTAGTGTTCTCGCTCATCACATTTGCTGAACAAACAAACACTCAGAACAGCTCTACGCAAAAAACGGCAGTACTCATCGTGGGTTTTGATGCATCCTGCCGTTCCAAATATAGAATGGAATCCATTGCCTTAACTTTAAAGGAGAAAGGTATTGCAGTCTATAAATATTTCTACCCTAACGCCAATTGGAACAACATCAAAGCTAGAGCTAAAACATGTTCTTTCTTCATCTATACCGGACACGGTTATGGCAACGGCGGATTAGATGGCGGCTTTGGTGGTTTGTGTATCAATGAAAATATAAGTGCTCAAGAAATTGTAGATGGCCTCAAATTCCAGTACAAACCACTTGTAATTTACCTGAACGCTTGCGGATCAGCAGGCAGTTCTGCTGGCGACCCAGATGATATCGGCATTCAGGAGGCTACCAAACGTGTATGCGATACCTCTTTACCTTTTTTCATAGCCGGAGCTGGCGCTTATTTCGCTACAAATATATACGGTGAATCTTTTCTAGACGATCTATTAAAAGGGAAAACGATTTCTAATTGCTTCAGAGTTTTTTCTGAACCTCAATTTGAAATTTACATGACTGAAACCATCACATCTAAAAATGCGCTGAATTTAAAAACCATTAGTATTTCAGGCTACCAAGATCAAAACAAACCGAAAGCACAATACTACCATACAGCTTTTGTTGGGCCAGAGAACTTTACCATAAAGTCCATTATTCAAACAAGTAAATAAGTCCATATGAAAACCGTCATCTGCACATTCATCTTTCTTGGTTTCATATACCAAAGCAAGGCACAATACTACGTTCGTACAAAGAAAAATATTGGTGTACTTGGCATGTACAACCTTTGTCCAGAAGCAAAACAACAGAATTTAGCCTCCACTACTCCATTCCTACAACTTGGTTTGTGTCGGCAATTTGGAAAATATGCCGTACCTGAAATTGGAATTACACTTGCTGCGCCATCTTCAACAGGACTTGACCCAACTTTTGAAGGACTTTTTACAGGGCTTCAGCTCCGCAAAAACCTCATCAAAATCAATCAAAGAAAACATGGCGCCAAATGCAAAGCCGAGTTACTCGAATGCTTTGTAACACCTGAATACCGCTACAGCCTGAATGATATTCGCAACAGCAATCAGGGTCAATTTTCTGTTCGTTATGGCCTCGGTTTATATCATGTTGAAAGTGGGGGTTCCAAACGCGCCAAAGCATGGGTAACCAAAGTGGAAGCCTACCACCGTACTTACATAGGCGGTACGCAAGACCTTCCTCATGAATTTGGCATCGCACTGCGCATTCAGCATTTTAAGACCTATGATTTTTTGAGGTAATGGATGTTGTAAATGGGATGTTTGCAAAGTAAGTTTCTATATTTGATCTTTTGCAAAATTCAATCTTTATGGCTGTACAAATTGACCCGGCTTCTATTCTCATCGATGAATACTTTTCGTTAAAAACACTTCTAGTTGGGTCTATTCCGTTTGATGCAACAGAACTAAAAGATAATCCACCGCGTTACTATCGCTTATTGAGATTCAAATCAGCTTTAGCCGCTCTAGAGCTGAACTGTACTGATTTTCTTGCATTCGAAAATGGTGATCTAATTTTGGAAGACCGCCAGCTATTTGATAAAGTTGAAAGTTTGTTGGTGAAGGCGTTTGGACTGCCAATAGCCAATTATGTCGATGCGCACAACTCATCATATTTTTCCTGTGCAAGTCATTTTCAAATGCTTCTTTCTACGCGTTTGATCACATATCAATTCAGGTCTCAGAGAGAATCCATATTAGCTGCCTCAGGGCATTTTCTAACACCTATTAAAATTGCTGCATCCATCGAAACAAAAATTCAAAACGAGATGGCAGTGCTAGACCAAGCCTTAAGGCTCTTCTTAAATCCAGAAGGTAAACGCTTCTTGATGAGTGAGCTAATTGATCAATTTGGTTTCCCGACAGTTGACCTAGATGAGATTGACCTAGATTGGTTTTAACTGCTTTAAATTTCTATCTACTGGAATATTTTACCTTGTAAAAGATTGCTCGGTATAATTCTGGCTGTATCGTTTTCTACAACCACTTTGAGTTGTTTGATCACTTTAGTTTGTGCTATCTGACAAGTATAGGTCAGTACATAATTCGGGTTATTATTGGTTGCGCCACTCAACCTGATGTCATATCCAAAATCGAGTTTAGTCAATAATTGAAGGATTTTCTCTTTCGAGAATTTCTTTTTCGTCTGGCTATCTAGAAATGGATACATATTATTTTGCTGACCCACACGGTAATACGCATTGAACAAGCGTCCGATATCTGCACCACCCGCTGCAGATAACATAACTGGATTGGACATGCCTTTATCAGGATCAATCTTTCGAACTGCACCTGGCGGTTTGGCAGCAGGTTGGTTTGAAATTTTCGTTGTACCCCGTGACCTCTCCTTTTTATCTTTTAATTGAGGTGCTTGGCAAGCTAGAAGAATTGAAAATAAGAGTGTAAGTCTGAAAATAACCTGAATATTCATTTTGTAGTAATTATGATTCGTAATGAAATTAAAATGTTTTTAAATGAAGTGTGTGCTGGAACATGAATTCATCAAGGCGATAAAAAGAGGAGATAGCTTATTTAATTTTTATAGATGAGATTGTTGTTGTAATCGAAAGTGTTCTAGGATGATTTTCTCCAAATTCTCCCTTACAATATTTCAATGCTTTTTTGTAATTCGTCAAAGCATTCTTTAAATCGTTTAATTGGCTAAAATACTGTCCAAGAAGGATGTGACATTTAATTTGAAAAATAATATCTCCATTTAATGAGTAGATTTTTAAAGCCTTTTTAGTTGATTTAACTGCATTCAAATACTCATTTCTCTTTGCATAAACTTCTCCAATATAATAACTTACGTGCGCCAAAGATGAATGGTTTTGACCAAAGATTTTTACCCTTATATTCCTTGATTGAATAAAGTTTGTAAGCGCCTCATCAAATTTGCCCATTGCAGATTTAATAGCACCAAGATTATTAAAACTCAAGGCTGAAACATGGCTATAAAAACCATGATTATCTAACGTATTCTGATGTGCTGCTTCAATAAAATAAGATGCTCTATCATAGTTACTCATTGAATAATAAATCAATCCTAAATTATTCATCGCGGTACCAGTTGCTGTATGCCTTTCCCCGTAAATTGCTTTATAGATTTTTAAGCCAACTTCAGCTGATTCAATTGCTAAATTAAAATCCTCTAAATTCTTATATACAACCGCTAGACCAATAAATGAATGAGCTATGTTTTCATCATATTCACCAGATAAGACACTATCAATTTCGATCGATTTTCTGTAGTTCTCAATGGATTTCTTCCATTTTTTTGCATGTGAATAAATTGATCCTAAATTTCTAAAGTATAATGATGTGTATGAATGGAGAAATCCATAATTTTCTTGGCTTAACCGAAGTGCTTTTTGTTGATACTTTATTGCTTTCGAGTGTTCTCCTAACCTATCGTAAATAATTGCATAATCACTATATGCAGTTATGCGGATTTGATCTTTTACAATAACATCCTTTTTTGCAAATTTTAGAATTAGATCTAAACATTTTTTTGACAAATTAAATTCCGATATTGAAAAAAAGCTCTCAGAAATTCGTATCAAAAGAAACAACACCTTTTCACTTCGGGGAAAATCAAGACATTTTTCAAGTAACCCTAGTAATTTTTCTTTTCTCAAGGCAACATCAAGGTAATCCACAGCTTCTATACAAAGGAGAGTTTTGTTTAAAGTATCTGGTGTTATCAAGTCATTTATTCCCAAAAAAATGGATTCAAGTACCTTATACTTCTTGTACGTCCTCAATATGCCAATTGATTTAATCAGAGCCTTTATATCGTTCTTCGTTTGATGAACTAATATCTTTTGAAGTGTTAACCATGTATGGTCTTGATAATGTAGAGAAACATTTGCTTGTTTAACTTTTTGATCAGGCCCGATTATAAATAAGTTTACCAGTGGAACAATAGAACAATTTAAAGTACTTTCATTTTGATCAATCATCCAAATCAATCTGGTCAAATCATCCTTTTGAACATCACGTATCAAACACTGCTCAACACCTTCTTTAGCTCCATTCAATTTGTTATTATCTACTATCTTCTTTAATGCTTCAGCTCCCTTTCCCTGAGTTTTGTTGTATATCACCTCCCCCAGCACATAATGAAAATAACCTTCCACCGTAAAACTGACATATAGTTTTTCTTCGCGAACCGATTCTGTTAACACACCTTCTAAAAGCATTTGCTGGTAGGGAGAATCTATTTGAATGCTTTTCACAAAATCTCCAATTTGTTCATCATCAAAAAGAAAATCAACAGGCAGTATGTGCTGCTCATGTTCGAGCATGAGTTCTGCTAGGCGATATAAAAGAAGGTGATTAGAGGTCATTTAAATCATTTATTTTTTGATTCACAAGAACCGTATACTGATGAGTTTCGCCTAATTTATTTTTAAAAATTTGATGTGCTTTTTGATATAATTCTAATGCATCTTGTTTTTTACCCTCAGCACTTAAAATATTCCCCAAGTTATTGAATGATTTGGCTGTTGAAACATGCTGATCACCATACCTATTTAATCTTATATTAAATGCTTTTTCATAGAACACACGAGCCTCCAAATAATTTGTTTTACAGTACCATGTTGTTCCCAAATTGTCATATACTACAGCCGTAGAAGGATGGTCTACTCCATCTGTTTCAATTGAAATCAATAATGATTTTTCATAATACGTTATTGCATCATCATATCTTTTAATAGAATTCCATACAGATCCTAAATTATTATAGATAATTCCTGTCAAAGGGTGGGTCAAGCCATGGACCATTAAATCAATAGCTAAAACTTTCTCGTAATAGAAAATTGCTTTAGAACTTTCACCTTTCTCATTGTATGCCAATCCTAAATTACTATAAACAGTGGCTGTTGAAGAGTGCGTTTTGCCACAATATTCTATATGAATCTGCAATGATGTTTCTAATATCTGTATTGCTTGGTCATATTCACTTTTATCAATTAAAGTTAACCCGATATTATTGTACGTTTCTCCAATTGATTGATCAAAATTTAGATTTGAATTCAATTTAAAATTTAATGAGCGATAGTAATTATCAATTGCCTTGTCATATTCTCCTTTTTCTCTCCAAATGTCCCCTAAATAATGGTAACATGCGCTATAGGATATATGTTGCTCACCATAAATATTACGTATAAGTTTTAAGGCTCTCCTAATACTTTTTATAGCCATATCATATTCCGCTATATTCAGATACAACTGAGCTAGGATATAAAACAAGTAAGCTAACTCATCATCTTCGTGAAAGTTTATCGTACTTTCATATAACATATTAAGTTGCTCAAATCTCAAGTCAGGTTGAATGTAATTAATTGACTTCGCAAATCGAATTGATTCAAATAAATTACTGGGTTTAATAAATTGGTTAAATCCTATGTTAATGAGGCTAATTAAATGATGTTTTTGATTTAATTCTAAATATTCAATTGTGTTATCTAAAATTTCAAAGTCATTTCTACCTGGTTGCTGAAATAAATCTTTGAGTATAGAGTTAAGTCCTTGAGAAATAATTGAGATATCCTCATGATAAGATTCATTATACTTTTTAATAAAAGTATAAGCTAGGGGGACTCTACATAATTCAAGAGAATGTTCTAAATGATCTATCAGCCAAATCAACCTTGTTAAATCATCCTTTTGCACATCCCTAATCAAACATTGCTCAACACCTTCTTTAGCACTATTCAATTTGTTTTCCTCTACTATCTGCTTTAATTCATCAGCTCCCTTTCCCTGAGTTTTGTTGTATATCACCTCCCCCAGCACATAATGAAAATACCCTTCAACCGTAAAACTGACATACAGTTTTTCTTCGCGAACAGATTCGGTTAACACACCTTCAAAAAGCATTTGCTGGAATGGAGAGTCTATTTGAATGCTCTTC
This sequence comes from Cryomorphaceae bacterium, assembly GCA_027490665.1. Classification (GTDB taxonomy): domain Bacteria; phylum Bacteroidota; class Bacteroidia; order Flavobacteriales_D; family Crocinitomicaceae; genus UBA952. The sequence continues at coordinate 12,289 of JAIXXP010000130.1, read as the reverse complement.
ACAAGATCTCCAATTTTTTCATCATCGAAAAGTAAATCAACAGGCAGTATGTGCTGCTCATGTTCGAGCATGAGTTCTGCTAGGCGGTAAAGGAGGAGGTGGTTAGAGGTCATTGGTAATTTCTTTCATCCATTCCGGTAACAACATCAAATTATTAGATTCTTCAGCTAATCTATAAGCTTCAAGAATTGCAGCTTGTGTAGCATCATCATCAACACCTAATGATTTTTTTCTTAGTTCTGCGCTAAGACAATAATATTGAATTGCTTCTTTTAGTTGATTTAAATTCTCGTAACAAATACCAATTCTAAAAGGGAAACCGCCTGAATCTTTATTACTTTGAAATCCTTTTTTAAAGAAATCCAAAGCTTTTTTGTAATCTTTAGTGGCCAGATACAAATTTGCAATTGTAAAAAATGTTGAACCTGTTTCACTATTATTGATTCCTTTATTCAATAATTCTATTTTAAGTGCCTTTTTGTAATTGGTTATTGCATTTTTAATATGGCCATTAGATTCATGTAAAGAACCTAGGTTAGTATAGCTTAATCCAATTTTAGAATTGTTTGGGCCTAGTTGTTTTAATTGAATTCTTATTGCTTTTGCTTGATAAGTTATAGCTGCTGTGTAATTATCTAGGTCTGAATAAATAGCAGAAAGAAGAATATAACTTTCTGCAACATCAAAATCAAAGGACCCAAATATTTTTTTTCTAATTCTAATTGCATTTTTCACATACTTTAAGGACTTATCATACTCTTGTAATTCATAATAATACCAGGCCAAGTTATTGAAACTTGTTCCTGTTTTTGAATTATACATTCCAAGTTCTTTTATTCTGATAGATAATGCTTTTTCTCCAAAATTGATAGCTGATTGAACATCGCCTTTCTTTAAAAAGAATAGACTTAAATTGTTGTACGAAATATCAGTAGGGGAATTATTCCCGAAAATTCTTTGTCTAATCTCAAGAGAATCGGTATGAAATTTTTCAGATTTTTGAAATTCTCTTGTTTTAGAATACAAAAGGCCTAAATTGTTATAAATAATGGCTGTAGATGGATGGTACTTTCCGAAAATCTTATTTCTTATCGATAAAGATTTTTCGTAGTTCATTTCAGCTTTTGATGAGTGAATTTTACGTGAACTGTTGTCATATAAATCGGAATATACGTACCCTAAATTGTTATATACAAGCAACAAGTTATTTTCTTCATTATTTTCACTTCTAAGTAGGTAATTTAGTTCTTTCTTATAATGCTTTAGTGCTTTGTCATATTCTTTTTTCGCAATCCATAATGAGCACAAGTATGAATATAGCCTTCCGGTAATTTCTTTTTTAATACCCGCCCTTCGATTGATTTTCTGCTCTAATTCTATTGATCTTGAAAGATATATTTCAGCGTTCTTGTAATCATCTTTTCTTAAAAATTGAATTCCTATTTCTTGATAAATCAATTGTTCTTCTTCTATACTCTCAAATTTCAGTACTGATTTTTTTAATGTTGTCAATAAATGCAACCCTTGTTCCAATTCCAAGTACTCAATTGAATCAATTAAAATTGATAAATTTTTAAATGTATTTGGTAAAATCAATTTACTTAACACCCTGTAAATCGTTTTTACTTCTTCATTCTTTTGCCATTCTTCTAGCTTTTGAATAGTATTCTCTAATGCTGTAATATCATTTTCAGTAGTATCTGAAAGTAGCATTTCCATTATACTATCAACTGGATGTATTAAAAAAGCCTGAGCAAGGGGATAGGAGCTTATTTCCAAAGCTTTACCTCCTTCATCAATTAGCCATATAAGTCTCGTTAAATCAGTTTTCTGAACATCTAGGAATAAACACTGCTCTACCCCTTCCTTTGCACCATTTAACTTATTTTCCTCGACAATTTGCTTCAAGGCCTCTGCACCTAACCCTTCAGTTCGATGGTAGATAACTTCACCCAATACAAAGTGAAAATATCCTTCCACCGTGAAGCTCACATAGAGCTTTTCATCGTGAACAGATTCAGTCAATATTCCTTCAAGTAGCATTTGCTGGTATGGAGAATCGATTTGAATGCTTTTCACGAAATCACCAATCTGTTCATCGTCGAAAAGTAAATCAACAGGCAGTAAGTGCTGTTCATGTTCGAGCATGAATTCAGCCAAGCGGTGTAAAAGAAGCAGATTATCAGTCATGACGCTACTTATTGAGCAATCAGCTTTTCATGATAAAGCGTCCAGATGCTAATGAAACCACCTCGGCTTTTGGGTAAGCCTTTTGCGTTATTCAATTCCAAAAATAACCGGAGAAGTAAAGGATTATCCAGCTGGTCGCTAAGCGAACGGTCATGATAAGTCAATTCTTCATAGGAGAAATTGGGTTTGCGACGCACTTTATCTTGCCTATCGTTGACATATTTATTCCATGCGCCTTCAACTTCTATTTTATTCAATGGCTTGAGCCAATGGCACGATCGCGCAATGACACTGTCCTCACGATTTCCTTCCTTGGCATCGCTGTAAATGATGGCTGCGTACTTTTCATCGGCTTGGGGTAATTCACTTTTGGTATTCACTCTCCAGCTTAACACAATTTTGATATGCCCGCCTTTATATCTCTCTAAAAACGCAATAATCGAATCGAATAAGGCTTTGGAATTGGCATTCTCATTGGCTCCGTCAATCAGAATCATCAAGGGGTTCTCCTGATCGTAAAGTACAAAACTTGCATCTTCTAAAGAACTGTCGGCTGATAGGTTCAACCGATAACACAACTCCTCCCAAATGTTTGGGGTGCGGAAACGATTGCCTCGCAGTAAAATGGTATCCAGTCCGCGCTCCGTATACTGACGATTCATCTCTACTAATAAATTCGTTTTCCCGCTTCCTGCTTCAGCCGCCAAAAAGAACAAGCCGGCTCGAGCACCAACCCAGGAGCGCAAAGCAACTTCCGCATCTTGTCGCTCTTGGTAAATACCTTTTATTACTTTCTTTTCACTTAGTAATGATTGGATAGTTGCCTCATTATTTTCTTTCAAAACTGCCTTCCAGCTCGCTTCGTCCAAATCCTTCATTGAAACAGGTTCTTGTTTCTCTTTTTCACGAATCATGAGATTCAACTGTTCCAAAACCTTTTCATTGTTGGTTTCACCATGAACACTTTCGGGGCTAAAAAACACAATACGACTGCCTGTATTTTGCTCATAGACCATTAGTTTGGCTCGTTCAGAAACTTCCTTAGTAAAGTACTCGCCCGGCAAAATAAAGAATGGTACAATGCTCAACTCCTCATTCGCGGTGTTCAGCATCGCTACATTGGACTTCAATTTTTGGCGAAGATTAACCTGCGTAATTTCATCACCCATTAAACGCCATGATACTGTTTTATCACTACTCACAATTGTGTATTTCTTACAAAAATCTAGTTGTACCAATAAATCTTTTAAAATGCCAAAATTCTCCTTCCATAGATCTATGCATTTTTCCTCTGAAGGAACATTGCTGTGCCCTAGATAGTGATTTCGAAAACTAATGAGCTTACCAATAGAAGTCTCACCATATTTGTCATAAGGCTTGGTTTCGATTTCATAATAGTATTTAGGTAATTCATTCACGAACCAATGATGATTGTGGTCCTTCAAGGCTTGTATGGCGCTGCGCATAAACGCATTCCAATGTCCAAATTGCGGTCGATACAGGAAATTCTTAAACGCCCGATTGACTTCTCCAATTTTAAGCTGACTGTTAAAGTACTCAGAGGCCGTTAGTAAGCCCAGATACTTCAAATAATTCAGAAGGACTTCTTTCAACAAATGCAATCTTTTGAAATTATCTCCCTCCTCTAAAGCGCGTTTATAGGGATGTGCAAGAAAATAGGGAAACGTTTCAATAATCTGCACATCGTTTTCATCCAATTGTATGGATAAAGATTCTGCACTGATTGTATTGGAAACTGCTGCATCCACAGTTAATTGTTCTATGGAAGTAAATGAGAACAATCGTCCTTTATAATCCAGAATAATTGAACCGCTGCACGATTGAACAGAACCATTTAGTGGCAAGCCTGTAATTGCCTCTTTAAATTGAAAAGTTGCGCAAGCACTAAGGGCGTCTAAAAATGCCAAGAAGATAGGCTCGTATAATTCATAGATCTGCTTGCTCTCTGTTTCTGAATAGACAGTTCCATGTCCGACATATTTATTTCGGTAATTGATTAGTAACTCTATGGGAGTGTTGGTCACTTCTACAAACTGCTTCTGGCCCTTTCTATCGATTACTGTGTTACGCACAGTCATTCTTTTGATCGAAGGCTGCTTCATACTTTTTGTTGTCACACCAAAAAGAGTGGCAAGTTCAGGAGATAAGTAAATTGATTCTCTTTTGTCTAATTCTTGAATTAACTTAACAATCGTCGCACTCCAAAGTCCATGACTATCTTTTGTCATTAGTGTTTCAATAGACTGCTCAACACTCTCGTTAATCAAATTTTCCTCTTCTGCAATGTTGATCAACGCGTGTCCGTATAACCGAAAGCACCCGAGTAACACATCGGATATGAGATGTAGTTTTTTGAAATAATTATTGGAAATAGTTAACCTTATAACTGGAGAAGATACATGTAAAGGCAGATTGGTGTATTTTTCTATATTCATATAGGTCTTTTTTTTTGAAATTCAACTGAATCGACAATTGAAACTTCTCAAGTTAAATGGGTAAACTAATTAAAACGTATAAATCAAGCGCTCACCCTTCAGGTAGCCTAGCAACTCTTCTTGATTTTTAGAATGAAACTCTTCTTTGAGTACCTGACGTTTCTGCTTGGCTAAATGCTTCAAGGCCTTTCCTTCAGCGAAGCGGCGTAAGCTCTCTTCGTCTGTGATGCGCAATCCTGGCACAGGTGTAGGATTACCATCTTCGTCCTTGGCCACCATTGTGAAATAACAAGAATTGGTGTGTCTCACATCACCTGTTTTTGGATTTAAGGCTTCAACTCGAATACCAACAATCATGGAACTCGTTCCGACATAATTAACGCGTGCTTTCAAACTCACGAGGTCGCCAACTTCGATAGGACTTAAAAATTCAACACCTTCTACTGAAACGGTTACCACATAACTACTGGAATGCTTTGCAGCAGTTACGTATGCAACTTTATCCATCAAGGAAAGTAAAATGCCACCATGCACCTTGCCACCAAAGTTGGCATAACTCGGAATCATTAGTTCTGTGAGAACGGTTTCGGAATCAGAGGTGAGTTTGTTAAATTGCATTAGCTGTAATAATTATTAAAGTACTTCTTCATGGAGCGGACATGCCCTCCTAAATTCATCTGTTTCAAGTCGAATGCCTTCTCCTTACCTTCAGCATCTTTAACGATTAAAAATGGACCTTTTGGTTCGCCAGTAAGTTTAAATTCAAATGCCTCAGTTTTGCGTTCTTCAAAAAAATAGGAAACAAAAATAATTTCGCCAAGTTCATTGTTGTCTCTCCAGGTAAGTTGTCGAAGGTTGATCCGAATAAAATCTCGGCGGTTAGCAAATACCTCGAGAACCTTAGCTATTTTAACCAAAGCAAGAATACCCGAAAACAAATAACCGTACCAAGAAACACCATTCTCTATTAGGCTATAAATTAAAGACCCGGCTAATCCTAAATACCAAAAGATCAATATGATCTCAGCAAAGAGTGAAAGGTTAAATTCAGTACCCAATTCTTTTTTAATTGCCCGACAAAAGATGAGTTGCCATAAATATTGAAGCAAAAAAATTATAGCAATAACAGCGACAAAGAGATAGTATTGCTTGATAATAAAGAAAAGAATAGCACTGACAGTCAGTATAAAAAATACCTTCCAGTACCAATTAAGTGAATTTAGGTTTGCGTAATTTTTTTTAAACATATATGACTGTTGGAATCCAAATATAGAAAACATTCGCCGGAAGCAAAATATCACCGAAATAAAGTAAAATTGTTTAACTTAGATTATAAGTAAAATTGAATATCAGACCATGCACGGACAATTAAAAGCAAATGCCGCTATCATCAAATTAGTAGGCATCTTCGAGGGAAAGTACAACAACAAATTCAAGCAAAGATTTCTTCAAAAAGGATATAAAGAAGAGGAATGGAGCGCTGGCACGCTGTCCTTTTTAAAAGACAACTTTTATCCTGAGTTTCGAGATCTGATGTTTATTGGCAAGGAAGACTCAAGTGTTACTGTTCTTAAAAACGACCTTAAATCTGGTGTTATCTTCAAGAAAAGAGCTGGCGACAACATCATTGATATTGAAGTCAATATTGTGCAAGTAGAGCTTTTTCTCTTTCCTAATGGTCTGCATTTCTTTAGTATTCAACTCGAGCCAATTCAACTAGACCTCGCACACCTTTCTGACGTCATGTATTGTGCGCGCACCTTTAACTCTACCGTTTTTGGTAATAAAAAAGAACAATCATGGGTTTCTTGGATTGAAGATGAGTTGCTAGATGGCATTCAAATGAGCTCAAAAAATGCCAAAAATGTGCATGTCGATGAATTCTCAGGCAGTAAGTTTAAATTGTTTTCCATTTTCGACATTCCAGAAAAGGAAAACGGAATTGATCTTGAAACCAGGGAGCAATTGCTCTATGACCTTGGCACCGTTTCGCAAATTGGTGCTGCGGGTGGCAACTTGTATTCCTCCCCAAGCCCAGCCTATTTTGAAATTTTAATGGAAGACAAAATCTCTGTTTTCAACAACTACACTATTCTTCCCTTATTCGATACATTTACAGTTTTGGGCGAAGGACTAATTACCTCAGCTAATCCAAATAGCGCAGTGTTTATGCAGCTCACCTGGACACAAACCTATTTTAGAATTTACCTTTATAACATTTTCATCAAATACAATCTGTTCCGCTACAATTTAGAAATGGGCGATGACTCCGTTAAAGTTCGAGACGAATTTGAAAGCTTTCTCAACACCTACAACCTTAGCCACATCTCCTATAATTTCTTGCCCAACCTCCTTTTTCATCAACATCGAAAAGGACTTCAAATCGATGAAGAGCTTGCGAAATTCCAAGAACGTATCAATCGGATTTCGCAAGCCATTCAAGAGGATCAGCAAAACAGATCCAATCTCTTACTTGGTATTGTCGGCGCCATGACCTCCATTTCAAGTTTAGAGCCTGTTGGTGCATACCTCGAAAAAGGCCGTGCGTTTATCCAAATGAGTGCCGTCAGCTATTACGTTTTAGTTGGCTTTCTTTTCCTCTCCATTGCCATACCAGTAGCTGCTTATCTCTTTCCTGAAAAGAAAAAACAATTGCTTAAAAAATGGAAACAGCGCAAAGCATGACCGTCGAGCAAGCGTATTACTTATTGAAACACTTCACAGAAATTGACCTCAAAACACGAAATCAATTTCTTGAATTCGGCTATTCGGAAAAGGAAATCAATGCACATTTACAACTCATTGGTTCTAAGTTTCAGCATGCATTGTGTCAAAACCCTTTTCAACTTGAATCCCTAGTAAAGGACAAAGAACCCATTGAGCAAATCATTCAATCCAATGACAGAATTGCGTTTGTATATGAATTTGACCAACCGGTAGGAACAGAACAAATTATTTCGAGAAGCGCTATTCATCAAAAAGAAATATTTCAATTAGATCGCAATGGCAACCAAATCGAAGCAGTTCGATATGACTACTTGCCATTAACCAATAACATGGTAATAGTCAAATCAAACGAAGGTGCATGGATCACCGCTTTTCCTGGGAAATACGCGCCAGCATTCCCCAGTTCCTGGATGACAAAAGAAGAATTTACTTTCGCCACTGATTTTTGGCAAAATCATGTATTCATTGTTCAACACCCATAAATTTATATCATGAAATACCGCGTTATCCCTTATTTACCGCGCATTAGCAGCGCCGATGCTCCGAAGGATGTAGCCCACAAAATTGAAACATTTTTAAACCAGAATTCGGGCTCTAATGGCCGTTTTAGCCGCATGCTTGAAGTACCAGTCATGGTCAAAGATGACAAAACTCAAGAAACAAAAATCGAAAAATACGCCGTTTGGGTTTTTGAAGATCGTTGATTATCCTTTATTCAAACGCTCAAGTATAGCGTCTAGTTTTGCATTTAATTCTTGAATTTCCTTTTGTTGAGATTGTTCGGCACTTAGTATTTGCTTGTCTTTTTCTAAGAGTTCATCATGGTCTTTGGCAATTTCTTTTGCCAGTTTATCTTGAATTTGTGAGGTCATTACCGCTAAAAACACATTTAGTGTGACCAATACCGAAAAGATAAAGAAGGAAATGATGTAAATGTCAGAGTAGATATTTGGTACAATGTGGTGAGAGCGTAATTCTATAAGTGTGTCAGACCAACCGTTGGTCATCATGACAAAAAGACTCGTCATGGCGGCGTATATGCCCGAGAAATCGATTGTTTCGTATTTTCGGAAGTCGTACATGTACATGCCTACAATGGCGTAAGCGTATAAAATAAGGAAAATCAAGACCAAGAAGGTGGCAATTGTAGGAACGACTGAAATGATTTTCTTTTCGATGTCTTTAAGGGTTTGGTTGAGTTCGAAAATCCTAAAAATCCTAAACACCCTAAACAAACGCAACAACAAAATGAGCTGTGGATGCTCAACCAAATGTCGAAACAAAGCAATGAAGCCCATAACGACGAGTAGTCCATCGAAAATCAGCCACATCCATTCTTCAATGAGCGCTCTATCTTTCTCTAAATTTGATTTTTTCTCTTTGGAAAGGTAATTTTTTAACGCAGGCAAGAACTGCTTCAAAGGTTTGTCATTAAAGACAATCCTGACCACCAACTCAAAAGAAAAATAGGCGATGATAAAGATATCCAGTATATAAAAGACATTTAAAAACTGCTCTTTAGCGTTTAAGCTCGCTTCTATGCCAATACTGATTGCACTAATAATGATAAATAATGCGCTCAGCTTGTTAATAAAATTCAAATTATCTTTAAGGAATTGCAACATGTTTAAAAATATTTTAGCGAATATAAATGAAAAATATAATCCTGCTTTTGTTCTTTGTGCTATTGAACAATACGCACGCCCAAATTTTGACTGTCGACCGCGAGAACGGACAAGATTCCATTCCGCGCAAGCAGTTGTTTTCATGGAATGTGAGTTTTTCTAGCGACAAACAAAAGAAGAACTTACTTGAACTGACCAATATTGCCGAATACGACCGTTTTTTCAAGAACAACCAGGTGCTCATTACACTCATGAATACCGATGCTTCATTTAATGGTAAAGCGATCTTAGAAAACAACGGTTATTTTCAAATGCGCTTGCGCGACAACGATAAAAAGCGTGTTGCTCCAGACTACTTTATACAGTATCAATGGAATGGCATATGGGGCCTGCAAAATAGGGCTTTAGCGGGCTGCAATGCGCGCTTTAAATTCTGGGACGACAAAACAGATGACCTCTTCATGAGTATTGGCGCGTTTTATGAATATGAAAAATGGAATCCTAACCTCAGTAGCTATGCGTTTGGAGGTAATTCGACTCAAATTATTTATAGGCATATACCGCGCTTGAACTTTTCTGCAAAAACAGCCGTGCAACTTAAAAAAGGAATAGACTTAAGTGCCATTACATTTGTGCAATTTCCGATGAACGACGCATTCGCTCATTTTACGCAGCCGCGTTGGTTTTTGGATCTCAACCTCAATTTTGAGGTCAATAAACACCTCTCCATGGTGCTACATTACGATCAGAACATAGATTTTTACCGACCTTTACCAATTGACCTCTATTTTTACAACTTGAACCTAGGTTTTCAGTTGAAATGGTAGAAGCACATTCATTCAAAAAGAAATACCCAATGCTTTGATACATTTGATACGCGACCAAGATTCTTTTGACAAGTACCAGTCTTGTATTGCTGCTTTTCAGTCCATTTATCAGGAGGCCTTTCCCGACCCTAATGAACGCGAAGATTGGAAGGATATCCAAACGCGCATTTGCCAACCCGACGCCTTTCCGAAGACGTTTGTGCTTTTTGACGATCACACAGAACCAAATGGGGGTTTAGTCGCCGATTTTTATCCTCAAAGTGGTGTCATTCACCTCATTTATATTGCTGTTAGCAAGAAAAGCCGCGGACAAGGTATTGCCAAAAAATTAATCAAAGAGTTGCTACCAAAAGCAATAGCCGAAATTCAAAGTTTGCATCAATTTAAGACCAAAGCCATCCTCTTTGAATCGAATATCCCTTGGCGTACACATACTGATGCAATTGACCCACTTACCCGACTTCAAATTTTTGAACACCTCGGGGCCAAAGCCATTCCAATTCAATATACGCAACCTGCTTTGGCCGCTGGTAAAAAAGAGGTAGACAATTTATTTTTACTCACTTTTCCGATAGATGGGAGCCAGCATCAAAGTCTTGAAACAGACTTATTGCTGCACTTTCTAAAAGAATTTTATATTGGCTTGGGTATAGAAAACCCAACTCAGCATCCGGCATTTATTAGAATGCAACAAGAACTCATCACAACTTCTCATATGAACCAAGTGACACTTACAGCCATTCCTCAAATAGAAAAACCGCAAATCAGAATGCAAAAAGCAGCGATTTGTGTTCAATTCACCATGCAAGACACAAATGCTCAGCAAAGCAAAATTTGTCCGGATTTTTATTCGTACGAAACAGATTTGCTTTCTGCTCATTTCCAAAAAAGGAGACCCTTTGAAAGCCAATTTCAAGATCAGCTAGGGGTATTACCTATCACCATTCATTTTCCTGAGCAGTACAACTACCTTTCTGAAGGAAAAAGGCAGCAGCGCGTTTCAGCTCGCCAGCAAGTCAATGCTCATTTGCATATCAGTCGAACAAGAGCACTCAATGGAAATACCTCCACTTGGAGTGTTGTGCTCTCCACCAGTGGTGGAAATTACCTTACTGAATTTGAGTGCATCAAACTCTTGAATTTCTTTGGAAGCAAGCAAGAAGATGTGCGCATGATAGCAGCCATTGAATTCAGTACGCCAGCAATTGCCAAATGCCGTTTTGAGGAATTCGTCAAACAATTACTTCCTATTGACACTACTGAACCTATTGAAATACTCAGTGGTATATTGCAAACCGACACTGCATTTATTGATTTTGAAGACAGCTCAATTCAATTCGATTGGTCGACATTTTATCTCAACCTCAAACGACATAACGACGGACACGAGCTTGCAGAACAATACGAACGCACCTACTACAACGACCCAACTTTCCAAGCCATCAACAACATCTTTTGTGGGTTTGCACTCGGTATTTTTGATTTCGAACGCATGGATTTCGATGAGGTTACAGACACGCTCATACCGCGCAAAGCCAATGAAAACTACTTGCTTTTATTGAACCGAGGTATTTTACTTTGCGCTTGCCACGATGACGACATGTTTGCTTCAACACTAGATTCCATTGGTATCAGCCCTTATTTACTCATTCCAAATATGGTGCTCGTCAACAATGAATTTACCTTAAACCGAATAGATTGCGCTATTGAAAATTCATACCGTCATCAAAATTCAAAGGGTCAAATTGCTTTAAATGAGCTGCGCAGGGTTCGGACCGAAATTGACCACTGGCTCAATGACAACTACCTTCCAAATATTTTCCAGTATCCGAGCGAAAAAGACTTATACGACTTTGGAACTGATCACAGAGGCTTGCTTATTTATAAGTCTAATCTCGAAAATAACATTCAAACCCTCGATGACCTCAAAGAAGAGCTCATTTCGAATCGCCAAGAAAACAGCGACCTCATGATGACGATCTTACTAACGCTTCTCTCCGGTATTCAATTCCAGAGTATGTTCGAAAGTTTTGTCAACGGCGACTTTATTTTGTCTTGGATCTGGACCATTTTCTTTAGCCTCACCCTCACAGGTGCGATATACTACTTCACGAAGTTAAAGATGAGGAGGTGAGTAAGAAATCACCTCACCACCGTCACATGCATACAAGTGGACTCCGGGCATAATAGAATCTTGCCCTCTTGCTGCATTTGGCTTAGCGCCGCAGTTAATGCCGCATAACCTACTTTGCAATCTGCCTTGGTGCTGAGCTCGGCGATATCAAAGGAAACACCAAACGAATGTGTGGAGGAACCCTTTGTCGCTTGATTTGGATACTTCTTGCGTATTACTTCTTGTTGTGCTTCAGTGCGGGTAATGGAAGAAATTACAAAATAATCGCGACTATTTTCTGTATTAGCAATTTTAGAACGAAAGAGCTTGCCCAATTCGATAAGCCGTTGG
>JAIXXP010000127.1 GCA_027490665.1 Cryomorphaceae bacterium | reverse complement strand
GATCATTTTGTCGACAAGGGGAGTTTTACCGTGGTCAACGTGGGCAATAATGGCAATATTTCTGATTTCCATATGGATAATTGTATGGGTAAGGAGAATTAATATTTATTTTTTTTCGCGCCGTAGCTGCGGTCACGGTCAAAACCACCAGAACGTTTGTTGTCAAAACCGCCCTTTTTCTCAAAGCCGCCTTTTTTCTCAAAGCCTGGTTTTCTGTCAAAGCCCGGTTTTTTAGCACCACCAAAAGAACCTGGGCCTCTTTTGGAACCTGGGCCTTTTGAAAACTTACGCTCGCCACGATCGCCACCACCCTGTCCAGGTGCAGTTACTTCAATCGAGACTTTATGGCCTTCGAATTCGTAGCCATCGACGTGCTTCAAGATTTTTTGTGTGTGCTCGTCGTCTGCCTCAATAAAAGAGAAAGATGTCATGATGTCGATACGGCCAAGTGCTTTGGAGTTGAGGCCAGTAGCATCGCAAATGATGCGCACCATGGCGCCCGGATTGAGGCCATCTCTGCGGCCTAAATTGACAAAGAAGCGTGTTTTACCTTCTTCGCGGGCACGGCTCTGACGATCTGTTTTGCGTTCTGGACGCTCGCGGTCATCTTTGCTTGCTGCTGCGTTGAGGTCGCCAGCGCGTTCGTAGTACTCGATAAAGCGATTGAACTCAGCAGAGACAAAACGCTTAATGACTTCTTCTTTGCTAAGGTCTTTAAAAGAGTCGAGGATTTGCTCCATAAATGGGGCGATATCGGCTTCTTTGACTTCAGTAGCAATGGTGTTGTCGATGAGTTTTTTCAATTGGATCTCGCAGATCTCGGCAGGATTCGGAATTTGTCCTTGCGTGAAGGTCATGCGCATTTGGCGCTCAATTGCTTTGATCTTGACGTTTTCACGGGTATTGACCAACACCAAAGACTGACCTGTTTTACCAGCGCGAGCTGTACGGCCACTGCGGTGTGTATAGTTTTCGATGTCGTCTGGAAGGTTGTAGTTGATGACGTGCGTGATGTTGTTGATATCCAAACCGCGGGCTGCAACGTCTGTTGCAACGAGGATTTGCAATTCTTTGGAACGGAAACGCTCCATAACGCGGTCGCGCATGGCTTGGGTGAGGTCGCCGTGGAGCGGCTCTGCGTTGTAACCATCGCGGGCCAATTTCATGGCTACCGTTGCGGTTTCATTCTTGGTACGGCAGAAAATGAGACCGTAAATAGTAGGATTGAAATCTATCAAGCGCTTCACCGCGTCGTAGCGGTCGCGTTCTTTAACAGAAAAATAGATGTGCTCAATGTTTTCGTTGCTTTGGTTTTTGTGACCAATAGATACCTCAAGTGGATCTGTCATGTAAGTGCGTGCAATGCGCGCTACCTCGTTTGGCATGGTTGCCGAAAACAACCAAACGTTTTTGTCGATAGGTGTTTGTTCGAGGATCATGTCGATGTCCTCTTTGAAACCCATATTGAGCATTTCGTCTGCTTCGTCTAGAATGACATATTTGATTTGGCCCAATTGCACCACCTTGCGGTTGATGAGGTCGACCAAACGACCTGGTGTAGCCACTACAATTGACGTTCCTTTTTTAACGTTGGTGATTTGGGTACGGATATCGGTCCCGCCGTACACTGCTGTGATATTGCCATCTAGATACTTTGCAAAAACGTTGAGGTCTTTGGTGATCTGAAGGCAGAGCTCGCGTGTAGGGCAAATGATGACCCCTTGTGGCAGGCGTGCTTTGTTATCAATGTTATTAATTAACGGCAAACCGAATGCGGCCGTTTTACCTGTACCGGTCTGCGCCAGACCGACAAAATCGCAATCTTCTCCTAATAGGTAGGGAATTGCTTGTTCCTGGATGGGGGTCGGTGCTTCAAAACCCAATTCTGTCAACGACTTCAGCACCTCTCGCCTTAATCCCAGTTCTTCAAATGTCATGTATTCTTTTTAAAATGAGGTGCAAAGGTACGTATATTATAAGGAATTATTGTTAATAAGTTGATTGATAATGTTAAAAAAATAATTTCCCTGAACTTTTTGCGCAGAAAATTGTATGTGGTGATGTTTGCAACTCTCTTGAATTTGTAATCATCTGATTTAGAATACCCAAGGCTTTACCCTAAAAACCACTGGTGCTAAGGTCGGTAATTTGTGCTAGAACGAAGGGTGTATATAAAATGATGACAAATGATATTGGCAAGTAAATAGGTACAGTCCATGGTTATTATTTTGCATTTGCAAATTGCACGGTTACGTTAGCACTGTTATAATTATTACTTTTCGATGCATCTGTTAACCAATTGAAATCATAATAAATAAAAATACGATCCCACTGTGGTTCCATGATTTGATTCCAATGTGCATCACATGTATTGTACCCATATCCTACCGTAAAAAAATTATCAACAATTTGTTTAATCGTTACTGATTTTTCGTTGTAATAACGACCAACATATAAACTATTGTTAGCGTTTATCAATCCTTCACTAAAAAGATTGTATTTTGCATATCCAACTAATTTTGTCGCCCTTTCAGTAAAGTTCATTTCTTCAAAATTAGGAACATCAATATCTTCGCTATGTTCTTGTGTTTTCGTTAAACGTTGGTAGATCACATGATGGTAAGTCATTGGACGAAGCATTTCATCCCAAACTAAAGGCTGAGCACCCTTTTGTTTTCGGTAATAATTAAAACGATCAACAATAAACCGTTCGATTGCGCAGCGCGTTAAACTATCATATTTTGTCACTATGCTTGTTTCCTTCTTACCAAAATAAACCGCATTATTGACCACTTTAGAAACATTATTTTTACCTATGTAATAGTTATTGTACTGAGCTAAACTATTATAACTAGCTAATGATAAAATAAAAACAAGTAAATTTTTCATCTCTCTCTTATTTTATGTCTGAAATGCTGGCAAACATTTGAAGTGTTATCGACAACAGAATTAAAAATACAAATTGAAATTGAATCATAGCTTAGAATGCACTTTTTTAGAACATCATTTTGATATATTTCCTAATTTAATTCCATGAAATCACACCTCATCTTCAGCGTTTTATTTCAACTCTTTATTCTTGGAACAGTATACGCCCAACGCGTCTATCCACTTTTTGAAGATATTTCCGTTGATTCGGTGCTATGGCCCGAGACCTGGGCTTCGAAGATGGCCTTTGACCCTATTTCGCAGCATTTGTTTTACACTACAGCTGGCGGGACTATTTATGAGGTTTTTGAAAACACAAAGTCAGACACGCTGCGCTTTTCAGTACTAGACCATGGCATCCCTAGAGTGCAGGGGCTTTGCTTTGTGGACAGCACGTTGTTTTTATCGGGCAATATTTGGTACACGACTACCGGAATTGGCATGATTGTAAAAGGCGTTTTGCAGCCAAACGGCAGCAGAATTTGGAGCACTGTTTTGAGCACTTCCGCGTACCCTACAAGCAGTTCTACTGGCGACCACGGTTTTACGGGCATCACTGCCGACCCTCAAAAAGAGTATTTGTATTTTTCTGGTGGGTCAAGAACTTCTTTTGGCGAGGTAGAAACCAATGATGGTATGTATCCAGGTCTGCGCGAGCAAGCACTCACGAGCAAAATTTTTCGGATCCCGATAGACGCCACGAATATCTATCTGAACAACGACTCCATTGCGCTACAAAACAGCGGCTATGTGTTTGCTGAAGGCACCCGCAACGCTTACTCTATGGCATTTAACGCAGAAAATCAGCTTTTTGCCATCGATAACGCAGGCGAGCGCGACGACCCCGAAGAACTCAACCTCATCGAACAAGGCAAACATTATGGCTTTCCTTGGCGCATTGGCGGCAATGCCAACCCTTTGGCAAATCCGAACTACGACGCAAGTACAGACCCGCTCATCAATCCGAATAATGGCGCATTTTTAGCTGGACATTTTGATGCCGATCCGCAATTTCCTACGGCACCCGCAGGCGTTGTTTTTACAGAACCAATTGCCAATTACGGGGCTGCTGCAGACTACTACAAAGAAGAAGGCACGGGGCAAATCAAAAAAGCGAGCGAAAGTGGCCAACCAGTGCGCACATTTACAGCACACCGCTCCCCTCTTGGATTGGTAATTGATAAAGACAAGCAACTCGGCGATGCATACACCGGTAATGGTTTTGTCTTGAGTTTTATGCCCGGCGGCGACAGCACGGGTTACACGCCACTTTCACCCTGGGGATCAGCCTGCCCTTTTGTGGATCCGTCAAGAGAGCTCGTGATGCTGCGTTTCTCCTTTGACTCCACCAACCAAACTTATGGAATCTACACCACCAATGTAGCCTCGGGCTTCTATCTACCGGTTGACGCCGTTCAGGTGGGTTCTGCAATTTACGTCATCGAAAACAACGGTGGGCTCTGGAAAATCAACTTCCCGAAAGCCCAAACGCCACCTTCCGGATTTTCCGCAAACAACTTCGTGTACCCGAACCCGAGTGCTGCTGAAATGAATTGCTATTTCCCAAATCCGAATCAACAAAAAAGACATCTTGAATTGCTGAGCTTGGATGGCAAAGTGATTTATAAGTCTGATGATTTTACAACGGAATTCTATCAATTGCAACAAGTCAATTTTGCGCAAGGTACTTATTACATCCAATTATTGGAAGGAGCTACAATGCTAGGAAGGCAAAAGATTGTCTTTAATTAATCTGCTATTTAAAGCATCATTTCATCAATAAACAATTTCGTTTTGCATCATTTACCTAAGTCTAGGGAATAGTTCCGTGCGAAATAAAAATCAAGCTAAAATATTTTCAGAACTTTAATAAAAAAGAAACGCCTCCGTTTTTGGGGAGGCGTCGGACGAAAGATACTATCCTTCGTGATGTTCTAGAAAACAAAAATAATTAATTATTGATTGGGATGCAAGAGGTATCAAATAAAAAAGAACGTGTGATAGCGTATATTGATGGATTCAATCTTTATTTCGGAATTCGTGAAGCCGGATTTGATTATTGCAGATGGTTGGATTTAAAGAAAATGGTTCAAAAATTAATGAAGTCAAATCAATCCTTGGAAGAGGTCAAGTATTTCACTAGCAGAGTCAGCAACGACCCACAAAAACAAAAAAGACAAGCGAACTACATTGATGCCCTTGAGTCAACAGGTATTAAGGTTCTCTATGGAAACTATCAAAATAACGCTGAAGAATGCAAACGCTGCGGACATTCTTGGAAAATAGCTAAAGAAAAAATGACCGATGTCAATATTGCAACAAACATGATTGTTGATGGCTTTAATGATTTGTTCGACATGGCTTTACTCATTTCCGGCGATAGCGATTTAGTACCACCAATTCGTGCAACCCACAACCATTTAAATCAAAAACGAGTGTGTATCGCATTTCCACCCAAAAGACATAATGCATCTATGTCAAACGCTGCCAAAGGTTCATTTACGATTGGTCGAAAAACACTTATTGATTCACTATTTAACCAAGAGGTTAAAACAAAAACTGGTTATATAATCAAAGCGCCAGTTAATTGGCTACCTTAAATTCACATGCTTGACACCATGTAAACGTTATTTTTCTATTTTTGAAGACTTTTAAAACGAAAATCAAACTATGCAACTCAGCGGTATTATTGCCATTTCAGGAAGACCAGGTCTTTTCAAAGTTATTGCTCAAAGTAAAAACAGCGTTATTGTCGAATCAATGATCGATAAAAAACGTTTTCCGGCGTATGCCTCAGAACGCATTTCTACGCTAGACGACATCAGTGTTTTTACTTATGAGGAAGACGTCAAACTTACCGACATCTTTGCCAAAATGCTTGAACTGTACCCAACTGAAGCGCCGTCGCACAAAGCAGACATGAAAGAATTGGAAGCTGCTTTAGCGCAGTTTTTACCCAACTGGGATCAAGACCGCGTTTACCCTTCTGATGTGCGAAAACTTTTTCAATGGTTCAACTTATTGATCAAAGCTGGTGCTTTCGAAGCCGCTGCCACAGAAGAAGCAGCTGCTACCAAAGAAGTAAAAGCGCCAAAAGCAGACACCGCTAAAAAGAAAGCAACAACAGCAGCTCCTGCAGCAAAAGCAGCGAAACCTGCAGCCCCTAAGAAACCCACAGCCGTGAAGACCGGCTCTTCAAGAGGAAAATAACATGCAAATTCAAAAAGCAGCGCGCCAGTTTCTACCCGAAGACCTGGCCATCACCGAATTTGGGGTGCTCGCTCCCTTTTTTCAAGAATTATTAAATCGCGAAATCAATACTTTAAATGAGTTTGACCAATGGTTATTAGACCGTTCTGAACTTGATGCCGTACTTGAAGAAGATCTTGCTTGGCGCTACATCCGCATGAGCATCAATACCCAAGATGAAACCCTTCGAGAGGCCTACACGCATTTCGTCACCCAAATTCAGCCGGAATTAGCTCCGCTCGAGGACCAACTCAACCAAAAATTAATGGCACTCCCCTTTCTGGACCAAAGAGCGGATAGCGCCCATCAAATTTATTTCAGAAGTGTGCGCACGGCACTCGATTTATATCGCGAAGAGAACATCGCTCTTGAAGCCGCCTTAAACGAGGAAGCACAGCAATATGGTGCAATTAGCGCAGCTCAAACCATCACCCACGATGGCAAAGACCTCACCATGCAACAAGCGGCCTTGTTATTGAAAGAACAAGATGAAAGCCTGCGCCAAACCATCTTTGAAAAAATGGCGGCTGTACGTAGAAAAGACCGCGAGCAACTTGACGCGTTGTACACCTCCTTGATTCAAAAAAGACACCAATTAGCGGTGAATGCTGGTTTTGAAAACTACCGCGACTACAAATTTGTAGCCATGGGGCGTTTTGACTACACCAAAGCAGATTGCTTTGCTTTTCACGAGGCCATCAAAACCCATATTGTACCTTTAGTGAAGGGATTTCAAGCTGAAAAACTAAGCAAACTTGGCAAAGAGCGCTTCAAACCCTGGGACCTCGATGTAGATCCAGAAGGAAAGCCAGCACTCAAGCCTTTTCAAACCGGTGCGCAAATGCTGAGTGGTACCATCAATATGTTTGAACGCATAGATCCTTATTTTGGCGACTGCCTGCGGGTAATGGACGAGCTCGGACACCTCGACCTAGACTCCAAGCCTGGAAAAGCACCGGGTGGCTACAACTATCCGCTTTACGAAATTGGCGTACCGTTCATTTTCATGAATGCAGTGGGAACACAACGCGATTTAGAAACCATGGTGCACGAAGGCGGACACGCCATTCACTCCTTTTTGAGTCGTGAGCTCAGCCTCACCGCATTTAAAAACCTTCCTTCAGAAGTTGCCGAATTGGCCTCTATGTCGATGGAACTGCTCAGCATGCCACAATGGACTGAATTTTATGAGCCTCAAGCACACGAGCGTGCCATGCGCGAACAAATTGAAGGCACCCTGAAGGTCTTGCCTTGGATAGCGCAAATTGATGCCTTTCAGCATTGGATTTACGAAAACCCAACCCATACACTCGAAGAAAGATCTGCATACTGGACCAAATTGGCAAGCGATTTTGGCACGGGCCTCACCGACTGGGCCGGCTACGAAGATTTAGTGCAAAGCGCTTGGCAACGCCAATTACACCTATTCGAAGTTCCTTTTTATTACATTGAATACGGAATTGCACAACTTGGCGCACTGGGTGTCTGGAAAAATAGTCTTGAAAATTACCCAACAGCAATTGCCAACTATAAAAAAGCATTGGCATTAGGCTACACCACATCTATGTCCAATATTTATGAGACAGCTGGCGTGCCATTTGATTTCTCATCGGAGCGCCTGCAAACTTTAGCTACATTTATCCAAGATCAACTGAAAAAAATGAATTAGTTGTGGCCAAATGGTAAAGAAATTTAAAATTCTCTTTATATTTGCACCCGCACATGGCGAGATAGCTCAGTTGGTTAGAGCGTAGGATTCATAACCCTAAGGTCCCGAGTTCAACTCTCGGTCTCGCTACTTAAAGCCCAGTTTCAACTGGGCTTTTTTTTATGCCCTATAGTGCTTTTTGTTGCTGAAGTTGCATTTATCGCAAGTACCCTACTTCTACTTTCTTGATTCAGTTTCACTTTTTGCAACATCTTAACGATATTTGCTTTATGTTTTCTAGCGTTGTTTATATATATCTATTTGTTTTTACAAGTGCTCAAACCTCATCAGGCGCAGGTCATATCAGTTTTGCATACGGCACGGATAGTTCAGCACTAACCTACTATACAAAGTATAGAAAACAAGACGGTGGCAGTTTTAAAGCAAAAAGCATTAGTTATACAGAAGCATTGAATTATGACCGCAGTATCATTCAACATCAAAAAACAAATCCAGAACTTGTACTTCGACTTACAACAGAATCCTGCAGTATAGACCAACTCGAAAAAGTGAGTGATCAATACAACCTCAACAAACCGTGGACCCTATTTGCCAATAATTGTACTGACGCAGTTAAAAAGGTGCTCAGAGAAACAAAAATCAATCCGGGGCTTGCTTTTTTGATCAGCACTCCGAATGAACTTATTGAAGATTTATATCATTACACCAAAACTAAATTTACCAACAACGAATACTCCGTATTGGCTGGTAATTTAAAGCAATACGTTGAGCAAGAACCCAATGCTGTTCCTCAAACATTATTTGGCAAACCTGCTGCTCAAAAAAATAAGCCCAAACAAAAAGAGGCCATCCTCATTTTAACCGGTTTTGGATCAAAATACCATAGTCTGCAAAATTTGAAGAAGTACTTTGACACCACGGCTTACGATGTTTATGTACCAAATTATATTTCTAGAAAATCTTTAGAACAAACCGTATTCAACCTCGATAGCTACTGGAAAAAAAAGGGACTAGACAACTATGAAAAAGTACATGTTTTTGCTTACATCATAGGGTCATGGAGTATCAATGCCTGGCTTCAAACTGCAGCACATCCGAATATCAAAAGTATCGTTTATGACCGCAGTGCGTTGCAAGAACGCGCTCCGTACATTCTGATCAGTAACTACAAAATCCCTAACTATTTCGTATTCGGACCAATTATGCACGAGTTACATCAAACGCCGTATTTACCTTTGAACGACAGTAGCATCCAAAAAGGTTTGTTATTGGAGTGCTATGCGACGGGCATTGTTCGTAAAAATCAAGCAACTGCAGCGCAATTAGGACCTTATTGTTTTGAACCCGACTGTTTTGGGCAGCTCTTCCAAGATGCTAAATACGTTCCGATGAATCACGACCAAATGTATACGCATCCAGAAGTTTATGGCGCAGCGCTTCTCCATTTTTTCAAATACGGTAATTTTGGAAGCACCTTGAATGCCTACAGCCCTGTTGCCGATCCATTTATCAAGCACCAACCATGATTTCTGTATACCAACTCAAGCCCAAATTTCAAGCCTTGTTGCAGCCCATACTCAGGAGGCTTCACAATTGGGGTTTTACGCCCAATAGCTTGACTATTTTGGCCCTCCTCCTCTCTTTGGCTATGGGTTCTTATAGCTTGTTTGGCGACCACACTATTGCTTTGATCCTCATGCCAATTGTTTTATTGCTGCGCATGGCACTCAATGCCTTGGATGGCATGATGGCGCGCCAATACAATTTGCAAAGCAAAATGGGCGCGCTGCTCAATGAAATGGGCGATGTCGTTTCTGATATCGTGCTGTATTACCCGCTATACCTGCTGTTTACAATGGACCAAATTTGGATCATGACCTTTTTACTTTTAAGTGTACTCAACGAATTTGCGGGTTTATTGGGGCAAGCACTCGGTGGTGCACGGCGCTATGATGGGCCCATGGGCAAATCGGACCGCGCGTTGGTAGTTGGTGTGCTCAGTTTACTTTTCTTATTCAATGCGCCAATCTTTAAGTATCTCACCTGGATTTGTTTGGCTATATTTTGTTTGTTGATTTGGAGTACCTTCAAAAGATTGAAAAATGCAGTACTTTAAAGACCTGACGGAGATCCAACAAATGATCATGGTGATTTTAGGCGTGCTTGTTTTTGCCACCACGCTTTTTTGGATTTGGAAGAAAATCAAGCCAGGGCCTCAGGTAGACGAACTCATGACGCGCACGAAATCTTGGTGGGTCATGGCCAGTATTTTTACAACGGCAGCAGTTGTGCACCCAGCCATTTCATTTATCGCTTTCGGACTACTTTCCTTTGCAGCGTTCAGAGAAATTTCAAGCATCAGTAAAAATGCGCGAATAGAAGACCGCAGTATTATTTTTTGGGCCTATCTGGCCATTCCGCTGCAATATGGTTTTGCCTACATGGGCTGGTTTGTTCCTTTTTTGATTTTAATTCCTGTTGGCATGTTTATGCTCATTCCCTTCTTGTTGGTTTTGAAAGGCCATACCCAAGACATTGCGCGGTCCATGAGTGTCATTCCAACCCACCTCATGCTCACGGTTTTTTCAATTAGTCATTTGGCTTATTTGCTCTCCCTACCCGAACTTCCTCAATTCAATGCGGGCGGAAGAGGTCTTTTACTCTTTGTGGTGTTCTTGACCGAAATGAATGATGTGTTTCAGTTTACATGGGGCAAATTGCTGGGCAGACATAAAATCGTCGAAAAAATCAGCCCAAACAAAACCTGGGAAGGCTTCATAGGCGGCTTGTTGAGTACCATTGCCGCAGCTTATTTCCTGCGTTTTCTAACACCCTTTTCTGAAATTCAAGCGCTGGGTTCTGGCTTACTCATTGCCTGTATGGGTTTTGTAGGAGACATCATTGTGTCGGCTATCAAGCGCGACTTCGGGCTCAAAGATACGGGCAACACCATCAAAGGGCACGGCGGCATCCTCGATCGTATCGATTCATTGGCAATTAGCGCTCCGTTCTTCTTCTATTATGTCTATTTAATTTGCTATTGGTAAATGAAGCTGGTGTTCTTGATTGTCATTTACAAAGTAGTGATGCCTGTTCTACTCAAACTAGTGGGCGTTAGGATCAGTCATAAAGCCGCATACCAAGGACAGAAACAATTTATTGTTGTGGCCAATCATAATAGCCATGTAGATACGATGGCCTTATTAGCGAGTCTGCCCATTCGCTTACTGATCAAAACCCACCCTGTTGCTACAGCCAACTATTTTGGCAAAAAGAAATGGCTTGCCTTTATCTCTAATCTTTTGGTCAATACGGTACTCATCAAGCAAAAAGACAATGCCCTTCAATTACTCGAAGAAAAACTAAAAAAAGGCCATTCATTGATTTTATTTCCGGAAGGAACCCGCGGCAAACCAGGAGAAATACTAGCCTTTAAATCCGGTATTGGCGTATTGTTACAAGCATTCCCTCACATACCCTTCATACCTGTCTGGATAGAAGGCACTGGCAAAATTCTTCCAAAAGGGTCGTATTTACCCGTTCCGTTTGAAGCTGAAGTTAAAATTGGCGCTGCCACTTTGGCGACAGGTACTTCAGTAGAAGAAATTGTGATAGAGGTCCAGACCGCAATTCTTGATTTGCGCAAGAGGGAACACTTATAAATAAATGCTTCGCAAATCTTCTCCGAGCTGATGAAGTGCTCTTTCTATTTTTTGTCTTTGTGCCTTTCTTGGTTTTTTGAGACCCGTTGCATAATGACTCATTTGCATTTGATTGATCCCTGTTAATCTTTCAAATGCGGCGTTGGTCAAGATGCCTTTGAAGAAATTCAACAAACTAATGACATCGAAATGGTATTCAATTAAAAATTCTTGATTGCTTAGATTACCCAGCTCCTGTTGTAAGCCCAGGCCACCTAACATGGATTGTTTTGCCTCTTGAACGGTATCTCCAACCCCACTTACTCCTTCAAGTTCTGGAATGTATGCCCAATAGGCATCTTTGCTTCGTTCAATGATTGCTATGTAGGATGATTTTTTCATGACTCAAGTTTCATTTCCTTTCTTATTTTCTTCTCAATCCCTTTCCCAACCTCTTTTGATCCATGATAAGGAACTGGATATCGCTTTGAATTTTTCTCATAAATGAAATGGCTTCCAGAACTCCTTAAAAAAAGCCATCCATTTTGAAGAATTAAGCGATGTAATTCACTTGATTTCATATCGAAGCAAATTACGGAGTAAAGGTATTAATTTTAATACTTTACAACAAGAGAAATGATCCATCTTTTTTTGCTCAAAGTAGCTGATTATTTCTTTAACTTTATTCCATGATTATACGGACAAGCGCATGCATTCTTTGTTTTTTATTGCTCAACACAGTTCTAGCTCAAAGTTTTGATATTGCTTTTAAGCAACAAGACCAAATCATTAGACCTGATTCTTTGGGTAGAATTTATTTAAATAAGGAGACTTTTGCAATAGAAACCACCTTGAACAAGCTCGACGGTGTATTTTTGAATGGCGCTTTACAGAGAAACTTACCGGATTTTCAATCGATTGGTTGGAAAATAAGTGTGGAAACTGATTTCAATAAAGACCAAGAATTATTGATTCAGGATCAAGAAAGTTATTGTTATTGGTTTTATGATCCAAAAGCCTATGATTGGCATCGCTTTGATTCGCTTATCGTGAGAAAGGGTAATTCCATTATTGGGACTAAAACCATTCGTAAATTTTATGATATTGAACAAGGAAAGAATCTAACACTAACAGAAGTTCCGAAAATACTTTACTTGACGTTTTTTTCGATTAACGGGTCGTTTAAGGAGGAGAATGCCGTTTTGAATCAGGTACAAACGTATCAGCTCATTTTCGAAGATTAGGGTAGTCTTCTTGTACGCAACGCGCTACAATCTTTGCGCTGTTAATGGCCAGCGGAATACCGCCACCTGGGTGCACGGTTACACCTGCAAAATACAAGCCCTTTATTTGTTTGGAAAAGTTTGGATGTCTGAGAAAGGCCGCAAAGGCATTATTGGAGGCATTGCCGTAGATAGAACCTTGTTTGCCGCTATAGTTTGCATCTATTAAGCGCGGTTCATTGATTTGTTCGACTTCAATGAGGGCTGCGATGTCGGTCTTTAAAGCAGTTGACAACTTTTCCAAAATGCGTGTGCGCAGCAATTGAATTTCGTTATCCCAATCTTGCCCAATATTGATAGGTGCGTTTACCATGACAAACCAGTTTTCTTTGCCCTCTGGTGCATCGCCTTTCTCCACTTTGGAGGAAATATGGACATATACTGTTGGGTCTGGGTGGAGTGTTTTGGTTTGAAAAATGGCTTCGAACTCAGCTTGATAATCTGCAGCAAAGAAAATGTTGTGTACGCCTAGTTGCTCAAACGAACGATTGATACCCCAATAGAAGACAACCGCCGAACTCGATTTTTCTTGTTGAAGTAAAAAGCGCGGCGCTTTTAAATAAGGAAGGAGTTTTTCATAAGTGTAATGCACATCCATATTGGACACTACGATATCAAAGTTATACGCACCCTTTTCTGTCTGAAGACCAACTACTCTGTTGTTTCGATTTTGAATGGCGTTAACGCGTTCTTTGGTATGAAACACTACACCGTATTGCAAGGCCAGGGCATGTGTTTGACGTGTTATTTGTACCATTCCACCAACTGGCATAGCTGGCCCTTCGTTGAATTCGAGTTGTGAAATGATATTGAGCATGGCAGGAGCGAGATACGGCGAACTCCCGTTATAGGTTGCCAAGCGGTCAAATAACTGAATGGTTTTGGGGTTTTTGAAAAACGACTTATTTTGTTGATGCATGGTTTGGTGCAAACCATATTTAAAAAGCCTTGCAAGCGCTTTGAATAAAGAAGCATTGAAGAATTGCTTGAAACGATGCAAAGAAACCTGAATAAAGACCGGATAAATAGCCTTGTAGTTGGCCTCCATGCGGTTCAGGTAACTTTGGGTGTGTTGTAAATCTTCATTGAAAGTTGTGGAAACTGCTTGGGCGACCTTCTCTTTACCAACCGGAAGAATGATGTGTTGACCATCTTTGAAAAAATAGCGGCAAGACTCCGCTAATTGTCGATAGGCGAAAGTTGCATTGGGATCTAGCCCTTTCATTAAATCTTGCAGAAGTTGAGGCTCTGTAAATACAGACGGGCCCATATCAAAACGGTAGTCAGCGAGGTGTTGTTCGACAATTTTGCCACCGATGACTTCATTAGCCTCGAAAACATGAACCTCCAATCCTAATTTTCTAAGTTCGATGGCGCTGGCTAGTGCACCTATTCCTGACCCTATGATACCTACCTTCATTTGCATATTACAAAATTGAGTCAAAAATGTTCGTAAAACCCAATGCAGACGGGCTTTTTAGGCGGCTTTATCAACAAAATGACCATTTTTTCAACATTTTGGCACTTTTTTTTACCTGAAACCTTTATTGGCATTGATATTCCGATATATTTGTTTCAATAATTAATTACTAACTAATTAAAACTGAATTATTATGAACAAGGCTGAATTGATCGACGCAATCGCAGCGTCTGCAGGATTGTCAAAAGCTGATGCAAAACGTGCATTAGATGGATTTGTAAGCGCAACAACTGGCGCTTTGTCAAAAGGAGAAACTATCTCTTTAGTAGGTTTCGGATCTTTTGGTATTTCTAAAAGAAACGCACGCAATGGTCGCAACCCAAAAACTGGTGATGTAATCCAAATTGCAGCAAAAAACACAGTTCGTTTCAAAGCAGGTGCAGACCTTTCTAAAAACGTAAACTAATTCAGATCTTTCATCTGAAATAAAAAAGGGCTGTCTCATAGAGACAGCCCTTTTTTTTGACCTTTCAACAGGCCATCCTTTTAGGTAGCGCTTTGTTTGGGAATGATTTTCCAAAACAAACGCGGCAAAAAGCGCTTCATGTAAACAGCAATCAGTTCCTTGCCGCCAATCAATACCTCTCTCTTTCCTTTAGCCAAAGCTTCGAGCATCAGACTAACGCAATGTTCAACTGGCATTCCGGTTGCTTGGTTGCGGTCCATTGTGCCATGCGCTTGACCACTTGCCGTGAGGGCGCTTTTTGAAATGGGTGTATTGATCTTACCTGGATAAGCCAGTGTGACTTTTATGCCATTTGGCGCTTCTTCCATTGCTAAACTTTCGTAATAACCAACTAAGGCCGCCTTTGAGGCGCTGTATATTGAGCGCAAGTGAAAACCAAATTTGCCAGCAATACTGCTCACAATCAAATATTGGCCACTTTTTTGGGTTCTAAAAATCGGCAAAACAGCTTTTGCCAAGGCAATATTGCCAAAGAAGTTCACTTCCATGAGTTGGCGATTTACCTCCATTTCAGTTTCATGTGCACTGGCTCTTTGCGAAACTCCGCCATTGTTGATCAGAATGTCTATCCTCCCGTACTTCGCAAGAATCTGATCGGTATAGCTTTCGGGTGCTTGCAAAGCGCCCAAATCTAAAGGCAAAACCAGATGCGCCTCCGGATGTGTTAAAGACGCTTTTAAGTCCTCTAACTTTTGTTGATTGCGAGCCGATAAAATCAAACGTGCACCATGTTGCGCTAATTGAATGGCTAAATTTTCACCGATTCCGGATGAGGCACCGGTTATCCAGATGACTTTATTTTGATAGTAAGCAGACTGATTCATAAACCAAAGATAAATGATTCGTTGGGCGCGTGAATGTGATTTCTTACTTTTGAAGAAAAATTGACCATGAATCCTGCAACTTTATTATCGGAATTTCAAGAAGCACAACAAGTTTTATCGGACTTCAGCACTCCCGAAAATATGCAAAAAATTGCCCAAGGCATTGCGCTGATGCATACAGCATTAGCAAATGGTCATAAAATCATGAGTTGCGGCAATGGTGGGTCTATGTGCGATGCCATGCATTTTGCAGAAGAACTCTCCGGACGCTACCGCAATAACCGCCCTGCACTTGCCGCTGTTTCTATTTCAGACCCTTCCCACCTCTCTTGTGTCGCCAATGACTACGGTTATGACTTCGTTTTTTCTAGATATGTAGAAGGCTTGGGCCAAACTGGCGATGTTTTATTGGGCATCTCGACTTCAGGTAATTCCAAAAATGTGATTTTGGCTGTTGAGGCGGCCAAAGCAAAGGGCATTCGCACAATTGTTTTAACGGGTAAAGACGGCGGGCAATTAGCTGGACTTGCCGATTTAGAAATCAGAGCGCCATTCAGCTCCTATGCCGACCGCGCACAAGAAATACATATTAAGGTCATACATTCCTTTATCTTAGGAATCGAACAAAGCTTTGGTTATTGATCAAGCGTTGGCCTCATTTAATTTGGAGTGCTTTCTACTGTATGTAAAGTAGATGACCAAGCCTACGAGCAACCAAATACCGAAGTAAATCCAGTTTTGCAGCGGAATTTCGCTCATCATGTACAGGCACGAGAGCAAACCCAGTGAAGGAATCAAGGATAACTTTTTAGGTATACTTAGTACCGTTAAAAAGAGGGTGAATAGCCAAAAAATGAGAGAAGGTATTTTTTGACCGAAATCGGACCAACTCTCAAATGCGAGGAAATTGTAAATAGCATTGAAGACTGGATTTCCTTGAAAACCCATTGTCAGGGTATAGATAAGACCCAAACCGAAAGCTGCTGGTAAAACTAGACCAGCATTTACGTATGGCGTTTTGAAAGAACCGCGTTGGACATCTGGTTTATTCTGCAAAACCAATACCCCTCCACAAACCAACACGAACGCAAACAGCGTTCCGATAGAGCAAAGATCCGTAACCATGGTTAGGTTCATGAAAAGTGCAGGAATAGCGACCACAAAACCAACTACAATAGTGGCAAACGAAGGCGTTTTGTACTTGGGGTGAATTTTAGAGAAACGCTTAGGCAACAAGCCATCACGGCTCATGCTCAGCCAAATGCGCGGCTGCCCCATTTGAAAAACAAGTAAAACCGAAGCCATTGCCACAACTGCTGATATCGAAATGATAAACGTCATTTTGGACAAATTGATTTGCTCAAACACAAAAGCAAGCGGCTCGCCGACGGCAAGTTGATGGTAAGGTACAATGCCCGTCAGGATAAGGGCAATAATGATGTAAAGAACGGTGCAGATGATAATGGCCCACATCATGCCGCGTGGGAGGTCGCGCTGTGGGTTCTCGCATTCTTCGGCGGTAGTAGAAATGGCGTCAAAACCAATGTATGCAAAGAACACTGCTGAAACACCTTTGAGCACGCCACTGATACCTTCAGGTGCAAAAGGGGTCCAGTTTTTCATGTCGATATAAAACACCCCAACGGCAATCACTAATAAGATGACGGCAAGCTTGATAATCACCATTGCGTTGGAGGCATTGCGGCTTTCTTTGATTCCGCGGTAAACCAACCAAGTAATCAGAACAATAATAAAGAGGGCAGGAATATCAAGAACTAAATGCAAAGAACCGATTCTTGGCGCTGTTAACCAAGCCTCGCGCGCTTGTGCAAGTGCAGGTTCTAAATTCGTTAAATCACCACCGTTTTTCAAGAATTGTACTGCAGCGCTATATCCTTTTGACGCGCTGAGGTAGTCCATCTGCATCCAGTCCGGAAGATGAATCCCTTTCAATCCAATTGCTTGAATATGAATTTGTTCAAGCATTGTAGTTAAATAATCACTCCAAGATATTGCTACGGTGATATTCCCGATGGCATACTCCATAATGAGCGCCCAACCGATGATCCAGGCAATAAGCTCGCCAAAAGCAACATACGAATAAGTATAGGCAGAACCCGCCACCGGAACCATAGATGCAAACTCGGCATAAGCAAAAGCTGCAAAACCACTGGCGAGCGCAGTAAATAAAAATAAGAAAATAACAGCGGGCCCACCTTGAGCTGAAGCCTGCCCAATAGTTGAGAAGATACCTGCACCAATGATAGCTGCAATCCCAAAGGCGATTAAATCGCGAAGTTTAAGGTGTTTATTGAGGCCATGGGTATCTCCGGCAACTTCATTAGCACGCACTTGCGCCATAATGGATTCAACGGTTTTTTTACGAAACAAAGAGTTTTGGGACATTCATCTATTTTTAAAGCACTAAAAGTAAAGAAATTTTACTTTTGCATATGGAAAAATTTATCACGGTTAAAGGAGCGCGCGAACACAACCTCAAAGGACTCGACGTACGCATCCCGCACGGCAAACTCACCGTGATTACCGGGGTTTCGGGTTCGGGTAAATCTAGCTTAGCCTTTGACACAATTTTCGCAGAAGGGCAGCGGCGTTTCATCGAAAGCATGTCTGCCTACGCGCGCCAATTCTTAGGACGCTTAGACAAACCGGCAATTGACGACATCAAAGGCTTGTCGCCAGCTATTGCCATTCAGCAAAAGGTCAGTAGCGGCAACCCAAGATCAACCATCGGCACCAGCACCGAAATCTACGACTACCTCAAATTGTTATTTGCACGCATCGGCACTACCTACTCACCTGTTTCCGGCAGCGCCGTTCTTAAACACCAAACCAAAGACGTCATCGCATTCTTAGACCAACATTGGATAGAAGACCCATTTGCAATATTATACGCCCTCTCATTTAATTCCACTGAAGATTTAAATAAAAAAATTCAACTTCTTAATAAAGAAGGTTTTACAAGGTTGTTTTTAAACGAAGAATTCATATTAATCGACGATCTCATCCCCTTCTCCGAACTACCCGAACAAATCTGGGTGGTCATTGACCGACTCAAAAATAGCCCCCGCGAACTCCCGCAACAAAGTCGCTTATCGGAAGGTATTGAACGTGCTTTTGCAGAGGGCAAGGGTGAATGCAGCTTGTACAATGCACAAAGTAAGGAGTTGGCACATTTCAATGGGCGCTTTGAAGCAGATGGCCTTCGTTTTGAAGAACCTACATCTGCCTTCTTTGCTTTCAACAACCCTTATGGCGCTTGCAAAAATTGCGAAGGCTACGGCATGACACTTGGCATCGATGAGGAACTCGTTTTTCCAGACCGCAGTAAAAGCATTTACGAAGGTGCTATTGCTCCATGGAAAGGCGAAAACATGCAAGAATACCTCCAGAGCTTGCTGTATCAAGCCAGCAAATTTGACTTTCCGATCCACCGACCTATTCAAGAACTCAGCCCTGCCCAATACCAGCTACTCTGGACTGGAAATAACTATTTCATAGGTTTAAATGAATTCTTTAAACAAATTGAAAGTCAGACATATAAAATACAATACAGAGTACTACTCTCTCGCTACAGAGGCAAGACAATATGCCCAGACTGCAATGGAACCCGTTTGCGCAAAGATGCAGGCTTTGTCAAGATAGCAGGCAAGAGCATTCAAGATGTTGTTCTCATGAGCATCGATGATGCTTTGGCTTATTTTCAAGCTTTAGAACTTAATGCACACGAGCAAAAGGTATGCAAGCATATCCTACCTGAAATCGAGCAGCGCTTGGCTTATTTACAAAAAGTAGGACTCGGCTACCTGACCCTCAACCGAAACTCCAACACTCTTTCTGGCGGAGAAGCGCAACGCATTCAATTGGCAACATCAATCGGATCGAGTTTAGTGGGCTCGCTATACATCCTAGACGAACCCTCTATTGGTCTGCACCCAAGGGATACCAAAAAACTGATCGAAGTACTGATCGCTCTCAAAAATCAGGGCAACACCGTTTTGATGGTGGAACACGAAGAAGAAATCATGCGGGCTGCCGATGAAATTCTGGACATTGGGCCGCTTGCTGGCTCACAGGGTGGGCATTTGGTTTTCCAAGGCGACTTCAAAGCTTTAGAAGGCAGCAACTCGCTCACTGCACAATACCTCACAGGCCGCAAACAAATTGCCTTACCGCAACGCACCAGAACGGCGCTTGGGCAACTACAAATACACAATGCACGCCAAAACAACCTCAAAA
The DNA here is from genome assembly GCA_027490665.1 of Cryomorphaceae bacterium. GTDB lineage: Bacteria > Bacteroidota > Bacteroidia > Flavobacteriales_D > Crocinitomicaceae > UBA952. The sequence goes on along the minus strand of JAIXXP010000127.1, from coordinate 17,566 downwards.
ACATCGATGTGCAAATTCCACTTGGGCAACTCGTTTGCGTAACGGGTGTTTCAGGTTCTGGAAAATCTACCCTGATCAAAAGACTGCTATACCCACTGGTTCGCAAAGAATTAGGCCTCAGCAGCGATTTAATTGGCAAGTGCAATGGCATCAGTGGTGATATCAAAAAGATAGGACACGTTGAATTTATTGACCAAAACCCTATCGGTAAATCTTCGCGCAGCAATCCGATTACTTATGTAAAGGCTTTTGACGATATCCGAGAAATCTACGCAAGGCAACCTTTAGCCAAACTCAGAGGCTACAAACCCGGCTATTTTTCGTTTAATGTGGCGGGCGGCCGTTGCGAAGTTTGCGAAGGAGAAGGCAGCATTACGGTTTCTATGCAATTTATGGCCGATGTTCAGCTGCCCTGCAAACACTGCAAAGCCAAGCGCTACAAAACCGAAACGCTAGAAATACGCTATCGAGAAAAATCCATTTCTGATTTACTCGAACTGACTTTACAGGAAGCGCTAGATTTCTTTAGTTCAGACCCCGACAAACTCGCTCAAAAAGTAGCCGAAAAAATCCAACCACTGGTAGACGTCGGACTCGGTTACTTAACCGTAGGACAATCCTCGAGCACGATGTCGGGCGGTGAAGCACAGCGCATCAAACTTGGTTCCTTTTTAAGCAAGGGCAACCAAAGCACACCTACCCTCTTTATTTTTGACGAACCCACTACTGGCTTACATTTTTATGACATTGAGAAATTATTAATTGCATTCAATGCCTTACTTGATAAAGGACATTCATTGGTTGTGATCGAACACAATATGGAAGTTATCAAATGTGCTGACCACATCATTGACCTCGGGCCCGACGGCGGAGAGAACGGTGGTAACTTACTTTTTTCTGGACACCCTAAAGACTTTATAAAGCTGAAAGACAACACCACAGCGAACTATTTAAGTGAAAAGCTTGTTGAAAACTAAGCAGGTTTAAAAACGTTTTAAATTTATATTCCCTTAACTTTGCAGAAAAATAGCAGCATGTCAGCAGATATCTTCGAAAAAATCAAGGCAAACCGCGGACCACTCGGAATGCATGCCAAAGAATCTCATGGGTACTTCACCTTCCCCAAATTAGAAGGTGAAATTGGTCCTCACATGAATTTCCGAGGCAAAGAAAAACTCAATTGGTCGCTCAATAACTACCTTGGTTTGGCCAACCATCCTGAGGTGCGCAAGGCAGATGCAGACGCTGCAGCTTTGTACGGTTTTGGCTCTCCAATGGGAGCGCGCATGATGTCTGGTAATTCAAACTACCACGAACAACTCGAAAACGAACTCTCTGCTTTTGTAGGTAAAGAAGATACCATTTTATGTAACTTCGGCTACCAAGCAGTTGTTTCGGCAATTGACTGCTTAGTAGATCGCCACGACGTCATTGTTTACGATGCTGAATCTCATGCATGTATCCTCGACGGCGTTCGCCTGCACATGGGCAAACGTTTTGTATTCAAACACAACGAAGTCGACGATTGTGAAAAACAATTGCAGCGTGCCACCAAACTTGCTGCCGAAACCGGCGGTGCTATCCTTGTGATCACCGAAGGTGTTTTCGGAATGCGCGGTGACCAAGGCAAACTCAAAGAAATCGTTGCCCTTAAAGAAAAATACAACTTCCGTTTATTCGTAGACGATGCACACGGTATTGGTGTATTGGGTGCAACTGGGGCAGGAACAGGCGAAGAACAGGGTTGCCAAGACGGCATCGATATCTACTTCGGAACTTTTGCCAAATCATTTGCACTTATCGGTGGCTTTATTTCTTCAGACGAACAGGTCGTTGAATACCTCCGCTACAACATGCGCTCGCAAATCTTTGCCAAAGCAATGCCTGCAGCATTGGTTTCTGGCTTACTCACCCGTCTTGACCTCATGCGCAAGCATCCTGAGCTCAAAGCAAAACTTTGGGAAAACACCAACGCACTTCAAAACGGCTTGAAAGAAGCTGGTTTTGAAATTGGCCCAACCGATAGCTGTGTAACACCCGTTTACCTTAGTGGTTCAATTCCAGAAGCAACCAACCTCATTTTTGACCTCCGCGAAAACTACAATGTATTTTGTTCAATGGTTGTGTATCCTGTAGTCCCGAAAGGCATGATCATCTTGCGCCTCATCCCAACGGCAGTTCACACCCTAGAGGACGTCAAATACACCATCGAATGCTTCTCTAAAATCGTTGACAAATTAAAAGCCGGCGAATATATGTCGGATAAAATTGCAGCGATCTAAGTACACAATACATTCAAAATATTTTGCAAAAAAAATACGGGTTATTCAACCCGTATTTTTTTTGCTATTAGTTTTTCAATTGCTTTGAAGTATTTGTGATCTTCTGGTTCACAGAAGATCACGGAGCGCCCTTCTCGGCCTGCGCGGCCTGTGCGGCCAATGCGGTGCACATAGGTTTCTGCAACAGTAGGTACATCGGTATTGATCACGAGGTCAAGACCCGAGATATCGATGCCGCGGGCAGCAATATCGGTAGCGACTAAAATTCGGATTTTACCTTCCTTGAAATGATTGAGCGCCATTTGTCGCGCATTTTGAGACTTATTGCCGTGAATGGCCATGGCCTCTAACTTGTTTTTACCGAGCATGCGCACTAATTTATCGGCGCCGTGCTTGGTTCTGGAGAAAACCAACACACTTTCAGCTTTGTCTTTCTTCAGTAGATCTACCAAAGAAGATTCTTTGTGCTTGCGGTCGGCAACGTGGATCATGCATTGATCTATGCGCTCTACAGTAGATGACACTGGCGTTACCGTGACTTCAATTGGATCTTGCAACAAACTATTGGCAAGGCTTTTGACCTCGTTTGGCATGGTTGCTGAAAACAAAAGTGTTTGGCGTTCTCTTGGCAAAAGTTTCACGATGCGCTTGACATCATGGATAAAACCCATATCTAGCATGCGGTCGGCCTCGTCCAAAACAAAAATAGATAACTGCTTGAGGTTGACGAATCCTTGTTGATGTAGGTCTAGTAAACGACCTGGCGTAGCAATAAGAATAGCTGGCTTTTGCTTGAGTGTCTGAATTTGAGCGTGGGCTTTTACGCCACCAAATATCACCAATGAGCGCAGGCCTAAGTGCTTTCCATAAGCCTTGAAATTATCGGCAATTTGAATGGCAAGCTCTCGTGTGGGTGTAACGATGAGTGCTTGAATGCCACCATCTAACGGTTTTTTGGCATGTAGCAGCTCCAAAATTGGAATGGCAAAAGCAGCAGTTTTCCCTGTTCCGGTTTGTGCTAAACCAATTAGGTCTCGTTTTTCTAGAATAGGTGGAATGGCTTTTTCTTGGATTGGGGTTGCATTTGTATAGCCTTTTTCAGCAATGGCTTGAAGGAGCTTCTGCTCCAGGGGTAATTCATTAAATAACATGTAATCTGCATTTTCGGACAAGGTAAACAACATTTTTTACCCGCCGAAGTGGTGCAAAGATACGTAAATAAATTTGAGCTACCTTAGATTGCATCCAGGATGCGCCGCAGCCGGTGTTCACTGACCTTTAAAATAGTCTCTGAAAAAGCAGAATCTTCATCGAGTAGTTCTTTTTGAGTAGCCGAAAAATGCACGGCGGCAATGCCCGGAATTTGAGCCAACTTACCGATATTTCCGGCGTTCACTCCTCCGCCTGCCATAATTTGAATGCGGCCATTGGCGTATTGACTCATTTGTGTAAGTATAGGCAAACCAATTTCGACGTTTGAGGCAAAACCTGAGGTGAGCACCCGCTTGAAACCGAGCTCCATTAAAACATCCAGCGAACGCTTCCAATCTAAACTTTCATCAAAAGCCCGGTGGAAAGTCCAGTCTAGCTCAGGTGCCAATTGCATTAACTCTTGAAGTAAAGGTTTGTCCAATTCAAAATTCGCTTTGAGCAAACCAACAACTATCCCTTTCACCCCAGACTGCTGACAGTATTGGATATCTTGCCGAATAACCTCTATTTCAGCTTGCTGGTAATGAAACCCACCTGCACGAGGCCTGATGAGCACATGCGTCTCTAAACCTAAGCCCAAAGCTTGTTGAATGAGTCCTGCTGAAGGCGTGAGGCCACCCTGCTCGAGATTTTGACAGAGTTCAATACGGTTAAAGCAGTGTGTCTTGGCGAGCGCGAGTGCCTCCACAGAGGCGGCGCATAATTCGAGTTGCAAAGCATTCATATGGAGCAAAATTGCACATTTTACAACAAAAATCAGGCCCTTTTTACCTATATTTGTAGGCAATCAACGTAAAATGGCCAAAGAAAAAGCGACTCCAACAAGCGAGCAACTCGACTTCAATAGTTTCAAGCAACAAGTTCTCCAAGATTTCCAACTTGCTTGTGAATCCAGAGAAGCCTCTTTATTGGGGCGCAAGGAGGTACTTACCGGGAAAGCAAAATTTGGCATTTTTGGCGATGGCAAAGAACTCGCTCAAATTGCGTTAGCCAAACAATTTCAAAACGGAGATTTCCGCTCAGGCTACTACCGCGACCAAACCCTCATGATGGCTATTTCAGCCCTCACCCTCGAACAATATTTCGCGGGGCTGTACGCCCACACAGACGAAAACATAGAGCCGCAATCTGCCGGCCGACAAATGGGCGGTCATTACGCCACCCGCAACCTAGACAGCAACGGTCAATGGAAAGACCTCATGGCGCAAAAAAACAGCTCCTCTGACATCTCTCCTACCGCAGGTCAAATGCCGCGTTTACTCGGTTTGGCTCAGGCATCCAAAGTATACCGCGAACACCCAAATCTGAAAGAACTCGAAGCTTTCAAAAAATTTAGTGCTGGCGGCAACGAAGTAGCTTTCGGAACCATCGGCGATGCTTCCACTTCAGAAGGCCCTTTTTGGGAGACTATGAATGCAGCTGGCGTGCTACAAGTACCGCTCGTGATGTCCGTCTGGGACGATGGCTACGGCATTTCCGTGCCACGTGAACTCCAAACCACAAAAGGCAGTATCTCAGATGCACTTGCAGGTTTTCAGCGCAATGCCGAGCAAAAAGGCTTTGAAATACTTATCACCAAAGGCTGGGACTACGCACACCTTTGCGAAACCTACGAGAAAGCCGTTCAAATTGCCCGCGAACAACACGTACCGGTTTTGGTTCATGTCAAAGAAGTGAATCAACCACAAGGACATTCTACTTCAGGTTCTCATGAACGTTATAAATCAGAAGAACGCCTCCAATGGGAAACCGATTTTGACTGCATCGCCAAATTCAAAGAATGGATCTTATCTTTTGCTCAAAAAGGATTGGTTTTAGCCACCGAAGAAGAACTAGATGCCATTTCTAATGCTGCAAAAGAACGCGTCAGAAACGCCAAAAACAACGCCTGGCAGGCTTTCACGGCAGACATCATAGAAGATAAAAACGAATTGCTTTCCATCTTAGCTAGTTTCGATGCTGCGCACCCGCTTCATGTGAGTGCCAACAACATGCTCCAACAGCTCAATAAAGAGAAAGATAGTATCCGCCGCGACCTCCTCACACAAGCGCGTTTGCTTTTGCGTCAAGGCCTTCACGACCAAAGTCCTCAACGCAGCGCATTGGTTGCTTGGGTGCAGCGTATTCAGCTCAAAGCCCAAGATCGCTACAGCTCTTACCTCTACTCCAACTCAGCGAACAGCATTTCAAATGTTTCGAAAGTGCCGGTTTCCTACGCTTCTGATACCCAACTAGAAGACGGCCGCATCATTTTGCGCGAAAACTACCGACACATCCTTGACAACCGTCCAGAAGTGCTAGTTTTTGGCGAAGATGCAGGTAAAATCGGAGGGGTCAATCAAAGTTTAGAAGGATTACAAGAACAATTTGGCAACTTGCGCGTCTCTGACACCGGCATCCGCGAGTGCACCATTATTGGCCAAGGTATCGGCATGGCAATGCGCGGCTTGCGCCCTATCGCCGAAATTCAGTACCTAGATTACTTGCTTTATGGGCTTCAAATCATGTCCGACGACCTCGCAACGGTTCAATACCGCACCAAAGGCGGTCAAAAGGCACCTTTAATTATCTCCACACGCGGGCATCGTCTAGAAGGCATTTGGCACAGCGGATCGCCAATGGGCATGATCATCAACGCTTTAAGAGGTATACACGTTTGCGTACCCCGCAACATGACCAAAGCTGCTGCCTTTTACAATACTTTATTGCAGGCCGACGAACCAGCGCTTGTCATAGAACCTCTCAATGGCTACCGCAGCAAAGAGCGCATGCCGCTTAATTTTGGCGAATTCACAGAACCGCTTGGTATTCCTGAAATTGTACAAGAAGGCACAGACCTCACACTCGTTTCTTACGGGTCAACTTTTAATATTTGCGAACTCGCGGTGCAGCAGCTATCTGCAATGGATATTTCTGTAGAACTCATCGATGCGCAAACCTTACTGCCATTTGACATTCATCATGTCATTGGCCAATCGCTGGCCAAAACCAACGCCCTTCTCATCGTAGACGAAGACGTCAGCAGTGGGGCAAGTGCTTTTATGCTCGATCAAATCTTAGTCAAGCAAAACGGCTACAAGCACCTCGACCTCGCTCCTCAAACCATGGCTGCCAAAGACCACCGACCTGCTTACGGCTCAGACGGCGACTACTTCAGCAAACCCAACCTCGACGACATCATCGAAAAGGTATTGGACATGATGCACGACCTCGACCCAAAAAGTTTTCCGAAGGTTTATTAAGCACCAAAGCACAATCTCAAAATTTATTTTTGAAACAAAAAAAGGGGAGCCTAAGCTCCCCTTTTCAATTATGGTATTGGGTAATGATTATGCTTTAGAGTCAGATTTAGCCAATGCGTAGATCACCAAACCGAAACCGATTTTGTTTACGGCGTCACCGATGTTGTAAACAACATCCATCCAAGGGTTTGGACCTGAGCTACCGAAAGCACCGAACAATCCGCCTGGTGTACCGATGATGTAACCTAATGGATAGATTGCCCATCCAACAAGTACGAACCAAGCTAAAATGCGTGTTGCTTTTGCAACTGCAGGACCTGCAGATTCTGCCAATTTAGCCACTTCGCCAAACCATACAAGGTAAGCGATGTAGAAGTAAGCAGCACCTGAAAGAACACCCCACATAACGCTGTTGTCGCGGTCAACAGACTCACCGAAGTAACCTGTTACGAGCATCACTACAGAAGCAAGAATGAGTTTCCAAAGCAAGCTGGTTTTAGCACCCGCTTTTTTGGTGATCAAATAGAATTCTACACACATTAATGGAACAGTTAGCATCCAGTCTACGTAGCGGAAAAACGTAGGTGATGTAGATGTTGCAGTGAAGTAATCACGCATGTAGTAATAATGGACCGCGGCGATGAAGGTGATAAGACCGGAAACTAAAATGGAGGTTCTCCATTTTTCTTCCATGTTGCGCATTTCCATGAAGAAAAATGCTGCTGCAGCCATCATGGCCATCGTTCCAATGAAAAAGGTGAACGCTGTGTAAGTGAACACGTCTCCTTTTTCAAATAGTTCTTGCACTTTAAGTGCACTAGATAAAGAAAATAACATAAATAGATAGGTTTAGTTTTTCCTACTCTTTTGTGGCTTTTCGGATACCGCCAATAATTAATTGAATAACAATGATATACAATTATTGTTTAATAATTGATAAAATTTATTCAACAAAATGACAAAAACCTATCTAATTAATTGTCAATATGTTACTGAAACCCTAGTAAAATCAATAGAAACGGTAGATAAATGGCAGGCGCATTTGTAGGCCTTTCATTTTTTTAATTTGTGCATATTTTTGATAATAAGCCAACAATTCTTCCGGAATCTGCACTTTGGCACTGCTTTTCTCACCTTCCAATTCTTCGTCGAGCAGCGCTAAAAAGGTGTTGAAAGTATTGTCTTCTTTATGTGGGTAATAAACTACTTCTTTAACTCCAACCTGCTTGCGCAAAGCTTTTACACAACTATTTAAGCCACCTAATTCATCAACTAAGCCACATTGCTGTGCATTCTTTCCTGTCCACACTCTTCCTCTTGCCACTTGCTGCACACGCTTTTCTGACATTTTCCGACCATTACTCACGCGCTGAATAAATTGCTTGTAAACAGCATCGACTTCCAGTTGCATGAAGTTGAGTTCTTCCGGATTCAAGCGTTGTGTTAAAGATAAGGTACCATAGCGATGCGTTCGAACTTCATCGGTAGTGACACCAATTTTATTCTTGAGAAAATCACCAGCATAGGGCACTACACCAAACACGCCAATAGAACCGGTAATGGTCATGGGGCTAGCGTATATTCTAACAGCCGGCATGGCAATATAATACCCACCTGAAGCTGCGTAGTCTCCCATCGATACATAAAGCGGTTTTTTGTCAGCAGTTAACGAAACTTCTTTCCAGATTTCTTCGCTGGCCAAGGCTGATCCTCCTGGACTATTAATGCGCAAAACAACTGCTTTGACCTCTTCGTTATCGCGAACTTGACGCAACATTTTAGTCATGCGTTCTGTACTGATTTGATCGCCCTCAGTTGCAACATCTCCTTCTGCCAAGATCACTGCAATGTGTCGTTCTTGACGAGCCAACAATTGGTTGTCGTGAAAGGTATCTCTTGCATATTTACCAAAAGCTTGTAAACGCAACGGTGTGTTTTCGTCTATGCCTACTTTTTTCTTGAGTAAAGTAAGTACCTCTCCCCTGTACATTGTTTTATTCAGCAACTTTTGTTTTGCGGCTTGATCCAAATTTCGAACGGCTAACGCATTTACCAGTGAATCGAGGTTTGCGGTGTCTAGTTGCCTGGACGCCGAAATGTCGTTTCGGTTTTGCTTCCAGAGATCTTGCAATAACACTTGCATTTGCAAACGACTAGAGTCAGACATTTCACTACGATAGAAAGGTTCTACAGCACTCTTGAAGTCATTCTCTTTACCCCGAACCACCATGACGCCAATTTGCAATTCGTCGAGTAAGTTCTTAAAGAAATAACTTTCGGCATGGAGTCCGCTCCAAACAAATGATGCCCCATGCATACCGTAAACTTCTTTGCAAGCACTGCTTACATAATAATCTAATTGACTTACTTGCTCGCTTGTCAAATAAGCAACCACAAACTTTCCTGATTTTTGAAAATCTTTTATGGCCTCGCGCAATTCTTCGGCGGTGGCCATTCCCATACTAGGATTTTTCATTTCGAGAAAAATGCCTTTGATTTTAGCATCTTGGGCCGCCTCTTCCAGTCCCACCAAAATTTCGGGTAAGCCCATAGTGCGGTCTAGCTTAAAAGACGCAGGATCAAAAGATTCATCAGAAACGTCTTGTATGGTGCCAGAAAGTTTCAGGTGTAAGACTGTATTATTTTGAAGCGCTAATGGTTCGGGGCCGAAATCGCCAAAGGAACCGATGATGCCACCCAAAACAAGAAAGAAAAAGACCATACCAACCAAGCCTGCTACAAAAACTGCTAGGAAACTTGGCCAAAAAAGTTTTCCGAATGAAAGGCGATTTTCTGACATATTAAGAATTTAAAAGCGCGTGTAAACCAAGGCGATTAACTGGATTGATGCGCAAGCTGAAGCGGATGTTTTGCGAATAGTTTGTGTAAAGGTTACCAGCAAATGTATTATTGCCATAAACCAAAGGAAAATAGATACCAAATACTTTTCCAAGACGAAGCGCAACACCCGCATTGTAATACATATCAACTGTTTGAAACGTACCGCGCGCCGCACCAAAATCGGCAAAAACACCAAAGAAATTGGGCTTAATTGGAAGTTGAGCATAAACAGTTGCAGTTGTGAGCCAATTGATATTGCTGCCAGCTGAATTACCCGTATGAAACTGCCCATGGCGATCCATGCGCTGTTGTGACCAAAAACCACTGACGTCAGAACGACCAAAGTTATAGTCTTCCAAAAATAGATCTTGCTGACCTTGCAAACCATTTATAGACCAAAAATAGCGGTCCCCACTTAGGTTTGAGATCTGATGATTGAGCGTATAGCCACCAAAAAGATTAAGGGTTACATCGCGGTCAAATTTACCAATGCGGTATGAGAAGTTCTGATTGAGGTTGGTCCAGATTCTTGAGATGAATTCATCGCCCGTTTTAAAGTATTCGTAACGATTTACCCACTGGGCTTGATATGCTGGCTTGCGGTAATTCGTGGTCAATTGAGCAAACGCACCTTGATCATTATATGAAATAGCGCCACCTAAGACATTTCTATTATAAATTCCTTGGATCAATACATCATGATGAAAAGCATGGCGTGCTTTGCGGTCTCCAAAATTGATAGAGACGTAGGGAGAAAAAGCAACAAAATAGTTGTTGTCAGCGTCGCGTTGCGTTCCGAAAGACTTTACCGATAAACCCAAGCGCATCAGTTCGATGGCTTTGGTAGGTAAAATTTGGTAAGAGAACTCGGCAATACCCGCAGGGCGCAAACGCGCAGTGCTGAGCATTGGGCTCACTAAATAGGTGAATTTTTTAGGTGCCAGACCAATGTTGTGTAGCGTTACACCAGCCATGAGGCCGTCGTAGGCATTGCCACCGAGCATGGGCGTCCAGAAAATAGTGCGTTTGTCTTTTTCGTGATCGCCGAACAAGAATTCCATACGCAATGGTTCTACTTTGTGGAAGAGTTGATCCTTCACCCAAAGGTTGTTTTGGCGGTTGAGCTCAGGGATATCATTTGCGCGGTCGATTTCAACTTTAGCAATGGAAGCATAAGGCGTTTTGGCGACTACTGAAGTCTGACCTGGTTCGGCCCAAACGGTTTCAACCTGTTTGTCTTGACCGTAGATATTGACTTCAATTGGGCCGTCGACCTGTCCTTTATTGGCCAACTTGACCACTGTTCCGGTTTTGGAGATTTGGACCGCCTTCAATTTGTAGTCGATGTGCTTGGTGGTTTGAATGAGATCTTCGAATAACCAGCTCAAATCTTTACCAGTTTCGGTTTCCAATACTTTGCGCAAGTCGGCCGGTTGTGGGTGCTTGAATTTCCATTGTTGGTAGTAGGCCGACATCGCTGCGTCGAATTTTTCGGCACCGAGGTAATCCATTAAATAAAAGAAAATGACCCCTGTTTTTTGGTACATAATGGCGCCATAGTTGAAACTAGAAAAATCGTCGGAATGCGTTTCGAGCGGTTGATCTAAGCCAAAACTTGCTAAAGTGCGGTACATGATGTCGCCCGAGTCGTGGTGATCGAGGTCACCTAAGTGAAAGCGGCCACCGGCAACCATATCAGAAAAGCGGGTGTTGTCTGGGTATTTGGTTTGGACGTAACGCATTTCGTTGAGGGTGTTGAGTCCTTCGTCCATCCAGCCGTGTACGCGCTCGTTAGAGCCTAAAATACCGTAAAACCAGTTGTGCCCTACTTCGTGCACAATGACCACTTCTAATTCTTCTTTCGAGCTTGAGTTACCAATGACGGTGATCATTGGGTATTCCATGCCTCCACCGGCGCTAATTGTTCCGTCGATTGCGGTAACGTGCTTGTAAGGGTAATCGCCGTTCCATAACGAATAGTAATAAGTTCCGTCGTGTAGGTATTCCAAGGCATTGGCCCATAGTTTGGCATTTTGAGGCGTGAACATAGCCCAAGTGGTGACGGTTTCTTTTGAATGTGGCAAAACAACTTCTCCTTTCAAGACTAAAAAGCGTTTGTCGGCAAACCAAGCGAAGTCGTGGACGCGGTCTTGTTTGTATTGAATAGTTTTCCATTCTGTAGCTGATTCCGGAAAGTTCTTGGAACGATCCGTTTCTTGATTGAGGAGCTTTTCTAATTTTTTCTTGCTTTCATTGACTTTATCAGTCAAGAATGCGATTTCACTTGCCGTTTGCAGCTCACCAGTTGCGCCAACTACATAGTTAGCAGGTACGGTAATCTTGACATCAAAATTGCCAAATTCTGAATAGAATTCGCCTTGATTCAAGTATGGCATGGCATTCCAGCCGTTTTGGTCATAGACCGCAGGTTTAGGATACCATTGCGTAATTTGATAAGATTGACCGATATGTCCTAGGCGAGAAAGACTACCCGAAGGAATTTTGACTTTGAATGGTGTAGAAATCTGAATTTGTTGCCCAGGTGCTAAAGGGCTAGCTAAATGCAATAAAACGATATCGATGTGTTGAGGATCGTATTCCCATTTTACGTTATTGCCATTAACTTTGAAATCAAGTGAATCGATGAAACCCAGGTCTTTAGCTTCAGCTTTGGCAATTTTGTCTCCGTCGTTGCGCTTGAGCTGCTTCGCGAGTGCGGTCTCTTTATTTTTATAGGCATTGGGCCAAACGTGCATGTAGATGACGTCAAGAGTTTGTGGAGAATTGTTCTTGTAGGTTAAGGATTCAAAACCACTTAATGTATGATTTTTATCATCGAGCTTAACCTCAATTTGGTAACTGACATCTTGCTGAAAATACTGACTGAAAGCGCCAAAAGGCAAAAGTAAAAAGAGTAATTTTTTCATGTAGAAATATTTGAAATAAAAGTACAAAGTTTTGCGCACAAAAAAGCCACCCGAAGGTGGCTTTAATAGGTGAGGACGTTCAACACCTGAGAATGTTACAAACTTACATTTTAATGATGCGTTGCACCAATGTATTGTCTGCGTCTAAAATATGAACTAAGTAAGTGCCTTGCTCAAATGAAAGCAGGTCAAGTTCAAAGGCAAGACCATTCGCTGCTTGTTGAAGAAGGATTTTACCGTTTAGATCGGTTACGGTCATTTGACCATTGATCGTTTTAGAAAGGCGAATAACAACCAAACCATTTGTCGGGTTCGGAGCCAATTGAGCAACCAAAGTTGTAGCCTCAATTCCGGCAACGCCGTCTACGCCGTCACAGTTTTCGTCTACGTTGTTACCTTCGGTATCAGTAGCACCAGGGTAAACTGTATTGTTACTATCGTCGCAGTCGCCGGTGAGGGTTGCGTAACCTGTTAAAGGCGTACATGAAACCGTTGGGTTGCCAATTCCATAACCATCGTCATCTCCATCGAAGTAGTAATTCAAGAAAGTAAGCCCTTCGTCTTCTTGACCATTACAGTTGTTGTCGAAACCATCGCAAACTTCAGGCGCCCCCGGGTAAATAGCGTTGTTAGCATCGTTGCAGTCGCCACCAATAGCGATCATGTTAACAGGTGCTTGACAGAAAGGAGTTGCGGTTGCGTCGTCGCCAAAACCATCGTTGTCGGCATCAGTGTAATAGATTACAGGAGCTACTATTGAGGCATTGTTGTCATCGCAGTCGCCATTGGCCAAGACATAACCTGCAGGTTGCAAGCACGAAACTTGGCTTACTGTACTGTTGCCAACTTGGTCGTTGTCTAGATCTTGGAACCAAATAGTGGTTGGGTTGACCAAAGCATCGGTGTCATTGCAATCCGTGCTGTTCGCTACATAACCAATAGGAGCTGAACAAGAAAGTGAGTCATTGGCTAAATCTCCAAAACCGTCACCGTCGGCATCTGCGTAATACAAGCTTGGAGTGATTGAAATGGAATTACCCCAAACAGAAACGTTGTCCATGCGGAGCGTAGAGGTATTTGTTGCTTGATTGATCACATAAAAACGGAAAGTTACTGCACTCACATTAGAGAATGTGGCTGGTAAAATGATGGTGTCAGTTAAAGCAACGTTGCCATTCCAAGAAGAAGCGATTGTGTCGATGTCTGCGGCAAAATTATCCAAGCTAGAACGCACAAAGATGGTTGGGGTACCTCCTGTTGTACTTGTGCGGTGGTTCAAGGCCAATTTAGATAAGTTGAGATTGGTGCAATTTGCTCCGCTTATAGTGAATTGATTGTACTGATTTAGGTCTAAAATTGCCGTTTGGTTCCATGCACTGCGATTGAAAACACCACCGCCAGCGGCACAGTTATTGCCCTGTGCGGTGAAATCAGAGAAAGTCCAGTTGGTACTTGTATTGGTGGCAGCTACGTCTTGGGTAGCGCAATCTACTGTTGCTGCAAATTCATAAATGCCCAATTGCAAAGGCGCATCAAAACCATTGCAGTCTTCGTCGATGCCATTACCTGCGATATCCACTGCCCCAGGATAAATTGCGTTGTTGTTGTCATTACAATCAGAACTATTGGTCACATAACCCGTAATGGCTGCACAACCCGTTTGAGAAACCGCTGCATTTCCGTAGCCATCGTTGTCTAAATCTTGATAGTAAGTCAAGGACCCAACAATGCTCAAATTCAGGGTAATTGTGCTGTCACAACCCGCTACATTTTGAGTGAGTTGGGTGTAAGAACCAGAAGCGCTATAGATTTGGTTGTTTAGCGTATAAGGGCCACAGTTGGTAATGTTCAAGGTTGAACTATTGGCATTGTTGATAGTCAAATTTAAATTAATGATGGAGTCGCAACCAGCTGCATTGGCGTTTGCTAAGGTTTGAACATAGGTTCCAGAAGTAGTATAGGTTTGGTTGTTCAGTACATAAGAATTACAAGCAGTAGCTGTAATTGTGTTGTAAGTGACACAAGAAGCGGCTGCTCCGGGTGTAACTGAAGCCCAAGTTTCACCTGTGCGAATTTCGTCGATTTCGTAATTGCCCGTACCGGTAGCTTGTCTGAGATAGACAGACTGAATACCATTTGTTGGCCAAGTGCTTGTACCTCCTGCATTGGTGACTCCTGCAGCTGGTTCCGCCGCTCCAGGCACAGGGTTCACCCATAACGAAGCGGTAATGACACCCGCAACCGCTGGCGCACTTGCTTTGGCAACAACCAACATGGTTGTACCTGGCGTATATTCCGTTGGCAAATAAGTTGCAACAGCACCAACCCCTCCTGAAGTATTTAAAATTCCGAGTTGAAAGGTGTTTGGTGTTGCGCCCAATTTAATAAAAAGTCTTGGGAAATAAACCGTTACATTTGCCCCCGCTGTTCCGCCAAAACCAATAAAATAGGCACCTCCGGCGGTTAGGCCTGTTGTATTCGTTACGTTTAACAAAAACGAAAAATAACCAATAGGTAATGTGGTAGTAAATGGCTTATTGATATCTTCTGTGGCTGTTGAGGAACCTGCAACAAGAGCCATGCGGTTAGCAGTTGAAGCAGCAAGACCGCTATAGGATAGTGAATTTCCATTTTGTGACGGTGTCGTCAATGCCACTAATTGACCTTCTTGACCAGCAGTTACACTATGCGTCGTCCAACCGTTTGCATTGGCGGAACCCGTAAAATTAAAAGATTCAAAGGCTTGCGCAAACGCGTTGAGGCTCAGAATAGTTAGGATAAAAAGTAAACCTTTTTTCATAAAAATATTTTTGGTTGGGTAAAGTTACAACTTTGTACGTTAATATACTGTACAGCAGGATGAACAATACATAAAAAAGGGCGGAGTTACCTCCGCCCTTTTGCAATTGTTATCTTATAGATCTTATTCTGCAGAAGCTTGCTCTGTTGCTGGACGCTCAGGGCGTGGCAACAAAACTTTGCGAGATAATTTCCATTTTTTAGTTTTTGGATCTTTTCCAATCACTTTGAAAGTAAGCATTTCGCCTTCTTTTACGACATCTTCCATTTTTGCTGTTTTTTCCCAAGCAAATTCAGAGATGTGGATGAGGCCATCTGTTCCGGGAACGATTTCTACGAAGCAACCGAATTCTTTGACAGATTTTACTTTACCTTCATAAGTTGCACCTTCGTCTACTTGTGGTGGAAATGCAATTTGACGGATCAAGCGGATTGCTTCAGCCATGTCGTTTCCGTTGTTCGAAAGTACTTGTACACGACCTTCGCCATTTGGTAATTCTTCAATGGTAATGGTTGTTTTGGTCTCTTTCTGTAAACCTTGGATGATTTTTCCTCCAGGCCCGATGATGGCACCGATCATTTCGTTAGGAACGGTCAATGCTTCTAAGCGCGGTGTTTGTGGCTTGAGCTCAGGGCGTGGTGCCGGCATAGTTTCGGTGATTTTACCGAGAATATGCAAACGACCTGCGCGCGATTGCTCTAGTGCTTGTGTCAAGACTTCGTATGGCAAACCATCGACTTTGATGTCCATTTGACAAGCAGTGATGCCATTGGCAGTACCGGTTACTTTGAAGTCCATGTCGCCGAGGTGATCTTCGTCTCCGAGAATATCAGACAATACAGCAAATTTACCTTCGTCGGCAACTAAGCCCATTGCTATACCTGAAACTGGAGATTTGATAGGCACACCACCGTCCATGAGGGCAAGGGTACCAGCACAAACTGTTGCCATTGAAGACGAACCGTTTGATTCAAGGATATCAGAAACAATACGAACCGCGTATGGGTAGTCGTCTGGCATAACAGGCTTGAGAGCGCGAAGCGCCAAGTTGCCATGACCGATCTCACGACGGGAGGTACCACGAAGTGGTTTCGCTTCACCTGTAGAGAATGGAGGGAAATTATAGTGCAATAAGAATTTTTCAGTTCCTTGGAAAGTAGCACCGTCAATCATTTGCTCGTCCATTTTACCACCGAGGGTTAGTGTGGTGAGTGATTGCGTTTCGCCGCGGGTAAATACAGCAGAACCATGAACCATAGGAAGGTAATCTACCTCGGCCCAAATTGGACGGATTTCGTCAAACTGACGACCATCTAAGCGCTTGCGCTCATTGAGCATGACCCAACGAACAGCTTTTTTCTTCACTTCTGAGAAATATACAGAAATAAATTTGCCAGCGTGCTCGAGTTCTTCTTCAGAAAAACCAGCTTTTACTTCAGCTTTAATGGCATCGAAAAGTTCGGTGCGCATTGCTTTATTGGCCAAACCTTGTCGTGCAACGTCTTTACATTTTTCCATTGCAAGCTCGAATACTTTGGCACGAACGTCAGCGTCGTGAGACTCGTGGGAGTATTCGCGTTTTGGATTGGCAGTTGGGATTTCTGCAGCAAGCTCCAATTGGAAATTACATTGTTCAATAATTGCAGCGTGCGCAAGTTTGATCACTTCTACCAATTCGGCTTCAGAGATTTCTTGCATTTCGCCTTCAACCATGTTGACGTCTTTGGCTGTACCAGCAACCATAACATCGATATCTGAAAGTGCGATTTCAGCCATTGTTGGGTTGAGGATAAACTCTCCGTTGACACGACCTACGCGCACTTCAGACATTGGGCCATTGAACGGAATGTTCGAAACCGCAATAGCTGCTGAAGCTGCCAAACCGCACAAAGCGTCTGGGTTGTGCACACCATCGTAGGACATAAGTTGAATCATGACCTGAACTTCAGCATGGTAATCGTCTGGGAAGAGCGGACGCAAAGCGCGGTCAACCAAACGCATGACTAAAATTTCGGTCTCAGAAGGGCGCGCCTCACGACGGAAAAACCCGCCTGGGAAACGACCTGCAGCCGCGTATTTCTCACGGTAGTCTACCGTAAGTGGAAGAAAATCGACGCCTTCCTTTGCGTCTTGTGCTGCCACTACAGTAGCGAGCAACATGGTGTCGCCCATGCGCACCACAACAGAACCATCTGCCTGTTTTGCCAACTTCCCGGTCTCTACAAGGATTTCCTTGCCGCCAGTCATCATTGACTTTCTTGT
>JAIXXP010000136.1 GCA_027490665.1 Cryomorphaceae bacterium | reverse complement strand
GCATCAGAAGATGATAATGCTATAAAGTGGTTTCTTCAACGAGCAAATGGAGGGGATATTTTAATTTTAAGAACATCTGGCACCAATGGATACAATTCCTATTTCTATTCTGGTTTGGGAATACCCGTTAATTCGGTTGAAACTATCGTTTGTAGCAATGCATCTGCGAGCAGTGATCCTTACATTCTTCAAAAAATACAACAAGCAGAAGCTATATGGTTCGCAGGAGGGGATCAATGGACTTATGTTTCGTTTTGGAGAAATACTCCTGTTGAAGAAGCAATAAATGAAGCTGTAAACCAAAGAAAAATTGTCATTAGTGGAACGAGTGCAGGAATGGCCATTCAAGGAAAATATTATTTTTCCGCCCAAATCGGAACAGTCACTTCTTCAGCTGCATTGGGGAATCCATTTAATAATCAAATGACAGTAGATTCCACTCATTTTATTGAAAATACAATGTTAAGCAATGTCATCACCGACACACATTTTGATAATCCCGATCGAAAAGGTAGACTATTGACTTTTTTAGCAAGGATAAAGAATGATTATGGCCAATTTGCGAAAGCGATAGCTTGTGATGAATATACAGCTGTTTGCATCGATACAAATGGTATTGCACGAGTTTTCGGTGGATATCCTACTTATGATGATAATGCTTATTTTATTCAATCCAATTGTGAATTGGAGAACCCTAACCCTGAAAATTGCACCCCAGGAAATCCGTTAACCTGGAATTTAGAAGGATTAGCTATAAAAGCCTATCAGATAAAAGGTGATGCTACTGGAACTAAAACATTTGATTTAACTGATTGGCAAACCGGTTTAGGTGGAAATTGGTATAATTGGAGTTCTTCAAATGGAGTTTTTAACGAAGAAATAGGCTCTCCGTTAAATTGTAACAATGTTTCGATTGACGATTTTTCAGATGATTTTGTCGTTCATATCTACCCCAATCCTTTTACTGATAAACTAAATCAACTAAATAAATCAGAAGAAGAAAATTACACTTTTATTAATTATTGTGGAGAAATAATTTGGTCTGGTAAGAATATAGAAAATCATGATTTTTCATATTTATCAACTGGCGTTTATTTTCTTAAAGTAAATAACAAAACCATTAAATTGATTAAGCAATAAATGACAACAATGTCTAGAAAAAAATGATTAATCAAATGCCTCATCCGATTGCGTGGATTTTTCCGTGCTTCATAAACTCCTCTCGGAAGTTCAAGACCCAATAACTTTTTAGTGATTACTAAAATCAAATACGAATTTTCAGCGAAGATCTGGCAACATTCAGCTCCAGGTGGATGGTATTTTGTATCTCTTCCCGTAGAATTGAGTAATGAAATAAGAGAAAATTTAAAGTGGCAAGAGGAAGGTTGGGGACGTCTAAAAGCAAGTGCAAAAATTAGAAATTCAGAATGGAATACCGCCATTTGGTTCGATACAAAACATCATGCCTATTTACTACCCATAAAAGCTGACATTAGAAGGAAAGAAAAGATAGAATTGGATCAACTCATTGAATTATCAATATGGTTATAATCCTTTCAATTTGTAAAACTAAATTATAGCTTTGACGTAAAATCGATGGTTTCTGATATGAATGATGCAATTGATAAATTTTTAAACTCCGTCAAATCACTTTGCCCCAAAGTAACAGAGGCCGAATTAGCCTATTTGGAAAGCGGCTTAACAGTCAGAGAACTAAAAGCAAAGCATTTCTTCATTCACGCCAATACCATTCAAAAGGAAATAGGATTCATTTATTCCGGGCTGATTCGGGCATTTTACATTGACCAGAATGGCAATGAAATTTCGGTAAACTTTTTCCGTGAAAATCGCTATGCCACTCATTATCCCGCATTCATTACACAAACACTGAGTAAGTACTATTTTCAATGCATCGAACCAACCACAATTGTCACGGTTTCTTACAATCACATTCAGAAAGGATATGAACAATTCCCCATTTTTGAGCGCTATGGAAGACTCATTGCCGAAGAAGTTTTGAAAATGCAACAAAAACGAATCGAAGGTTTTCTTTTTGAAAATGCCGAAACCCGATACCTTGAATTTGTAAAGGAAAATCCTGATCTTTTTAATCGCGTTTCCTTGTCTCATTTGGCATCCTTTCTCGGAATAGAAAGACAATCTCTAACCCGCATCCGAAAAAAACTGATTCAAAGTTCACTTTGACACATTTGTGTCAGTTACAAGCAGCATACCCTTCCGAATTTTGCATTGAACATTAATTAATGCAACAATGAAATTATTCATCTTCGGCGCCACCGGTTTTTCGGGTCAAGCTATTATGAAGTTAGCCTTATCTAACGGTATTCAAGTCACTGTGCTGGTTCGAAATAAATCGGCTATCAGCATTCAAAATGAAAATCTTACCGTCATCCAAGGCAATGTCTTAGATAGCAATGATGTCAAAAAAGCATTGGAACATCAAGACGCTGTAATACAATGTTTGGGTGTTGGCGGAAAAGGTAATGGAAAGCCCACCACATTTATTTCCGATGCCACAAAAGTAATTGTGGAAGAAATGGAGAAACAGCAAATCAAAAGGCTAATTGCTATGAGCAATGTTGGTGCTGGAAATAGTCTGGCTTTTCAACCCTGGTTTTTTACAAAAATAATTCTTCCTTATTTCATGAAGTGGTTAAAGGTCATCATCGACGACAAAAACCGAATGGAACCAATTATTATGAACAGCGAGTTAGATTGGACGATTGTTCGATGCCCAAACATTGTCGAAAAAACGCCTAAAGGTAATGTCCACGCAACATTGGATGGTAAAGGTTTGAAATTATCCGTCACCTTGGACGATATGGCTGAGTTTGTCATACATCAATTATCGGATAGTGCTTATTCCAGACAAGCACCTTCGATAAGTAATTGAAAAGAAATCATATATATTTCTAAGCAGAATTCTATTCATCAGTATGTCAAATCCAGCTCAAACAACTTTCATTCAAACGAACATTGGTAAGATTGCCATTCATAAGACAGAACTCACAAGCGATAAACTTCCCGTCATCTTACTTCATGGTGTTTACTTTGATCATCATTTGTGGGACGAACAAGTAAAACACATTGATGACAGAACGGTTGTAACGATAGACATGCCATTCCATGGGGAAAGCCGTGAAATTACAAAACTGGATTGGTCGTTGAATGATTGTGCCGATATGCTTCTCGAAATTTTAGATAATTTGCAAATCCCAAGAGTTATCGCAATTGGGCATTCTTGGGGAAGTATGACGATACTCAGAGCAGCGTATAAACATCCTGAAAGGTTCGAAGGAATTGGTTTGTGCAATATGCCGTTTGAAGCCGCCTCTCCGAAACAAATAAGAATGTTCAAGCTTCAACATACGTTGTTGTTTTTCCGAAAATTCTACACAAAGCAAGCCGCTAAATCGTTGTTTGGAAAATCGACTTTGAAGGAAAATCCGCATTTGCATGATCATCTTCAACGTTCGATGAACAAACTTAAAATAGATGACATAAAACGAACAGATAAAAAAGTCATTTTAGATGCAGAGGACGCAACGACCATGATTCTTAATTTAAAGGTAAAAGCAATTGTACTTAAAGGAAAAGAAGATTATGTTCCAACACCACCAAAAATTCAAACCATATTCGTTAGTGGGGGTCATATCAGTCCTTTAGAGGAAGGGTTAAAGGTGTTTGATTTGATTAGAACACTGATAGACCCCAAAGCACAATAAGCCCAGCAGCTAAAAGCTAGCAAGGGCCAATTTTGTGTTTTGTTATGCTAATTGATATATTCTAATGAGAAAGCGGCAACAAAAACGGGCGCCTCACACATAGCATTACTAATGATTTGGGGTTAACGTAAAACAGAGTTCTTTTTGCTTCCGGTAAAATCTAAGAGTATGCAATTGGTTTGGATGCTTTGAGATATTAATGAGAAAAATCTACTAAAAATGAAAAAACAATATACATCGGTTGTCTTATTTGAGTTAACAACACGAACTATTTAAGTTCAAATTCGGGAAGAAAAACGATACAAAACTTTTTATTGCTTTTAGTTGTTTAAAAGCAACTTTTGATTTTAACATAAGTCTATGAAAAAGGATAATGAAAACACAGCAATTATGAGATTTTTTTTTCTACTGATTTTATTTTCTCATTTTCCCTCGCTTTTCTCACAAGTAGTGATTAACGAAGTTCATGTTAGACCTACAGGAGGGGATACGGATCAGGCTTTTCAGTCGATGTATAACTCCACGCCTAATTTTGGCTCAGAATTTATTGAGATTTATAACACTAGCTCATGTGACCCAGTAGATATTAGTTGTTGGTCAATCGGTGGAATGGACGGAGGAACAAACGGAGGGGCATTCTCATTTCCAACTGGAACAGTTATTCCACCTCTTGGTTTTATAACCATTGGTGGTCCAAACACACCCGGAATTACATTTAATTTAAATATCGCTGCTAATTCTGCTCGTTTATGGAGATCAAATGCAGCTCGATGGCACCTTCCCAATGGTGATGGATGGGTAGCATTATACGATGCCTCCGGAACTGCTGTCGATGCAGTTTATTGGACATTTTCTTCAAATGATCCGACTAAATTAAACACTGATGCCACTTTTACAACCGGGGCTCTACAAAGAATCGCAGTTTGTGGAGGCGGAGGTCTGGCAACTGCGTCAACCATTCCAGGAATTGAATATATTTCCCAAGCTACTGTCACAGGACAATCTTACGAACGATCAACTGACGGAGGAAATACATGGGCACTAGGAACGGCAACTCCTAATAATTGTAATGGAACATGCGTTACTTCTTCTGGTTTTGATTTAAACGCAACAGTTATCCAACCTACGTGTGGAAATAATGATGGATCAATATCATTTGCACCGAGCCCAAATGACACCTATTTTTACTTATGGCCCTTCCCTTCTAACATGATCGTGAATAGCGTAAATAATTTAGCACCTGGCACTTATGATGTTACGATCACGAATTCTGCAGGTTGCTCCATTGATACCACGATTATTTTGTCAGATGGTTGCGCTAATTTTTGCGACACTAATGGGAACTGGGTGCTTTTTGCCAATTATGACGGCGGAAGCCTCAATATCGTAGTTGATCAAAACATTCCTAATCTAAAAATTGGGATTTGTACCTATGAACCAGTAAATGTAAATTTTAGCGGGCCTTTTCTGGGCAATGTGACTCAAGTACTTTATGCTGGATTCAATTCAGCTCAAAACAATAACCATTGTGGTTTTCCTATTTCTACATCAACTTTCAATGGCATAAACCCAGCGATTCTTACCGTAAACGTAGCTCCACCTGTAACCATCATTAGTCCACCAAATCCGAATTATTTCAACCAACCCAATGGATGGAATTTTGGTATCATTTGCTTGTACAGTTGTGATGTTACAACTAATCAGGGAGGATGTAACACAGCCGATCAAGTGCTTGCTTATTTCCAATCTCAGTTTGGTGGCTCTCTTCGTGGATTAAATGTTCAATATGACTGTTGGTTGCCTTCTACGCAATACACCATCAGTGCTCAAACAGGAAACTGCTGCGACATCTGTACCACTGTAACTTCAAACATGAGTGAAACTATTTGTCCGAGTCAATTGCCCTACACGTGGAATGGCCTTACTTTTAATGGGGCAGGTCTACAAACAGCGACACTTACAACAGCTGCAGGATGTGATTCTTTGGTTACGCTTAATTTGACTGTTGACAATACGGTTAGCTCCTCGAATTCACAAGTTGTCTGTGGGAGTTTTACTTGGCTTGACGGCTCCACTTATACGACTCCCGGTAACTACAATTTACAATATACAATTGCCGGAGGTTCGGTCAATGGTTGTGATAGCATTGTAAACCTCAATTTAACGTTGGCGAATGATGTTACAGGTACAGATGTTCAGGTGGCCTGCGAAAGTTATACTTGGATTG
>JAIXXP010000038.1 GCA_027490665.1 Cryomorphaceae bacterium | reverse complement strand
ATTTCACCACGTGGGCAGCAGACTATCCGATTTGGAATCGGGATGCAAAGATAAATATTTTCGTGAAATGTTTGCGTAGAAATGTAAGAAAGACATAACTTCGACGAAATTTTTTTGTTTTATCATGTCACACGTCTCTACCCAAAAGATTTCACTCGCTGGATTTTTGATTACATTAGGAATCGTATTTGGAGACATCGGCACATCGCCGCTCTATGTCTTTCAGGCCATTACGGGAGGGGGCAAGCACATTTCTGAGCCGTTTATTTTGGGAGCGCTTTCGAGTGTTATCTGGACGCTGATCTTGCTTGCAACAATAAAATATATTCATTTTGCACTGAATGCCGACAACAATGGCGAAGGAGGAATCTTTGCGCTATTCGCTTTATTGAAAAAGCGCAAACTCAAATGGATCATTATTCCGGCGCTCATTGGTTGTGCCACCCTAATGGCCGATGGTTTTATCACACCTGCCATTTCTATTTCTTCAGCGGTGGAGGGCGTCAATAACATCTTTCCCGAGATGCCTATCATCCCAATTGTCGTTACGATCATAGTGATCCTTTTTGTCATTCAACAGTTCGGAACCGCGGCAATCGGCAAAATGTTTGGCCCGGTCATGATCATTTGGTTTGCTTTCTTAGGGTATCTTGGTTTCATTAATGTCATGCACAACACTTCGGTTTTGCAAGCGATCAATCCTTGGTATGCCTACAATCTTGTTGCTAACGTAGATGGTGGATTTGCGGTCTTAGGTTCGGTATTTCTGTGTACAACAGGGGCCGAGGCTTTGTATTCTGATTTAGGGCACTGCGGAAAAGGAAACATTCGCTTGAGTTGGGGCTTGGTTTCTGTACTGCTCGTCCTGAACTACTTCGGTCAAGCTGCGCTTTGTTTGTCTCCAGGATTTGAGCTAGGTGCGAAGCAAACTGTTTTTTATGCAATGGTTCCTAAAGAAATGATTCCTTTCGCGGTGGTCATAGCAACAGCAGCAACTATTATTGCCTCTCAGGCGCTCATCACAGGGGTGTTTACGCTCATGAACGAGGCCATTAAGCTGAAGTTATGGACCAACCTTAAAGTGAAGTACCCTTCTGAACACCAAGGTCAAATTTACATTCCATTCATCAATTGGTTCTTGATGATCGGGTGTTTGGTGGTCATCGCCATTTTCAAGCGCTCGAGCGAAATGGAACATTCTTACGGTTTGGCAATTACCATCAATATGGTCATGACTTCTATTTTGATGGCGACCTTGATGTTTATCCGTTACCCAAAATTGCGAATTGTATTTAGCACCATTTTCTTCATCTTCATCAGTATTGAAATGATTTTCTTGCTTTCGAATATGGGTAAAATTATATCTGGAGGTTGGTTTACTTTGGTGCTTTCGATAGGTTTCTTCTTACTACTCTTCTTGTATTTCAAGGCCAAGCAACTGCGCACCAGTATTACAGAATACCTCCCGATGAATTCAGTTATACCGATGATCAATTCGGTTCATGAAGATAAAGACATCGATTTTGAAGCCACAAATTTGGTGTTTCCAACGCGCTCCAACTCCATGAATAAGCTGGACTTAACGGTCTATCATTCCTTATTTTATAAAAAACCACGCAAAGCGGGTACTATTTGGTTCTTGCACCTCGACATCCTCAATGAGCCATGGGGTGTGCACTATTCGGTGCATCAAATTATCGACAAGCGCTGTTATTATGTAACTCTTCAAATGGGCTTTAAAGAGGAGCACCGTATTGAGTACATGATGCGCAAGATTTACTGCAAGATGATCGAGAAAGGTGAGCTAAGTGGCGAAAGCATTTTCGAAAGCGTACGCGGCAAATTAGATCAGGTCGACTTCAAGTTTATCGTTCTCAACTCCAGAGTAGCGATGGACAACCACCTGACGCCTTTCCAAAAATTGTGTGTGAAGGCTTATCGCTTCGTTAAATCTACTGGTCTTAAGCCTGCAGAAGACTTTGGTTTGGACAAAACCAATGTTGTGGTTGACTTCATTCCAATAACAGTGGCTAACCAAGTAGATCAAGAGCTCATCGAAGACTTCGAAGATTACTCCCAGAAGATTTAAGTAGGTACATTTAACTTTCTATGAGACCTCGAAAAAATTGAGGTCCTTGCCAAAGGTTTCTTTGAGTTGGCTCAAACTAAATAGTGCCAGGACAATAAAAATGAAACCTACAATCATAGCTGAAACGCCGTCATTGACCTGGAGGCTTACCAAAGTACTGAACAGCAAAACAATCAAGTTCACAGATCCGCGCACAAAATTAGGGATGGTATTGGCAGCAGTAGAGCGAATGTTCGTTCCAAATTGTTCTGCGGCAATGGTAACAAAAATGGCCCAATAGCCAGTGCCGCTTCCAAGTAAGAAACACAGGAAATAATAGGTGCTATCTGTTATATTGTACTGATGAAAAACACCTAAAAACAATACTGTGACCACCAAAGAAAAAAGTAAATAAAGACGCACCACCTTTTTTCTACTTTTCAACCATTGACTCAAGAAACCAGCAAGCAAATCGCCGGCGCTGAGGCCAAGGTAGCAATACATGACCGCTTTTCCGTTCGAGATGTCATACACGCCAAGCCAAGGGCCAAAATTGTCTGCGGAGTTCATGACCAAGAGCCCCACTGTGTACCAAATAGGGATCCCGATACTGATGCAATGCAGGTACTTTACAAGATTGTTTCGGTTTCCAAAAATGAGGCGCAGTTGCCCTTTTTGAATAGATGGATCGCTGTCCATTTGCTTGAAAAATCCTGACTCCAAGGCGCCAACTCTCATGAGTAACAACAAGAGTCCCATGGCACCACCAATTAAGTAAACCACTTGCCAATTTTCAGGTCTCCAGCCGCTTAAGTGGTAGATAAATGCACCAACAAACTGGCCTTCCGCACCCACCAAGGAAGCTGTTACTGCGCCAAGGGCTCCGAAAGTAACGACGATCATGGTGCCGTAGCCTCTAGTTTCCTTTGGCATGAGTTCGCTAATGAGCGTAATGCCCGCGCCGAGTTCACCTGCTAAACCAATCCCCGCAATGAGTCTAATGACAATGTAACTTGGTATGTCGGTCACAAATGCATTGGCAATATTGGCAACAGAGTAGAGGAGAATAGAGCCAAAAAGGACCTTTAAACGCCCTTTTTTATCGCCTAAAACGCCCCAAAGTAGTCCACCGATGAGCATTCCAAGCATTTGTATATTGAAAAGAAATTTTCCAGTGCTAGCCCTTAGTTCATTTGTGGCATCAGGCATAATTGTTGCCAAGCTTTCTGCCTTAACTACCCCGAAGAGAACGAGGTCGTAGATGTCAACAAAGTAACCGAGCGCCGCTATAATGATCAAAAACAGGACCTTGCGTTGATCTTTCATGAAAAGGAATTTTTTAATTATTTGAATGCCCAATAATACGTAATTTTAAAGAAAAATGGAGAGGGTACATCACATCGGTTTACAAAGTTCTATTCTGGGTCAGTACATGGCCGAGATCAGAGCTGTTGGTATGCAGGACGATCGCCTGCGTTTCCGTCACAACCTTTCGCGCATTGCAGAAATTCTTGCATACGAAGTTTCCAAACAGCTACCAAGTCAAACTAAGGCGGTCCAAACACCACTCGGTGTGGCTCAGGTTCAACAACCTGCTGAACAACCTGTTTTGCTAACGATCTTGCGCGCTGGTTTAGCTATGCACGAAGGGCTTTTGCGTAGTTTTGATCACGCCGATAGCGCTTATATTTCTGCTTACCGAAAGCACAGTAGTCCCGAAGATTTCGAGATTGAAGTCGAATACATGGCTGTTCCTGATTTAGACGACAAAATTTGGCTCGTCTCCGACCCCATGCTGGCCACCGGCAGCTCTATGGTGGCTGTTTATAAAGCGCTCAAGCGTCACGGAACACCCAAACAAATTCATATTGTATGTGCCATTGCCACACCAGAAGCATTGGCATTTGTACAACGCAATTTACCGGTCAATACACATATTTGGGTGGCGGCAATTGACGACGAACTCACCGCTAAATCGTATATCGTTCCTGGTCTTGGCGACGCAGGCGATTTGGCATTTGGCATCAAATTATAAGGAAACTAGAACATGAATTGGGTAGGATTTTGGAGTATTTATGGCTTGGCAATGGTCAAGTTTTTGGTTTCGTCTTTTCCAGGCAAAAGTTTTCATCTCGCTTTTCACGAGACGTGGTTGGCATCCTTCTTAGGAGCCTCAACCGCTGCTGCTGTTTTCTATTTTGGAAGTGAAATGGTCATGCGGTTTTCTCATCGCCAACGTGCCAAAAAAAGAGAAGCAGCACTTGCTGCCGGCAAAGAACCCATCAATTATCATAAAGTTACCCGCACCAAAAAATTAATTATCCGGATCAAATGGAGCTTCGGATTTTATGGCATTACGCTTTTTGCACCCTTGCTATTCTCGGTTCCGATTGGTAGTTATGTGGCTGCTAAATTCTACGGCAAATACCAAACGACCTTTTTGTTTATGCTGATCGGTTTGGCGGGCAATGCATTTCTACTCACGCTCATCAGCTATGCCCTTTTCTGATTGCCACCTCTTTTTTGACCTAGACCGCACCCTCTGGGATTTCGATAAAAATTCCGAAATTGCCTTGCGACAAATTTTTGCAGCTGAAGATCTAGAGGCTCAAGTGGGTGGTTTTGATCATTTTCACAAGCAATATGTGTATCAAAATGCGCATCTCTGGAAACTCTATGGCAAAGGCATCATCAAAAAAGACGACCTCAGACACGAACGTTTTCGAGTAACGCTCAAGTATTTTAAAATCAAAGATGAAGCTTTGGTGCAGCGTCTTTCCGACGCCTATGTACAGATCTCGCCACGCCAGACAGCATTGTTTCCGAAGGCCATAGACACTTTAGAGACCTTACAAAAAATGGACTTTAAGCTCCACATTATTACCAATGGTTTTCAGGAGGTCCAGTTTGTGAAACTCGAAAATTGCGGCTTGCGGGCCTTTTTTGATGTTGTGGTGTGTTCGGAGTTCGTAGGCAAGAACAAACCTGATCTAGCGATTTTTAAATATGCGCTCAACCAAGCTGGTGCCAAAGCTGAGAAGTCGGTCATGATCGGTGACGACTACCACGTAGATGTCGCGGGAGCCTTGCGCGCAGGTATGCATGCCCTCTGGTTTGACCCTAGCGCAAAAAATCAATACAACTACGCTAACTGTATTTCGGAACTTTTTGTGATCCCTGAAATATTGCCGAAGCTGCTTTTAACCTACTAATTCTTGACGGATTTTCTCGTAAAGCACCATTCCGGTAGCAACTCCTACATTTAAAGAGGAAATAGCTCCTTTCATCGGGATTTTACAGCTGATATCTGCTAAATTGATGAGGTCTTGAGTGATTCCAGATTCTTCAGAACCCATAATAATTGCCACGCTACCTCTTAAATTGGTTTCGTGCAATGGCACCAAAGCTTTTTCTGTACAGGCCACAATACGCAAACCTGATTGTTGCAAATAAAACAACGATTGCTTGAGTTGCTCTGTTTTACAAATCGGAATACGGTTGAGCGCGCCAGCCGAGGCTTTCATAGCATCTGAAGTGGCTAGGGCTGAACCTTTACTCGGGATGAGCACGGCATCTATGCCCATGCATTCTGCACTGCGGATAATTGCGCCAAAGTTGCGAACGTCGGTAATGCGATCTAGGACCAGCACACTTGGTTTTTTGCCTTCTTCTAGCCATTTATCGATAAGTGGTTCAATTTCTTGGTAGGTAATTGGCGGTACCATGGCAATGACGCCTTGGTGATTTCCTTCAGTTAAAGAATCGAGTTTTTGATTCGGCACATATTGTAAGAAGTAATTCTTGCCAGTAAGCGCGGTTCTTAGTTCTTCAAAAAGAGCCTTATTGATCCCTTTTTGAATTAAGATTTTATTGAGTTCTCGGCCTGCGTGAATGGCTTCTAGAACAGAGTGAACACCAAAAATAATGTCGGTGCGTTCTTTGCGTTGGTAAGTGCGTTCTTTTGTTTCGCGGCGTTCTGGACGCTCGCTTTTTTGATATTTGTCTTCCATTAGTGGATGTTAAGTTCGAGGCTTACATTGCCCTCGAGGGTACGGGCCACTGGGCAAGCTTTACCTGCTGCAATGACTTTCTTTTTGGTGAGTTCGTCCCAATCGTTGCCGCTGAGGTCAAGATCGAGTACAATTTTTGAAATCCGACGTGGGTCTGAGGCCATGTGTTTTTCAATGGTGGCTTCTGCCGCTACAAACGGAATGTTGTGGCTTTGGCAGTAGATACCCATTATGGTCATGACGCAGGAGGCCAGCGAGGTGGCAACGAGGTCGGTTGGTGAAAAAGCTTCTGCCTTGCCGTGGTTGTCTAGGGGTGCATCAGTGATGATGGTGGTACCCGAGCCCAAATGCGTGCATTCGGTGCGGAGCTCTCCTAAATAACGGACACTTGCAGTTTTCATGTGGCAAAGTTAATACTTCACCTCGACAAATCCGTGTTTCTCTAAAGGTATTCCTCCTTCGTACACGGCTTTGATGATATAAAAGTAGGTTCCTTCTTCTACTTTTGCTCCATTTTGAGTGAGTCCGTTCCAAGAGGAAGCAGGATCCGTGTACTGATAAATGGTGTTGCCCCAGCGGTTCACGATGGTGCATTCAAATTCAGAAATCCCGCTGTATTGCACATAAAAACTGTTGTTTCCATTTTCGGAAGAGAGTACAATAATGTTTGGAGCGATGATGTCACAAGGTTTAAAGCCGATAGTTGCTGTATCAGAGTAGGTATAACAAGCATTGCTAATTGTGTAGATGTAATTTCCAACGGCGCTTATTATCCTTGGATCATCTGTGTTGCCGTCTAGCCAAGTGCCAAGTGTTTGAGGATTGTAGTTACTTTGTAGTGTCCATTCTGTGAAAGTGCTGTCTTTGGGTACATTTAGTGTGTATGGGTCAATCGAGAAGCTTGAACCCTGACAAATATTTGTATCTAATAGTTGTACATACACATACGGTGGAAATTCAATGAATTCGGTAAGGGTAATGCCACAAGCGTTGTCTGTGTAGCTGATTGGGAACACACCAGCGTAGTTGCAAATGATGAGCGGGTTTTCTGAAATAGGATTGGAGAAAGTAATGGAGGTGTCTGGGCAAGACCAAACGCCACCAAGCGCAGAAAGTGTTCCTTGAATTTGGGCTTGGTAATTGCAACCAAGACTGTCTAGATGGATGTATGGCTGTGCATAAAGCTCTAAGGTAGTAGTTGCGGTATGGCTGCAAACTTCATCTGTAAAGGTGAGGGTGAAAACCCCGGATTCACTTGCATTTAGGGTCGGATTCAAGGCATTGTTATTGGGTGCAAAATTGAGGGTAGCTAATGGATTATTGCTCGTGTAACTCCACGTTCCCCCACTTACATCGGCAATAGTTCCTACGGCTTGATAACTCAATTGACACAAAGCAGTATCAGAAAATATTTGAGGATTGAGCGGTAAGGTGAGGTCTGCACTAAGTGTTTGCTGACATACGTTGTCTGTAAAAGAAACGGTGTAGGTGCCAGGTGCACTAATAGAAATAAGGGGCTCTAGTGCCGAAGTACTACTGAACGAAATATTCGCCGAAGAGGCAGTCCAAAGACCACCAGGCGAAACCGTACCTTGAACCTGATACGTATTTTGGCAAACAATTGTATCGTCAAAAATTGCAGAAGCGCTGGTCCCAAAAACCGTAAAAGTGGTATCGGTACTGCACAAGCCTGCAGAATCGAGTAGGTTAATGGTGTAAGTTCCAGCACCCAAAACATTATTGTATTGTGCATTTAAGGCAGGGTTTGTAAGACCCCAGCTCACCGTCGAATATGCTACTGCATTAGGAATCGTTAAAGTCACTGAAGTATCCGGCGGGCAAAATGCCAATGGCCCTTGAAGGTTAATGGGCATTGGGTTGATGACATCAAAAGTATCGGAAACGTGCTTGTAGCAGCCATTTTTACTAACGGTGACGCCGTATATTTGATCGGTGGTAATACCGCTTGTGGGCATCACGGTGAAGTCGTCCCAGAGGTAGCTGTCATAAGGGCCGTTGGAGACGCTTAAATCGATGGCTCCGCAGGAGTTAGCGACGACAAGCATAGCTGAATCTAAGTTGTTGACGATGGTGTCGATCACGACTACAAAAGTAAGGGCGGTAACACCAGGTGTAGGCAGGTTGTCGTCGGTGGCAGTTACGGTAATGTTATAGGTGCCCATTGTTGCCAAAGAGCCCACTGCACGCAATATAATATTCGCCGTATTGCCTGGCGTATTGGATATTTGTTGTAAAGTTGTTAAGCCTCCATTTGAATAAGTAATGGTGGTACTTTGATTGGTTTCAGGGGAGAGGAAATTGATGCTGAAGTCGGCGGAGTCGCCGAGGGCACAAATTTTAAAGGTGTCGCAAGAGGCAATGCCTTCGGGGATTGGAGGGATATTGCCACCGTTTGAGGCGTCGAAGGCAAAACTTTTGTAGTCGAGCCAAGAGATGCCATCTGGATTGCCGAGCGCACCATCGAAGTCGTTGCCGGCGTGGTCAAAACGAGAAATAAGGAAGTAAGCCAGGCCATCGCCTTTGTTGGCTCCGCAGGTTGCGGGCACGCCGCCAAAACCATTGACTCCCTGCGAAGCGTCGCCGGTTGTCCAGTCCATGTTTTGGTAGCAAAAGGCCACGTTGCCGCCGTCGATGACGGGGTCTGATCCATTGGTAATAATGAGCTGAAACGTATTGAGTTTGTCGCCGTGAAATGCGTAATAACCGACGTCAACCCAATTCACATAAACCGCTGTTGGTGTAATTTTATAGAGCACTTGTCCATTTCCGTTGCGCGTATCGACATCGGCCCAGAAAGGAGCTACAATGGCGTTGCCTGTAGATGGAAAAGCAGTGGCAGAAAAGGTAGAAAGCGGACCCGTGAAGGTAATGTTCCCGTTGTTATTGATATAAATGGAGTTGTAAGCTTGTCCGTATAAATTAAAGGTGAATGGTATGGGTATAATTCCTGTTGAGCCGTCGTCATTAGGCTGCATGGCCAGTGTGTAGGTGGAGTCGGGTGCAATATAGCAGTCGCAGGAATTGGCTTTGTTGTATGTGGCTGGCTGAACGCTGGCTACAGGCAATTGAATAGAGGAATTGGCTTCAGTATTGACTGTGCCTAGTTGGCCCGATCCTTTGAGTTGTTGATAGAGTGGGGAATCTATGAGTACTTGTGCATTCAGTTGCTGACACAAAAATAAAATAGCGGAAAAACGTAAAATTCTTAACATAGTAGCAGGACTTATAACCAAAAGGTTATGACGTAAATTTCGAGTTTGAGGTTGCACGAATTTAATGTATTTTTAGCGAAAATTTAGGATATGAGATTACTTCTAGGGTTTTCCCTCTTTTTAGCGAGTGTTACTTTTGCGCAAAAGAAAACAACAACACCTATAGAAAAGCCACCTTATGACGCCGGAACAGTTGGTGCGCTGTCATTTAGAATGGTAGGTCCGGCCCTCACCTCAGGGCGTGTAATTGACCTTGCTGTCCACCCAACAAATAAAGACAAATGGTATGTAGCTGCCGCTGCAGGTGGGGTGTGGTATACCCAAAACCACGGCATTACTTTCGAACCAATTTTCGATGGTTACGGATCTTACTCCATTGGTTGTGTGACGCTTGCTCCAAGCAATCCAAATACAGTTTGGGTGGGTTCGGGTGAGAACAACAACCAACGTTCGGTTTCTTACGGCGATGGCGTGTATAAATCTGTAGACGGAGGTAAGTCTTTTACGAATATGGGACTCAAAAATTCTGAACACATCGGCGAAATCATTGTGCACCCGACAGATGAGAATATCATTTGGGTGGCAGCCTACGGCCCACTTTGGAGTAGCGGCGGCGAACGCGGTGTTTACAAAAGTACCGACGGTGGTAAAACCTGGACGCGCACGCTTTTTGTGTCTGAGCACACAGGTATTGCGGAAATCGCCATAGATCCTACAAACCCAGATATCTTATACGCTTCGGCACACCAGCGCCGCCGCCACGAGTATACTTACATCGGGGGCGGCCCAGAGTCGGCTCTTTATAAATCTACCGACGGTGGTTTAACTTGGAAAGAAATCAATGCAGGTTTGCCCAAAGGCGACATGGGCCGCGTGGGCTTAGCTGTTTCGCCTGCCGATGCCAATGTCGTGTATGCCATTGTTGAAGCCCGCTACGACAAAGGAGGCGTGTTCCGCTCAAGCAATAAAGGCGAAAGCTGGTCCAAGCAAGGATCCTTCTCTACCAGCGGTAACTACTACCAAGAAATCTTCTGCGACCCCAAAGACGTCAACAAGGTCTTTGCGATGGACACCTACATGCACCACAGCACCGACGGCGGCAAAAACTTTGTGCCAACTGGTGAAAAAAATAAACACGTAGACAACCATTGCATTTGGATCGACCCCAGCAATACCAATCACTGGTTAGTAGGTTGTGACGGTGGTTTGTACGAAACCTATACACACGCCAGCGAATGGAGTTTTTATGGCAACTTGCCAATCATACAATTTTATAAAGTTGCGACCGACAACGCCGCGCCATTTTACAATATTTACGGTGGCACCCAAGACAACAATTCGATGGGCGGCCCTTCGGCGACACAAAATGTATCGGGCATCCTCAATACAGATTGGTTCATTACCAACGGAGGCGACGGCTTTGAGTCTGCGACAGATTGGTCAAATCCGAACATCACCTATGCACAAGCACAATATGGTTGGCTTGTGCGCTACGACCGCGTTTCTGGCGAAAAAGTGCCAATTCAGCCCATGCCAGCTGTTGGCGAGCCTGCTTATCGCTGGAACTGGGACGCGCCCTTAATTGTATCCAAGCACGATGCCAGCACACTTTATTTTGCGGCCAATAAACTCTTTAAATCGAGCAATAAAGGCGACGATTGGCAAACCATTAGCCCTGACCTCACCCAACAAATTGACCGCAATGAAATCGAAGTGATGGGCCAAGTTTGGACCATAGACGCAGTCATGAAAAACGCCTCCACCACCATCTACGGCAATGTTGTTGCACTAGACGAATCGCCGAAAAAGAAAGGATTACTTTACGTAGGTACGGACGACGGTTTGGTACAAGTTTCTGAAAATGACGGCCAAAATTGGACTAAATACGCAGCTTTCCCTGGGGTGCCGCTCAATACCAGAGTGAACATGCTAACGGCGTCTTTACACCAAGAAAATGTTGTTTACGCTTGTTTCAATGCGCAGCGCCAAGGCGATTTCAAACCTTATTTATTGAAGTCTGCAGATAAAGGCAAGACCTGGACCAATATCGCAGCCAATTTACCAATTCGCGGAACTGTTTATTGCCTCAAACAAGATCCAGTTGTTGAAAATCTATTATTTGTCGGGACTGAATTCGGTGCTTATTTTACTACTGACGGCGGCCTCAACTGGACCAAACTTTCAGGCTTGCCAACCATTGCAGTCTATGACCTAGACATCCAAGAGCGCGAGGTAGATCTCGTTGCAGCCACTTTTGGCCGTGGTTTTTATGTACTTGATAACTACAGCCCATTGCGTGCACTTTCTAAAGAAAACCTCGACAAGAAAGCACATTTGTATCCAGTGAAAGATGCCCTTCTCTATATTGAGGCTGATCCGCTGGGCTTAGAAGGAACGGGTTTTCAAGGGCACAACATGTGGTCTGCCAAAAACCCAAGCTATGGCGCCACCTTTACTTTACACCTTAAAGAAGTTCCAACTTCACTCAAGAGCGAGCGCCAAACCAAGGAAAAGGAATTAGAGAAAGATAAAAAAGACGTGAGCTACCCAACTTTCGACGCGCTCAAAGCTGAGGCTCTAGACGAAGCTGCACAACTCATTTGGATCATTTCAGACGCAAACGGAGCGGAAATTCGCCGCATGAGCAGCAGCCCGCAAAAAGGTTTGGTGCGCCAGCATTGGAACTTGCGCAAAGCCAGTACCAACCCAGTTGGAAACGGTGGCCGTGGTCCATTGGTGGTGCCGGGTACCTACAGTGTGAAAGTCATGATGGTCCACAACGGCCAAGTGGAAGAACTCGTTGGCACCACACCGTTTGTCGTGAAGGGCCTCAACAATCAAACATTAATTGCCAAAGATCTTTTTGGTCTCGATGAATTTCGTAGGTCGGTAGCAGAGCTCAACCGCAAGGTGAGTGGCTCAGAGAAACGCTTCGAAGAACTCAATGACGAATTAGCTGTCCTAGAAAAAGCGGTACTTACTTACCCGAACACCGACCTTTCGCTTCTCAAAGAAATTCGCGAACTCAAGTTACTCAAAGCCCAACTCCGCGAACAACTCTACGGAGACGACATCAAAACTAGACACGAATTTGAAACAGCCCCAACCTTTACAGGTCGTTTGGGTATGCTCGACTACCAACTTTCTGAGAACACAACAGGCGTAAGCAAAACCCACAAGGCCAACTTACAAATGGTGGAACAAGAATATGCGCAATTCAAGGCTAGCCTCGCAGCTTACCAAACACGCGTACTAAAGCTTCATGAAACACTCGATAAAGCAGATATTCCTTACACGAAGTCTAGATTGGATTGGAAGGAAGATTAAGTCTTAAAGTTTTTTATTGTAGGTCTTGTTTTTGTTGCTGTAGTTGAGCACACCATTTTCAATTTGAAAGTCGGGGTTCTTCCAGACTTCGTCTGTTTGAAATAGAAATTTGGTTTGTCCATTTGCGGGCTCTAATTCATAGAAGTTGAAGTGATAGAGGGTGGCTACACAAATGTATGTTTTACCCGTCTTTTGGTCAAAATAAGCGCGTTTTTCGCCGAGATAATATACATACGGCTCAGTGATTTCAATTTCGGCTTTTGATAAAATGGTGCCATCGGGCTGCATGAGCACAACAAAATTAACGCCTTCGCTGATAAATATGAGACTGTCGTTTTTGAGGAAATAATCGTATTCTTCGTATTCAGGTTCGACATATTGACGCACACCATGCTGGTGAACTTGTGGGCGTGTGCCAGGCGCTACAGAAGTGGCTTTTGCTTTTGTTTTTTCTGGTGCTTTGGGTGCTTTGGGAACCTTAACTTCCTTTTCTGAAACAGGCTTCTCTTCTTTGACGGGTTTTTCAGGCTTGGCAATTTTGGTGGTTCGAACCAAGCCCCAATGGATATGCTCTGCTTGAAACCTGCTGAACAACGCTTTTTTATCAAAGACATTGTACTGGATTACGGCGTCGTCGTCAAAGCCAGTTGGTCTACAAACCCCCTGTGCATTTTCTTTGGCGAGGCTATCCGCTTTAAAATTAGCCACCCTAGATCTAGCGATGATGATTTTCGTTTTTTCTTTATTTTGTCCGCATACAATTGTTTGGGTCTTGGAGGCTTTTTCTTCTTTCAGTTTTTCACCTTCAAAGAGAAAAAGCCCACTAATTGCCGGGGCGTGCTTGCTGTGATAAGCCTTTAGTTTAGTTTTTTCGAGCAGCGATTTTTTGGCTAATTTTTGCCAGTTTTCCTCGGTTTTAACAATGTTTTGGTTATTTACTGTCGAGATTTCATCAGATTCCACTTTAGTGCTGTTGGTCAGTTGGGTATTAAGATTGGCTATTTGATCAGTAAAGGTGGCTTGATTTGCAAGGGTAAAAGACGTTAGGTTTTCAAAATTATTTTGGGCTTGATACCTCGGTGGCTTAGCGTTGTAGCGGATATGCAGTTGAAAAAACACTGCGGCATTAACAATAATCAAGATGATGCTGAGTTTACCCCATGTTTTGTTGCGTAGCAATTTGTATTGTTGCTTCGTTTGTTTGAGCAACTCACTGATGTGCGCGTCGCTGGCCTCAAAATGCAGTTCTTGCATTTTTTGTTTGAAGAGCTGATCAAACTGTTTGTTACTCGTTTTCATTGTCTATTGATTTCAGCGTTGAGATACGGGCACGAAGCGTTTTTCTAGAGGTTTTCAAATGCCATTTGACGGTTTCAATTGAAATCTCAAGTGCTTCGCTTATTTGTTTGATACTATATTCATCTATAGCATAAAGGTTAAAAACTACTTTAGAGGCAGGAGGAAGTTCATTCAGGAGTTGGAGGAGTTGTGATGGTGGGGTGTTTTCAAGTTGGTCAATTTGGAAGTTATAGTCCTGAATGTCGTCTTTGAGTTCACTAAATTTAATAGCCGATTGCTTGTTGTTCCTTCTAAATTCATCTATCAATTCATTGCGAAGTATCCTGACAATCCAAGCTTCAAATGAACTATTGCTGCGAAACTGATCAATGGATCGGATCATTTTCATAAAAGCATTATGGACGGCGGTCAGTTGTTCTTCTCGATTGTTCATAAAGCGTACCGCTACCGACATCATGATCGGAAATACATCCTTGTAGAGCTGTTGTAAAAAGCGCTCGTCTTGTTGTCTAATACGTTGTATGTCTTCGTTGGTCAGTTTCAAATAAATCGGTTTGCGCAAAATTTGTGTACACCGATATTACGAAAAAAACGAAGAGGAGGGGGGGGAAATTAAAAAAGGCCACTCAATGAGCGGCCTTTTTTTGGGTTCAATTTGAATAGCTTTGGTCTACTGATCACCGAAACGTTCAATAACTTGTTGGGTAACGCCAGTGTTCGAGAACCCGCCATCGTGGAAGAGGTTCTGCATGGTGACGTATTTGGTGAGGTCAGAGAACATGCTGATGCAGTAGTCTGCGCAGGCAATAGCGCTAGCGTTTCCAAGTGGCGACATTTGCTCTGAGAAGTTGATGAATTCGGTGAAGCCTTTGATGCCTTGACCAGCTGTGGTAACAGTTGGAGACTGCGAGATGGTATTGACACGTACTTTCTTTTTGATGCCATAGTGGTAGCCAAAAGAACGTGCTATAGATTCGAGTAAAGACTTGGCATCTGCCATGTCGTTGTAGTCTGGGAAGATGCGTTGAGCGGCAATATAAGAAAGGGCGACAACAGAGCCCCATTCGTTCATGGCGTCGTGCTTGTAAAGTGTAGCTAGGGTTTTGTGCAAAGACATTGCCGATACATCCATGGTTTGGCCATAGTAGTTGTAGTCGTTTTCAGTGTAGTGCTTTCCTTTGCGCACGTTTGGTGACATACCGATGGAGTGCAATACAAAATCAATTTTACCACCTAAAATTTCTTGTGCTTGCGTGACAAGGTTTTCGAGGTCTTCGATTTTAGTTGCGTCTGCAGGAATTACTTGGCTGCCAGTTTCTGCTGCTAATTCGTTGATTTCACCCATACGCATAGCGATCGGGGCATTGGTTAGGACAAAAGTTGCGCCTTCTTCGTGGGCTCTTTGTGCCACTTTCCAGGCGATACTTTGATTGTTCAACGCACCAAAGATGATGCCTCTTTTTCCTTTGAGTAAATGATTTGACATGTGCTTCAATTTTGAACAAAGTTAACAACTTTATTTTTCGAGGACGCGCTTTAGATTTTTTAGTCCTTTTTCGAGGTCTTGCCCCAGCGTTTCTTCCATATTCATGAACAAGCCCATCAGGTTGTAAGGATAAGGCATTTGCCCGCTGATGCCCCAGGAAACTCGCGTGGTGTTGGCTCCGATGTTTTGAGTGGAAATGAAAGATTTATTGGTGCTTTCAAAAGGCTCGAAGAATTGCAACTCGAGGTCGATGCGCTTGCCTTCTTGTATGGCCATGATTTTTTGTTGACCAGCTCCGACTTCAGAATTTTTGCTAGCCCAAGCTGAAATAAAGCCAGGTTGGCCATCTGCGCCGGTGTATTTTTTTTTCATTTTAGGGTCAGCTTTCCACCATATTCCGTAGATTTCTTGGTTTTTTAAATACTTGACGTAATTGAAAACGGTGTCGCGCGGTTGGTTGATCATTGCACTGCGTTCGACTTTAAAATCAGTAGGCAAAAACAATGCGACAAACAAGGCTAGAAGCACGAGAAAAACAAGCCAATAAAAGAGGCGTTTGAGTAATTTCATGGAATAGTTTAGTTTAGGTTCCACGAAAGGTAGTAAAAATGAAATACTTAGCTGTAAAAATTTGTTGAGAATTAACAGTGACCTTAATTTCCCTTCGCATAGAAAGGTTTAGCGTAGGTATTTTTTTTCAGCCCAAAAGGTTCCGAAGGGTACAAAAGCTGTGATGAACAGGATCAAAGACGTTTTGAAGTTCCACTTTTCTTTTATAAAAAAGTAGGCAACGTACAAACAATAAATGATGAAAAGAAAGCCATGGATGTACCCAATCCACTTGTTCGGCTCAGGCATGTTCATTTTGTATTTTAAAAACATAGTGACCAGAAGGCCGATCCAGGAAAATCCTTCGGCGATGGCAAAAAGTCTGAATTGTTGGAGGGCTTTGGTTGTTTCTGTCATTTTGTATTGTTTTTTTCGATGGTTTTGATGATGTCGCGGATGCGGGCCGCTTCAATAAAGTCTAATTCTTTGGCAGCGCTTTCCATGGCTTTTTTAAGGGCTTTTAGTTCTTTGGCACGCTCTTCCGGATTTTGAAACTGCGCGTCATGTTGGATAGACTGCTGCAATTCTTTTTCATTTTGCAAGAGCTTGACCTGTCGGGTATTTTGATCGCCGTCAGCTACTTTTGTAGATTCTAGGATTTTATCCTTGGATTTGACAAGAGCAGTTGGCACTTGGTTGTGGGCAATGTTGTAGGCTTCTTGGGTCAGTCTGCGGCGAGCGGTTTCGTCGATGGTGCGCTGCATGGAGTCAGTTATTTTGTCGGCATACATGAGCACTTTGCCGTTTACGTTTCTCGCAGCGCGCCCAACGGTTTGGACCAAGGAGCGCTCGTTGCGCAGGAAGCCTTCTTTGTCGGCATCTAAAATAGCGACCAATGAAACTTCTGGGAGGTCGAGGCCTTCGCGCAAGAGGTTGACGCCGATCAGGACATCGAAATCGCCGAGGCGCAATTGACGAAGTATTTCTACGCGTTCAATGGTGTCGATCTCGGAATGGATGTAGCGGCAAGGAATGCCCAAGCGGTCAAAGTATTTTTGAAGTTCTTCGGCCATGCGTTTGGTAAGGGTTGTGACCAACACGCGTTCGTCTTTTTCTCGCCTTTCTTGAATGTTCTCGATGAGGTGATCGATTTGATTTTTAGAAGGAAATACTTCAATGATGGGGTCGAGGAGGCCTGTTGGCCTAATGAGCTGTTCCACAACGACACCCTCAGATTGCAGCATTTCGTAGTCGGCAGGAGTAGCTGAAACGTAAATAACATTGGACAAGAAGCCCTCAAATTCGTCGAATTTGAGCGGGCGGTTGTCGATGGCAGCTTGTAAGCGAAAACCGTAGTCGACTAAATTGATTTTGCGGGAGCGGTCGCCGCCGTACATGCCGCGCACTTGCGGAAGCGTAACGTGGCTTTCGTCAATGACCATTAAGAAGTCGTCGGGAAAGTAGTCGAGCAAGCAGAAAGGGCGCTCACCGGGCTCTCGACGGTCAAAATAGCGCGAGTAGTTTTCGATGCCTGAACAATAGCCGAGTTCACGGATCATTTCGAGATCGTAGTTGACGCGTTCTTCAAGGCGTTTGGCTTCTTCCAACTTGCCCTCTTCTTTAAAGTTGGCAACTTGTTCAATGAGGTCGTCTTGAATTTGGGTAATGGCCTGGCGCGTGTTGTCTGGGCTCGAGACAAATAGGTTGGCCGGAAAAATATCGATTTGTTGAAACTGCTCGAGTTGTTTGCCGGTTTCGGGGTCGATAGCGGCGATTTTTTCGATTTCGTCGCCCCAAAAGCTGATGCGCAGTGCGTAGTCGGCGTAGGCAAGGAAGATGTCTACGGTGTCGCCAGATACGCGAAATTGACCGCGTTCGAAATCGGTGCCAGCGCGTTGGTATAAATTTTCAACGAGTCGGAATAAGAACTTATTGCGCACAACGGTATCGCCCACTTGGAGGTGCAAGATGCTGTTCTTGAATTCAGTGGGATTTCCGATACCATAAATACAACTCACAGACGCCACTACTATGACATCTCGGCGGCCCGAAAGCAAAGCAGAGGTGGCGGCCAAGCGCAGTTTTTCGATTTCGTCGTTGATTTGGAGGTCTTTTTCGATGAAAGTGCCGGTAGACGGAATGTAGGCCTCGGGTTGGTAGTAGTCGTAATAGGAAACAAAGTATTCGACTGCATTATTGGGAAAAAACTGCTTGAACTCGCCGTAAAGTTGGGCTGCAAGGGTTTTGTTGTGCGATAAAATGAGCGTAGGGCGTTGTACTTCTTGAATGACGTTGGCCACTGTAAAGGTTTTGCCGCTACCGGTAACGCCCAAAAGGGTTTGTTGTTCAATGCCGTTATTGAGGCCACTTACCAATTGGCGAATGGCTTCGGGTTGGTCTCCCGTTGGTTTGTAGTCAGAAACCAGTTCAAATTGCATGGCTTAAAATTACCAAATAAAAGCGTCCTTTGGCTATATTTGTCTTATGGAAAATCGTGAATTTTTAGAAGTGAGTGCTCAGATTTTTGCCCCGCTTTCCGATATTTGGACCAAATGGACACAAGCAGCTCACGTCGTGAACTGGAATTTTGCCCATGAATCTTGGTGTTGCCCTAGAGCTGAAGTCGACCTGAGGGTTGGCGGAACTTCTAATTACCGCATGGAGGCCAAAGACGGTAGTTTTGGTTTCGACCTCAAGGCAACTTTCTTAGAAATCGAGCCCTGTACTTTTATTGCCACAGCCCTAGAAGATGGCCGAAAGGTGGAAGTGAAATTCATAGCGGGTGAAAATTTTGTAGTGTTATTACAGCGTTTTGAGCCAGAAACAGAAAACACCTTAGAACTGCAGCAACAAGGTTGGCAAGCTATTCTCAATCAGTTCAAAACCTACTGCGAACAATAATGCATACCGATATCGCTGATCATATTGCTCGTTTTCCTGCGTATACGCAAGTTCAACTCAAAGATCTCCACCACTTCATAGATTCTAAAGTTCCAAATTTGACCCAAAAGATGGGGTATGGCATCCCCACTTTTCAATTAAATGGCAAAAATTTCATTCATTATGCTGGCTATTCCAAGCATATTGGCTTGTATCCTGGCGCCAAAGCAATTGCCCATTTTGCTGCGGAATTTGAAACGCGTGGCTACAAGTATTCAAAAGGGGCCGTGCAATTCCCTATCAATCAAGAATTACCTCAGGATCTCATTTTAGAAATCCTCACTTATTTACTCGAGCGGAGAGCATAAAAAAAGCGCCCTAAGGCGCTCTGTTAATTTTTTCCTACTAAAATCGAAGCAGACTTTCCTTTGATCACTTCTAAAGATTGACTGTACATTTTCAGAAACCGAAGAATGTTTGGGTCTGGAAGAAGTGCGGTGCTTGAGGTAGGTTGTGCTGAGTAAGGGTTTTTAATCATAGGCAGTTTTAAAGTTCGTTGTATTAACGTTCAAAACCTGAAATTATTATATCGCAGATAATTTCTAATTTTGTGGCATCAATCAACAACAACAAAGCATGCCAATGATCAAGCCCGGAGTCGCCACTGGCGAACAAGTACAAGCTATTTTTCAGCTCGCCAAACAAAAAGGTTTTGCGCTTCCTGCTGTCAATGTCACGAGCACCAGCACCGTAAACGCAGTTATGGA
This sequence comes from Cryomorphaceae bacterium, assembly GCA_027490665.1. Classification (GTDB taxonomy): domain Bacteria; phylum Bacteroidota; class Bacteroidia; order Flavobacteriales_D; family Crocinitomicaceae; genus UBA952. Next base: position 11,135 of record JAIXXP010000038.1, on the reverse strand, counting down.
AGCTGCAGCCAAACTCAACGCACCAGTCATTATCCAATTTTCCAACGGTGGCGGACAGTATTTTGCAGGTAAAGGTCTTTCTAATGCTTCAGAAAAAGCAGCAATTTTGGGTTCAATTTCAGGTGCACGCCATGTGCACGCGCTCGCTGAGGCCTACGGTGCAACGGTTATTTTACACACTGATCACTGCGCGAAAAATCTTTTGCCTTGGATAGACGGCTTACTCGACGCAGGCGAAGCCTTTTTCAAAGAAACCGGCAAGCCACTTTTTAGCTCACACATGATAGATTTGAGCGAAGAACCACTCGCCGAAAACCTCGAAATTTGCCAGCGCTATTTGCGCCGAATGTCTAAAATTGGCATGACCCTCGAAATCGAATTAGGCATTACAGGCGGTGAAGAAGATGGCGTAGACAACACCGATATTGACAACGCCAAACTCTACACCCAACCCGAAGAAGTTGCGGAAGCCTACGAGGCGCTCATGCAAATATCGCCTTGTTTTACTATTGCTGCATCATTTGGCAATGTGCATGGCGTCTATAAGCCGGGTAACGTGCAGCTGACGCCAGTTATTTTGAAAAATTCCCAAACCCATATCCAAGAAAAATACAACACAGCACCCAATCCTGTAGATTTTGTTTTTCACGGAGGGTCTGGCTCTACGCTAGCAGAAATTAGAGAAGCAATTGGCTATGGCGTGGTCAAAATGAACATCGATACCGACTTGCAATTTGCGTTTACAGAGGGTGTTCGCGACTACATTGCAGCAAAAATGGATTATCTTCGCACTCAGATTGGCAATCCAACTGGGGCAGACGAGCCGAATAAAAAATACTACGATCCACGCAAATGGTTGCGCGATGGCGAACTCACTTTTATCAAGCGCCTCGAACAATCTTTTGCCGATTTAAATAATATCAATACGCTGAACTGAAAATATGGCATGGTTTAAAAGAAATAAAGAGGGCATCACTACTTCCACGAGCGATAAAATGGAAGTCCCTGAAGGCCTATGGGTACGTTGCTCTAATTGCAAAACGCTCTACACCAGCGAAGACCTCATGCGCAACAATTACGTCTGCGACCGCTGTTCGCATCACGAGCGCATTGGCGCAGCTGAATACTTTGCACTTATATTTGATGAACAAAAATTTGAAGAACTCAATGCAGACCTTCAATCCGGAGACCCACTTGGTTTTGTCGACACCAAAAAGTATACTGACCGTGTAGTGGCAACCCAAAAAGCAACAGGTTTAAAGGACGCCATTCGCACCGCCAAAGGTCAACTCGAGGGCATGCCATTAGTGGTTGCTGCCATGGATTTCAATTTCATTGGGGGCTCCATGGGCTCCGTTATGGGAGAGAAAATTGCAAGAGCAATAGACGTTGCCATTGCCGAAAAAGCTGCATTCATGATCATTTCAAAGTCGGGCGGCGCACGCATGATGGAAGCAGGTTATTCCCTCATGCAAATGGCGAAAGTTTCTGGCAAACTAGGTCAGCTTTCTGAGGCCAAATTACCATACATCTCTTTTCTAACTGACCCCACAACTGGTGGTGTAACTGCCTCCTTTGCCATGTTAGGTGACATCAATATTGCTGAACCCGGAGCACTCATTGCATTTGCCGGCCCGCGTGTCGTGAAAGAAACCATCGGTAGAGACCTCCCCGAAGGATTTCAGACCTCCGAATTTCTTCTTGAACACGGGTTTTTAGACTACATCATAGAACGCACCGAGTTGCGTCAAACACTGGGTCTTTCGCTCAAATTGTTTTTCAATTAAGCACAAATAGTTGTATTTTAGAGGGCTACTAATGCCCTTGCTATGAAATACCTACTTTTTGCGCTTCTATTTATCTCAAATTGCGCTGTTTTTGCCCAAGACACCACTTGGGTTCAGACCTTTACCTTCGACTCAATCACGACGCGTCGTGCCAATTTTCAATTTCCAGCTTCTTTAGATACAGAGCGCTTTGAAAAAGTGCAAATGTACTACAAGCTCAAGTGTTCGCCCCTTACCACCTGGGATCAATACGATTGCGGTGAGTGGGATTACCTCACTTATACGCGCGTCTTTGACCACACAGGCCTGTTCGATTCTATCCAACTCAATGGCATGCAATTTTTGTCTAATTGGGCAAGTCCGGCACAAATCAATTTCAAGCCATTACCTTATCAAGAAGCAGATCAGTATCAGACCGAAGAGTACATCAGGAATGGATCCGGACTCAATTACATCCCAATTAATAACCCGGGCGCTATTTCTAATTCACCATTCCCCACCAATCAACAGGGTAGTAAATACCAATTTATTATACGAGGCGCGGAATTATTGGCTTCAGGTGTTCAGCCAGGCCCCCTGAATTCTTTGCGCTTGAATACGCCTATGGGTGGAATGCTTTGGCATCCTGTTATTCGCATTGCAAGCACACAAGAACAGCAAGTTTCTCAATTTTTAAATCCATCCTTTACAGAAGTTTATCGCGCTTCTCACGCGCCAGGAATGTCTTTACCACCATTGACACCTGGTTGGAATAATTTTGTTTTTTACCAAGATTTTATCTGGGATGGCGTTAGTAATCTCTTGATAGAATTTACACTAAGTAATGATTTGCCTACAGCAGCCTTAGATTTCATTATGGATGCCAATGCCACTCCAATGGCGGTGAGTTATGCCATGCGTAATGGCCAACTCGAACTCAGCGGAACAAATCATACATTATCCTCTTTTGCCAATGAAGAAATTGGCAATCAATTCACGATTGAATTTTGGGCTAAAGGAAATGGTAATGCGGGTCAGAATACCACCTTTATGGAAGCCCTCGATACCGCTGGGCGTCGCATTTTCAATATTCACATGCCTTGGAGCAATAACAACATTTATTTTGATGCCGGTGATGAAACTGGCTATGACCGTATCAATCAAGCAGCTAGCGCCACAGAGATAGACGCAGAATGGAACCATTGGGCTTTTGTCAAGGATCAAACTACAGGTCAAATGTTCATCTACAAAAACGGGCAACTTTGGTTGTCAGGCAATAACAAAAACCGCGAAATGGGTTATTTCCACCGTTTGGTAATCGGTGCAAATGGTAGTGACCAAAATCTTTCCTGGAAAGGCAGCCTCGACGAGCTACGCATTTACAAAACAGCGCTCAGCGCCTCTACAATAGCAGCATTCTATGAGCAAAAAATAGATGCCTCGCATCCGAATTGGTCTAGTCTTGTGCTTTATCACGACTTTGATAACGTCAAATATGCCCGTGATCTCGGACCAAACAACCATGTTTTAATGCCCTCGGAGGTCGGAATGATCAAGCCGAATAACACTAAATTTGTTGGTCAAGTTATTCAGAATCAACGACCGCTCATTCAATTAGGTCAAGGTAATATTAGTCCGAATCCGACGTCTGTGGTAGTTAACGAGCTTCGTTTGAAAGAACCTGTGGTTATTTTTGAGCAAGCGCCTTTGCACCGTCATTTTGAGCTGGTTCAGACCTACATCGGCGTACCTGAAGGAAGCACCAACACCTACGACTTAAATGGCCAAATGATTGGCAGTACCCCAATTGCAACTACCCAAACATTTCAAAACCAAGCCATCACAGTTTACAACCCACCTTACGAAATCATTCACGACGTAGAAGTAGCGCGCTATATTACCCCTTACGGCATCCAATTCGACCTCGGTCCTAACGGTTTCACCTGGATTTACGATGTTACAGATTACCAACAATACCTACACGGTTTGGTAGACCTCGCTGCGCACAACACGCAAGAACTCATCGACTTGAAATTTGCTTTCATCAAAGGTATTCCGCCGCGAGATGTCCTCAAACGCGAACCAATTTGGTCTGAATTCAAATCTTATAACTTTGGTCAAATGGCCGCCGATGCCGTTTTACAAGCCAAGCCTGTAGTGCTCAGCGATACTGCTGACATGTTTAAAATCAAGACCCGAATGTCTGGGCATGGCCAAGTCGGAGATTACGCTTGCTGCGAATGGGTCAATAACAGTCATCAAATCAAGGTTGACGGCGTGCCACGTTTCAACTGGAGCATTTGGGATGCCATGGTTTGTGGCGACAACCCCAACATCGGTCAGGGCGGTACTTGGCCTTATGCCCGCGAGGGTTGGTGCCCAGGGGATATGGTCAAAGAATTTGAATTCGAACTCACACCATACGTTTCGCCAGGTGACACCGTTGCACTTGACTACGCTATAAATGCTGTACCAACCACAGATCCAGGCCAGGCTGGAGGTAACTACATTGCCGCCTACGATCTTATTTCATATTCAGCTCCTAATTTCCAAAATGACGCGGCAATTGTGGACATCCTGAATCCTAATAACTACGAGTACTACTCCAAATGGAATCCAACTTGTCAAAATCCGCGTATTGTCATCAAAAATACGGGTGCGTTGCCTTTGACGTCTTGCCGTATTTTCTGTTGGCTAGACTACGGTTCCAATTTGGTCTTCGACTGGACGGGCAATCTTGGTTTCTTAGAGCAAGCAGTGGTCGAGATTCCTGTTACGGACATGAACTGGTGGTATGAGCAAGACAGCTCTTACACTTTCACCGCATGGCTCGCCGATATCAATGGCATAGTTGGTCCGGATGAATACAATTTCAATAGCCTCAAAACCGTCAAATACGATGCGCCAGAACGCATCGATGGCCCTTTCTTTATTTGGCTAACCACCAACAATAAAGCTAGTGAAAACAGCTACCAATTACTCGATCACGCTGGAACCGTTCTTTTCGAGCGTTCCAATTTGCAAAACACCACCCAATACAAAGACACCTTTGACCTCGCGCCAGGTTGTTATTCAATCGTCATAGAAGATACCGACCACGACGGCTTGGCATTTTGGTATTCTGCACAAGTAGAGGGTGAAACTTCCGGTCAAATGCGCTTGCGCAAAGTAGGAGGGAGCTATATTGAGTTTTTTCCCGGTGATTTCGGTCATTACCACCGCTACGACTTCACGGTTGGCTTTACGCTAGATGTGCCGGAGTACGCACAAGTTCCAGAAATCTCTGTTTATCCGAATCCGGGAGCAGGCTTTACCACCATTGAACTGAGCGGGCAAATCAATGGCCGGGCGAGGCTGCAACTTTTAGATCTTACGGGTCGTACTTTGCATCAAGAAGATATGAAAGCCACTGCCGATTTTGCGGAAAGTTTCATTGATATGAGTAAGTATCCTTCCGGAACCTACCTCATTCAAATCGAAACGCAAAGCGGCACTTACACCGAAAAATATATCCGACAATAAAGATGAGGTTTTTAAAATTTATCGTTTTTAGCTTCTGCTGTATCATCAATTTCAATTTGTGGGGGCAGTTTTCTATTGACTCCCTCTCGCATATCGATTACCAAGCATTGCATGGTGCCAACCTCAACGATGTCTGGGGTTATACCGACGAACTCGGCAACGAATATGCAATTGTCGGTACTTCAAAAGGGACTTCCATCGTGGACATCACCAATGGCGCACAACCTCAAGAAGTATTTTGGTTAGCGGGTTCGGAGTCCATCTGGCGCGACCCCTGTGTGTTTGGTAACTACGCTTACGTTACTACCGAGGCAGAAGACGGCCTGCTCATCATCGACCTCAGTCCATTGCCACAATCTACAAATTTACCAACCACACTTTACACTGGCCCAGCTGCCAATCCATGGCAAAGTGCCCATACTTGTTTTACGTCTGAAAGTGGTTATGCTTATATTTTTGGCGCGAACAGAGGAGAGGGCGGCGTTATTATCCTCGATCTGAACGCCAACCCGATGCAGCCCACAGAGGTTGGTGTCTACGATGTATCCTACGTTCATGATGGTTTTGAGCGCAACGATACGCTGTACACAGGCCATATTTACGACGGTTATTTTAGCATCCTTGATGTCTCCGATCACAGCAATCCTGTGTTGCTAGCTACCCAAGCTACGCCCAACTTTTTTACTCACAACATTTGGCCAAGCGCCGATGGCCAAACCGTTTATACCACAGACGAAATTTCAGGTGCGTTTGTTGCAGCCTACGACATCAGTAATTTGCAGCAAATTCAAGAAATAGATCGGGTTCAGAGTCAGCAAGGCACCTCGGTTATTCCGCACAATGTGCACGTGAAAGATGCGTATTTGATCACGAGTTACTACAGCGATGGCATTGTGGTCCACGATGCGCATGATCCTACAAATCTCATCAAACTAGGGAGTTTTGATACTTACCCAGGACAGACCCCTGGCTTTGATGGCTGCTGGGGTGTTTATCCATTTTTTGCCTCAAACAAAGCTGTAGCTGCAGATATCACCGAAGGGCTTTTTATCTTGCAGGTCAACTATGCACCTGCGGCCAGTTTGGTTGGGGTGGTGAAAGATTTAGTGAGCGGCCAGGTACTCGACCAAGTGAGTGTACAACTCCTTGGAGCTGCAATGATTGAAAAAACCAACGCACAAGGTGTTTACAAAACAGGCATTGCTAGCACCGGAACTTACGTCGTGGAGGTCAATAAACCTGGTTATTACCCGCAAACGGTTCAAGTTGCACTCACCGAAGGACTCATCACCACATTGAATTTCAATTTATTGCCAATTCCACCTTTTCAACTTCAAATCAAGGTGCAAGAAGAAGGTGCCAACTTGCCAATCTCCAATGCGCAAATAAAATTGATGCATCCTCAAATAACGCATGAAGGCCTGACAAACGGCCTTGGTCAAGAGGAACTTACTCTTTTTTATCAAGATACGTATGAGGTGGTCGTTGGCAAATGGGGCTACCAAACGCGCTGTTCTACGCCGCTCATTGATGCCAGTACCCAAGAGCTGGTCATTTATCTCAAAAAAGGTTTCTACGATGACTTCACTTTTGATTTTGGTTGGTCAGTAATAGGTAATGCAGAAACAGGATCCTGGGAAAGAGTCAATCCGAACCCCACAACTCAAACTGTTTTTGATGACGACAGCCAATTAGATTGCGGATTAAACGCGATGGTGACGGGCAATGGCACCATACCAAATACCGATCAAAACGATGTCGACAACGGTTTCACTACCTTGATTTCTCCCATTTTTGATTTGACGGGTTTATCTACACCACACCTCAATTATGCCCGCTCTTTTTATTGTTACTACGGGCCGGGTAATTTTGACGACACCCTTTCAATTGTACTCAGCAACGGCCTCGATCAAGTTGTGCTCGAAGAAATCATTGCGCCGCAAGGGCAAGCCATGACTTGGGAATACAAAAGTTTTGCGCTCGCGGGCTTGCTTCCCTTCACCAACACGATGCAGTTGTTCATCCGTACCGCAGATTACGCACCCAATGTCAATATTACCGAAGCCGCTTTTGATCATTTTAGCCTCAGCAATGAACCCGTTCTCAACCTGAACAATTCCGAGAGTACGCCAACTTTTGTACTGTATCCAAATCCGGGGCAAGAAAAATTATTCTTTGAAGGTGTCACGACGGAAACAAGTGTGCAATTTTATCAGTTAGATGGAAAGCAATGCCTGACAGTTCTAATTGCGCCAACGCAGCCCTCAATTGATACTGAATCCTTGCCAAATGGGGCCTATATCGTCGAAATCGAGGGCCAACGCTTTTCTTGGGTCAAATTAGGGCAATAAAAATGTATCTTTGATTTTCAGAATTCGCCAATGCAACTTTCGATCGTCATACCACTTTACAACGAAGCAGAATCCTTGCCTGAGCTCCACGACTGGATCGTTCGGGTCATGGAAGCGCAGCAATTTAGCTACGAAATCTTATTTATTGACGACGGTAGCAAAGACAACTCTTGGGCCGTGATTACCGACCTACAACAAAAGAATAAAGCTGTCAAAGGCTTGCGTTTTCAGCGTAATTATGGCAAATCTGCGGCGTTACAAGTGGGTTTTGAAGCTGCAAATGGTGCAGTAGTTATTACTATGGATGCCGATTTACAAGATTCACCAGACGAAATTCCTGAACTTCACCGCATGATCACCCAAGACGACCTCGATGTCGTTTCTGGCTGGAAAAAAGTGCGTCACGACCCTATTTCAAAAACAATTCCAACTAAGCTCTATAATTGGGCAGCACGCCGCATTACAGGCATTTATCTGCACGATTTCAATTGTGGTTTGAAGGCTTACAAATTGGAAGTCGTCAAAAGCATCGAACTCTACGGCGATATGCACCGCTATATTCCAGCCCTTGCAAAATACGCGGGATATCAGAAAATAGGTGAGAAAGTTGTAGTGCACCGTGCCAGACAATACGGCGTTACCAAATTTGGTCTGAACCGCTTTGTAAACGGCCCGCTCGACCTCATGACCGTCGCTTTCATGGGTAAATTTGGTAAAAAACCAATGCATTTCTTCGGCGCAATCGGCGTTTTTATGTTTTTATTGGGTTTTGGACTTTTTGCATACATGGGCATAGACAAACTCTTGATTCACCGCAGCGCTGAGCGCTTGGCTACCCGTTCAGATTTTTATGTTGCACTTGTCGCCATGATTATTGGCGTTCAGTTCTTCATGGCTGGCTTTATTGCCGAGCTTATTGGCCGCAACTCCAGTACGCGCAATCACTATTTAATTTCGGGTCGCCTCGGCGCATGACAAACTTTCCAAAAATAGGACCCGGCTGGACGCTTTTTTTGGACCGCGACGGCGTCATCAACGAACGCATTTTTGACAATTATGTGCTAGAATGGTCGGCCTTTCATTTTACAGAGGGTTTATTGGAGCAAGCTCAAAAAATTGGTTCTGCCTTTGAGCGCATCATTGTGGTTACCAACCAACAATGTATTGCAAAAGGAATATTGCGACAAGAGGAGCTAGACGCCATTCATCAAAACATGTGTGACGAATTACAAAAAGCTGGTTTACACATCGATCATGTCTTTGCTGCCACCGAATTTAAAAATGGCCTGCCTCCGCGCAGAAAACCACAGCCTCAAATGGCGCTTGAGGCTCAAGAAATGTTTCCGTCCATAGACTTTTCGAAGTCAGTTATGGTCGGAGATACCAATACAGATATCCAATTTGGACAACGTTTAGGTATGTATACGGTTTTGGTTGAGTCCAAAGAACTTGTCAAAGAAAGCCCCGATTTGCGCATCGCACATTTAGCACATTTAAGTCAGTATCTATGAAAATTGTCTCGCTTATTTTAGCCGCATTGTTTTGTATTTCGCAGTTGAACGCACAAGTCAATCAAACCGATGCGCAAGGAAGAAAGCAGGGGCCTTGGCAGAAAAATTACCCAGGAACAGCTGTCTTGCAATACAAAGGCACCTTTCTCAATGACAAACCGGTAGGTAAATTCATTTATAATTTTGAAAGCGGTCAAAAGAAGGCTGAGCTTGTTCATGGTTTACCAGGTGGCAATACATCGGTATTGCTCTTTTTCGAAAATGGTCAGCTTTTATCGGACGGTTTTTATAAAGGAGAGAAGAAAGATTCACTCTGGTACAACTATGCAGCAACAGGTGAGCTTATTAGCGCAGAAAACTACAAATTAGATCAACTACATGGCAAGTGCGTGTATTATTTCAAAGAAGGTCAGTACCACGAGCAAAAATTACAGATGCAAAAGGTAGTTTTTTATGTCAACGGTAAACGCGACGGCACTTTTCATGAATATTTTTATAACGGTAAATCCAAAGAAACAGGTACCTATAAGCAAGGAGAGCGCACTGGTTTATGGACGGAATATTACAATACTGGTCAGGTCATGACCAAAGTACATTACCAACGCGATTTACCCCATGGCTGGATGACCTTCTACGACAAGGCAGGAAGCGTCAAGTCAAGAGTGATGTACCGCGACGGTTATGCACTCAACGAGAAAGAGCTTAAAGCGTTTTTGGAGCGTTGCAAAGCACAAAATCTAGATCCAAATCAATGAGTAAGGTTTCCGATAAGTGGGTGTTTTTTTCAGCCTTGCCACCGTTTCGAGGCGGAATCGCAAAGTTCAGCGCCTTTACACTTCGTGCTCTAATGAAATCGAAGAAGGTGACTTCATTTACATTTCGCAAACAGTACCCGGATTTTTTGTTTCCAGGAAGTAGCCAATTTGAACAAAATGCAAATACCGAACTCTATGAGAGAATTGTATCCACGTTCAATCCTTTTACTTATCTCAGCTCAGCTTGGCGTTTGCGCAAAGAAAAACCAACGGTTTTCATCACGAGCTACTGGATGACATTTATGGCGCCAATGATGGCTTTTTGGACGCTCTTTTTGCCGCGCCAAACGAAAAAAGTAGCCATCATTCACAATTTGGTGCCACACGAAAAACGATTCTTTGATGGCGTTTTCAATCGGATTTTTTTGCGCTCCTACGATGCCTTTGTAGTGCTGTCAGAAGCGGTCCGAAAGGATGTTTTACAACTTAAACCCGACGCAAAAGTGTCCTTGCTTGGTCATCCACCGTACGAAAGCGAAGCGGGCTCTATTTCAAAAGAGGAGGCTAGGGGAGTACTTGGTTTGGATCCGCAAAAAAGAACCATCCTCTTTTTTGGCCTGATCAGACCCTATAAAGGGCTTTCTGAACTCATTGCAGCATTTAGTTTACTCGACGACACTTATCAATTACTGATTGCTGGCGAGGTTTACGGAACCGCTGAATATTACATTGAGGCCTTAAATGCTTTGCCCAATCAAAATTGGAAATTCGTGAATCGCTATCTTGCAGACGCTGAGGTGGACACTTATTTTGCTGCTTCAGATTTAGTGGTTTTGCCGTACCTGAGCGCCACCCAATCGGGTATCCGTGCAATGGCATTGAGTCAAAAACGCGCTGTTTTGTGCACAAATGTAGGTGGTTTGGCCGAAGGCTTAGAGCAGGAGGGTCATGGCTTTGAATTGCAGAATACTGTACCTGAATCTTTTGCAGAACGAATACAAAGTCTTTTTAATCAGGGAGATATCACAAAGTGTAATGCACATTTAGCTGCGCTAAATCTAGATCTCAACGAAGCTTGGCTTTCATTTGCTAATGGCTTGATACACTTAGTAGAAGAAGCCTAGATTTTTTATTTGAATTTAAGGATCCAAAATCCTATATTTGCAACCTTAATTCAAATTCAAATATTCAAGAAATGCGTTTAAAAGGATTTTTTTGGTTCTTGTCCAT
>JAIXXP010000007.1 GCA_027490665.1 Cryomorphaceae bacterium | reverse complement strand
TGAGCCCTATACGGAAAGCGAACTGCTGAAACCCTACCAAGCAATTGAATACAAATGGGCGCAAGAAGACAGCGTGCGTTTCACCACAGACAGCCTGCGAGGGAAGTATATTCCGAAAGACCTCGAAGACTGTTTCAAGCAAATTGATTCTTTTTGGTCCGACTCCATTAAAAATGAAGTCAAGCAATGGCCAGAGGTAAAATTTATCGGCAGAGCCCATATGGGTTTCGGCATGTGGATGCGCAACAACTGGCAACTTTGGGGCGGAAGTAGGCTCTCTACATACTTCAGAGAAATGGGAATTTACCATCCCGACGACATGTCCGGAATCATTTTAACGAGCTATCATCGGTATTTGAACGGCCAAGATATCGCTCTCGAAGCACAAATCAAATCGTATCAAGACTACTGGAAAAAGGTGAGTGAGGAGAAGGAAAAAGATTAATTTTAGGTGCATTAAATACATTGTAAAAAAACACATCACATGAAAAATTTATATTTAATCCTTTTTGTACTTCTTCAAACATTTGCAATGAACGCTCAAACAAAGATTCGACTTGGCGACGGCACGTATTCTTCCAATAAAGTGCTATATACCATTGACGGTGTTAAGGTCAGGGAGGGCGATGGAACCTATTCATCGAACAAAGTGCTTTACAATTTCGACGGCGTCAAATTCAGACAAGGTGACGGCACGTATTCTTCCAATAAAGTACTGCTCACGATTGACGGAAATAAAATCCGACAAGGGGATGGCACGTATTCTTCGAACACAGTTCTTTACACTATTGATGGCAATAAAATCAGACAAGGCGACGGTACGTATTCATCAAATAAAGTGCTTTACACTATTGATGGCAATAAGATCAGACAGGGCGACGGCACCTATTCGTCCAATAAAGTACTCTACACAATAGACGGCAGTTTATCGATCACCAAAATTGCTTGTTTGGTTTATTTCATACTTTGACCTGACTCTAAGCAAGAATAATTTATCCGTAGATTTTGTATCTGAAACTGAAATCAGCCCTTTGGATATAGCACAGGTAGGCGCAGACGTCATGGTGCTGAAATACAATACAGCCGAAAAACAATTCGAATTGAACCTCTTTTATGGCGAGTGTTGTGATGAGTCTACCTATATTTTCAAATAAACTTTAACGCGCTTGACTAAACTCCTCCTCGCTTTTCTCCTCACCTTTTTAGTTCAATCGAGCTTTGCGCAGCGCGTGGTGTACTATCAACTGAGTGAATGTGATATGAAGCGGGCAGATGAATTGTCCTCCGCCAATTTCTTGATTAGTAAGCAAACCGTTAACGATACACTTTTGCTACAATTGGGTTTGGTTCGCAATTGTGAATTTCAGACAAGCCCAAAACTCAGTATGAGGCATGATACGCTTTTTGTTGAGTTAGAAAATAGTTCTGAGCGTTATGCAGCTTGCGAATGCTATTTTGAATTGAATATTCGCGCAGTAGGGATTAACGATAGCGCTTTTAAAAGCATTTTTTCAAATCAAAATAAAGGCCTAGAAGAATTTAAGCCATACCCGAGTCAATTTATTGATCCGAAGAATAACGATAAAAACAGAAAATGACCATCTTCTCCTACCACTTACTAGAAGTTTCGGTGTTTGCTGCCGTGAAGGGTGTTTTCAAAGCGCCATTAGCCAAAAAAACGCCGGGTCTGATTCATGCCGAATACATGACCGTCATGACACTGGGTTCTGCTGTGTTTTCGAGCAAGCGCATGTTGTTGGGTCAGGTTGCAGTGTTTGCGCAATGGGATTCAGAACAGGCATTGGAGCAATACCTGAATACTACTTCATTTGGAAAAAAACTGAGTCAAGGATGGCATGTGCGCCTTTCGTTTTTGCGTCAGTGGGGCCATTTTAGCGGTTTTCAAATACCAGAAGCGCCTTCTGCCGCGTATTCTGATACGGCGCCTGTTGTGGCGGTTACTGTTGCTCGCATGAAGCCTTGGGCTGTTCCTCGATTTATTCATTGGGGTCGGCCAGTCGAGAAGTTGGTCCGCGACCATCCTGGTACAACGCTTTCTTTGGCGTCTATTCATTTGCCCAATACGGTTTCCACTTTTTCGATTTGGAAAACTACCCAAGAAATGAACGATATGGTTCGTGGACATAGCCCTGTTGCGCAGCCCAAGCGCCATGCCGACGCTATGAAAGAACGCGAGCGCAAAGATTTTCATTTTGAATTTACCACCCTTCGTTTTCAGGCCTTGGCTGAACACGGCAGCTGGAAAGGAAAAACCAATTACGTTCCTATTGATCAGCATTCGGCATAATGGCAAAACCAATCGGTAAACAGCGCCTGCAAGATTGGCTCACTCAATTTTGGGTCTTGCAATTTGGGCAACAAATTGAGCCAAACACTTATGACTGGCTCCTTGGCCCTTTTGGCTCTTCAGATCAGATCGGGCCACATTTTATTAGCGAAATTACCGAACGCGAAAACTTAGAACGCGCTCCTAAAAACCAGGAAGCAGGGCTTTTGTCTTCTATCCATGATTTGAAATTATCAGCCGCTGAATTGAATCAATTAGCACCTGAAATCATTGATTTTTACGAGCACACGGCAGCTTATGATTTATCTTTAGAAGTGAATTGGAATCGGTCATTTCTACCTTTTGGCACTTTGGTAAAATGGTTGTTTAGTCGTCGGATCCAACAATTAAATATTCCTACATCTTCGAATGAAGTTGTTGCTGGCCTCACCAATGAGCTGATCCAATTACGAGATCCGAAAAGCAAAGCTATCAAGCGTACCTTTTGGTATCGAACTTTGCGTTCAACGGATGAAGTTGTTTATTCGGGTATCTACGGTACCAGCCAGTTGCCAAATGGCAAGCGAGTTGTCAAAGCAGTTTTTCCTTTGCCACACGGTAATGCTACAGTTTTGCTTTTACCAAGTGTTCAAGCAGATGGTTCGCTACGTTTGTCATCGGCCGGTAAAAAAATAGGGGATAGCGGTTTCTATTTTCTTTTGGAGGATGCTAATGGGCATTACTGGACTAAATTCATTCGGTCGTTTAAAGATGAATTGCATGTTTTTATGGAAAAAGACGAGTTAAAGGCGGTTCAAAAACTTACTTTGTGGTCTGTTCCTGTTCTTAGTTTTTGCTATTCTATGACAAAAAAACCACAATTTTAGAATTCTGTCTAAAACACTTGAAGGTAAATAGTTGTAAATTAGTGAATGAATTTTTTTTTAGTAGGAGTTCTCTCCTTTTTCAGCCTATTTAGCTGGGCGCAACGCTATAAATTAGAGCTCCAACTTCAAAAAGGATCCTCTTATTCTCAATTCATAGATGCCGATGTGACTTCCATTGTAAAGGCAGACAACAAAGATGTTTATACAGATATGGGCATGAAAGGCCTCATGACCTTTGAGGTTGTGGATATTATTGATTCGGTCTTTTTACTAGAAGCGTACTATGAAAGCATCGAATGGACCATGGACTTACCCAATAAAAGCCTCAAATTCAGTTCGGAAAATGAAAAAGCCGATGACGTCGTGTCCATGTTATTTGAGGCCATAACTTACAACCCGTTTGAACTAAAGCTCAGTAAAACAGGCAAGGTCTTAGAGATTAAAAATTTGGATAGCGTCATTTATGCAGCCCTTGATGAGTTCGAGCTAGGGCAAACAGAGCGCGAGGCTTTTTACAAACAACTCCATGAAAATTTTAATGAAAGCTCACTGAAATCAAGTATAGAATTAGCTACGGCAATATTCCCAAATGCGCCAGTTGCTATCGGTGACAAATGGGCCAAACAAACAACTTTAAAAAGTCTGGTACCCTTAAAAGTTACCATGGTTTACGAGCTCAAAGAAGTGACCCCAACTCAATTTGTCATACACGGGTCAGCAAAAATTCAGACCGTTGATAAAGATGCTACCGTTGAAATGGCCGGTATGTATATGAGTTATAACTTGCAAGGGTCTTTGATCAATGAATTAACTGTTGATCGGTCTACAGGTTGGACCAAAAAAGGAGAGTCCAGACAAGTCATGAAGGGCAGTAGTACCATTAAAGAAAATCCTAAATCGTCCCAAAAGATGACCGTTCCGATTCAAGTTTTTTCCAATACAAGTATCTCAGATAAGCCGTAAGATAAATCAATTGTATCTCTTTAAACGATGACCCCCACACCCGAACACAACGCCAAAATAGCCAAACTAACTTTTGCTGAAGTTTATCCGCTCTATGTCGCAAAAGTGGAGCGCAAGGGAAGAACCGAAGAGGAGGTGCAGCAAGTTGTGGAGTGGTTGACAGGATTTGATTGCCAAAAACAACTACTTTTAATTGCTGAAAAAGTCACATTTGAAACCTTTTTTGAACGCGCTAACCTGCATCCGAATGCGCATCTCATTACGGGGCTCATCTGCGGCTATCGAATTGAAGCACTCGACAACCCTTTGACACAAAAAGTGCGATATTTAGACAAACTCGTCGACGAATTGGCCAAAGGCAAGTCGATGGAGAAGATATTAAGAAAATAAAATTGATGAGATTGAAAAGACTTGTTTTACTTTGTTTGTTAATTATTGGAGTCAAGACCTTCGGACAACTTCAAGCCCCGGATAAAACACAATTGAAATCACAAAGTGTTTCACTACGCTTAATTGGCTTTCCTACTTGGCCACTTGGTTTTTCTTATGGGCAAATGATATCCAATAGATTCTCGTTAGAGGTTGGTGCCGGCATTGGTGCTATGGGTGCCGGATTCGACTTTTATATGACCAATCCAAGATTACATCAGTTCAATGTGGTCACTGGTTTTTATGGCAGCTATGTTTATCACTCTGAACAGCCGGCATTTTGTCTGCCCATAGGCATATCCTATCACACAAAAAAGAATTTCCAATATATTTTAAATGTGGGAATGGCCTATGAAGACTCTAAATTGCCAGTTCCATTCACAGATAAGTTATCTCCTTGGC
This sequence comes from Cryomorphaceae bacterium, assembly GCA_027490665.1. GTDB lineage: Bacteria > Bacteroidota > Bacteroidia > Flavobacteriales_D > Crocinitomicaceae > UBA952. The sequence continues at coordinate 16,656 of JAIXXP010000007.1, read as the reverse complement.
TCGGACTTACCTTAAGTAAAAGGTTTGGGCCAGTACTCGATACCGTCAAAAAAGAAAACACCCATGAGAAAATGACGATTCTCGCTGGAAAAGCAGGCTTTACTTTTCCGTTCATTGGATTTAGTTACGAAAGAATTTGGAATCGAAAGTACGGACTAGAGGCAAATGCAGGATTTCTAGGTGCATCAATTGGCGCCAATGCTTATTTTCCGGCACTCAGACCTCAAAAAGTGTCTTTTAAGGTTGGCGCCTCAACGGGTCTATTTTTATTTTGGATCGCCAATGCTTATTTCCCAGTAGGTATTCAGTACCTTGGTAAAGAGAATTTTGTTTTTGGTCTGGATATCGGCCCTCAATTTTGGTCAAATGATAGCGAGACACTACCTGGGTTTTCGATAAAATTTGGTAAACGAATCAATTGATACAATGAAAAATACAATTATTTGCAGCTTGATAGCTTTATTTATAGTTTCCTGCGGAAAAATCAACACACCTAACACGGAGTCTGAAAAGATCTTTGGTACTTGGCGTTTTGTAAACAGTAGTGGTGGTTTTTCGGGAGGAGGTGATGTGACTTATGATGCAACTGATACCTACGAATACCAAGAAAATGGTACTTTTTCGCACCGCAAAGGGGGGCAACTCATTGATCAAATGAGTTTCTCGCTGCAATTAGGCCCGAGTATTATGAGTCAGACCGATCAGCTTTTGATTCATTACGGTAACGGAATGTCGCAGCAATTGTCTCAGTCATTTAATATACATCATGATACACTAGTTTTAAACGATGAGGTTTTTGATGGTTTTCAATACGTTTTCGTTAAACAATAAGTATGAGAATTGCGCTACCCTTTTTTCTGTTGGTTTTCTTGCTTACTGAAAGCACAGTTGCTCAAACTTCAAAGCATCTTTTTACTTATGGCCTGACACTTGGTGCAAACCGCCCACAAACTGAAATATTATTCGGTGATCAAAAGTTTGCGGAGCAAATACTTCCCTCAACGGGCTTTAATTTTCAGTATACCAGAATGGTGCATCCGAAAGTGCCACTGAACTGCACCGCAGGTTTTGGCCTAATGGGCGTCAAATTGTCGGCCCCAGCCAATGGTGCGTTTATGGGAGACCGCATGTCGCCTTTTTCTTGGGGTACGTTTACGCTTAGTAATTTGCGTTTAGAAGTAGGTAGCGGTTATGAGCTCTACCAAAATTACCGTTCTGCGTACAGTTTCTTGGGTAGTGTTGGAATACGTAAAATGAGTAGTGGAAGTTATGGAAGCATGTCTTCTGAGGCTCAGGGCGAGTTGTATCGCGTAGAATTCGAGACTTCAAAGCCAACGGTACCTTTTGTCAGTTTAGGAGCGCAGTGGTCCTACCAATTGAAAAACACCAATTTAGTTTCTGTCAAACTGAGCTATGACCACTCTTTTAAAAATATCTACGACGGAACTTATATGTTGTATAATCAAACGAGCAATGGCATTTACGACAACCAAGGCCGCTTCTTGAATCTACAAATTGGTTATACGCTCAACGGACAAAACAAAGCAGAGCGTCTTGCGCTGCTACAACAAGAGCAGCAACTCGATCGCAAAGCGGCTAAAAAGTTGTATCGCAAAGAAAAGAGATACATCGACCCACACAGCATGTTTTTGCGCACAAGTGGAGGAATTTACCTATCGCGCACTACCATCACCAATGATCCGAATAATGTTATGAATTCAGGTGCTTCTGAGGGCTTTATGCCTCAAATTGCATTCGAAAAAGGGCTTGGGAAAAATATATATTTCGAGGCGAGCCTTTCTTATGCGCCTGTATGGTTCACAGAAAAGTACACGGTCATGCCTTATTCTCGTATGGCCACGAGTACTTCAAATAATGTGCAACTTGGTTTGGGCGCTATGTATCGCTGGACGCTCCCATCGAACTATACCATTTTGAACTTTCATGCGGGCTTGAGTTCTGGTTTGCTTTTCGATAAAGTAGGCAATGCGTGGTCCAGTTCTAGTCAATGGGGAGGTGAGATGAACAACACCCCCTTTGAATTCAGCACTCAGGTTTCGAGTACTGTTGTTTCCAAGTATATGGGCGCTGTTTATTTAGGCGCCTCCAAAGATTTCAGATTGGCCAATCGGGTCTATCTGAACTTAGGCTACCGCCATTATTTTGGTTTCAATACCATCATCTCATCCAGCATTCAATACACTGATCTGCTCACCCAGCAGAGCTCCGTTATTCAAGCGAAAGTCAAGGGAGGCGGTAGCGATATTGTTTTGGGCTTGAAGGTGAAGTTGAATAAATAAATACGCGTATTTGAATGAAGTTGATTACCGACTTTTTGGTAGGTTTGCTTTCTTTGCTTTTGCTTGGTTGTAGCAATGCGCATCAAAGACGTCAAACTTCTTCTAAAAAGACAGAAAGTAATGAACTTATTTACGAGATTTACGCCGATGACCTCTGGGCAACTGTAGTTAACATCAAAGAACCCAAAGGCAGAAAAGTGATTTTTCCGGAAGGAGGAAAGCAACGAAGTGTTGTCATTCGAAAAGATGTAACTAATGACCATAAGGCTGATTTATTAGTAAATCTTGGTGCTTGCGGAACAGGAGGCTGTATGTATGGTTTGTTTGTCAAGGTAGCTGAGCATCGCTTCAAACTTGCTTTTTTTGATTACCTAAAAAACCCTGCTTTTATAAAAAATAAAAAGGGGGAGCTTGTCTTGCAATCGAGCGAAGAAACTGAAGCTGGTAACCCATATCGGGTACATTTCACTGAATATCGCTTTGAAAAAAAAACAGCAACTTTTAAGTTAGATACCACTTATATCTTTGAAGAACATTTCAGCCGAAATACTGTCATTGACAGTTTGTATTTTCAATTGAGTTGCAAGGATTACGACCCTAAAAATATGTTTGGGAACTCTGAAGTTAAAATTTCAAATGTACGAACCGGCAAGCTCATGCAAGTCATTAAGTCCGATGAATTTTGGATCGATCAGAACTTGGGTTTTGATTATAAGGATGTTAATTTTGATGGCTACAAAGACCTCCTTTTTTCGACAGGAAATGGAGGAAGCTATGGTTCTCCTACCAACAATTACTATCTTTTTGATACCACACGTAATCGTTTTGTATATCATGCAGGTTTAACCGAACAAGAGCAAAGGTCTTGCTGGCTATTAGAATTCAATACGCAAAAAAAACAGGTCATTAGTCATGAAAAGTCTGGTTGCTGCTGGCACCGCACTTCTACTTTTGTTTTTAAAGAAGGCAAATTGAAACTCGTCAAGCGCCATACTGAGGGAATGGATGTGCGTGACCGATTGATAAAGAAAACAGAATATTTTTGAGTCTCAAGTTGATGCATACCTTCCTTCATCACTTTCCTGATGCCAAACAATTAGAGCTACAAGAGCTCATGCAACTTGTTGCTAAAGTGGCGCCACAAGAAAAGGCCGCCTTCTACGATGGAAAGGACAAAGAAGGGAAGGTCGTTACGAACCCTGCACTTGGCATTGGAAATTATCTGCATCATTTTTCAGATGGAAGGGTGGAGCAGATGTACCGCATCGGTATCAGTCCGAATGCGACCGGATTTTCAATTTATGTGTTGGGGCTGAAGGATAAAGAAATCTTGAAAACTCGTTTTGCAAATTCTTTAGGAAAAGCCAAAGTAACGGGGTATTGTATTAAATTTAAATCGTTAAAAGATTTGGACGAAAAAATAGTCCTAGATTTGATCAAATTTGCCTTGCATTATGAGTGAAATCAACTTAGATAACTACCTAGACAGCCATTACATCCATCGCAGCAATTGGTTGCGCGCGGCCGTACTTGGCGCCAACGACGGCATTATTTCTGTATCAAGTTTAGCTATTGGTGTGGCGGCGGCAAGTTCTACCAGAGAACCAATTATTTTGGCAACGGTGGCAGGTTTGGTTGCTGGAGCTTTATCTATGGCTGCCGGCGAATACGTTTCTGTGAGTTCTCAAATGGACACCGAACATGCCGATATCGAAAGAGAAAAGCAAGAACTCGCCGAAATGCCCGAAGAAGAATTGCAAATTTTGGCTCAAATTTATGAGCAACGAGGGCTCAAGAAAGAAACTGCACTCATTGTTGCCCAAGAACTCACTGCCCACGATGCTTTGGCTGCCCACGTACGCGACGAACTCGGCATCAACGAAATTACGCAAGCCAATCCGATACAAGCTGCACTTGCTTCTGGCGCGGCATTTTCTGTTGGTGGTGTCTTTCCGTTATTGGTGATCTTATTTGCGCCACTTAAGGGAATGGAATTTTGGCTCTATGGCTTTACCATTCTTGCTTTGGTTTTATTGGGTGCCACTGCTGCTCGTACGGGTGGCTCCCATATTGGAAAGGCAATTTTGCGCATCACCATCTGGGGAAGCATCGCCATGGCACTTTCTGCCGGAGTAGGTTCGTTGTTTGGAGTGAGCGTGTAATAGTTGAACTTTTCTTGCGATGAAAACACCAGAAACCACTATCGTTGAAATCTTAGCGAATGTAGCAGAAGATAGAAAGGAAGCGTTCACCAAACTGCATCAAACAATAGTATCTAATTTACCCCAAGGTTTTGAACCCGGCATCAGTTACGGCATGTTAGGTTACGTTATTCCACATAGCCTTTACCCTGCAGGTTATCATTGCAAACCAGCCGAGCCGCTACCGTTCGCAAGTATAGCTTCTCAAAAAAACAGCATCAATTTTTACCATATGGGTATCTACCTAGATCCATCTTTAATGGAATGGTTTGTTGCTGAATATCCGAAGCACAGCACGCAGAAATTGGATATGGGTAAAAGTTGCCTGCGCTTTAAAAAAATCGAACATATTCCCTACGATTTGTTAGGTCAGCTCATGCAGAAAATGACAGCTGAACAATGGATAGCACTTTATGAGCGCAACTTGAAGAAGTAAATTTTATCTTTGTGATAAATAAAATTTATGTCAGAAGAATTGCAAAAATGCCCCTCGTGTGAATCACCCTATGGATACGAGAGCGGAGAAGGTCAATATACTTGCCCAGAATGTGCTTTTGAGTGGAAGTTAGCAGATGTAGCTGCAGCCGATGAACTCGTTGTTCTAGATGCCAATGGTGCTCGGCTTCAAACTGGCGATTCAGTAGTCGTTATAAAAGATTTACCTGTTAAAGGCGCTCCAAAACCTGTTATTAAAGCAGGCACAAAAGTGAAGAATATCCGCCTCAACGATGGCGACCACAACATTGATTGCAAAATTGATGGTTTCGGCGCAATGGGCTTGAAGTCCGAGTTTGTGAAGAAAGCGTAAATAAACGATAACATAGCCCTTATTGTCATTTAATTAACTTACTTTCAATGGATTAAATCCATTGCTGATGTTTACTATTGCTTTTAAGTCTCGCTTTGAGAAGCTGACACTCTACTTTGGCATCACCGCATTTTTAGTGCATTCTGCCATCATTTTTGCGTTGCGCATGGGCTTGCTAGATGCGCAATATTTTCCTGAAAATCTTTTCGGAAATCCTTTTGCAGCCTTGTTTTCTCCTTTCAGTTCTTTGCTTGTTTATGAAGTGTATTTGTTGATTTTCTACCTGCGCCAGAGTTATACAAAAAGTGTGGCAAAGCAGCTAGAAATCATGGCGCTCATCCTCTTGCGCAACTGTTTTAAAGATATTGGCCAACTTACCGAAGGCAAGGTTTCGTTGTTAAATAGCGAATTACTCAAGGATCTTACCGGTTTTGTCGCCCTTTTGTTATTGGTTTGGATTTTTTATCATCTCGATGCCAAACGAACCGAAGTGAAATACGAACTCACTGCAGCTTTTATCAAACTCAAAGAGCGCATGTCTGTGTTTCTATTGGTTGTTTTCTTTGCGTTGTCCTTCTATTCTTTCTCTACTTGGTTGGTAGATTTAATCAAGTATGCCGACAACCATGCTGCCCTTATGGACCCGTCACATATTTTTTACACGGAGTTTTTTACTTTACTCACATTTGTCGATGTTCTGCTGCTATTGAGTAGTGCCAAAAATTTACAGAACACAATCCTTGTCATTCGAAATTCAGGTTATGTCCTGGCCACTTTTTTAGCCCGAATTTCTTTTTCACTTGAAGGATGGGAGCGCATCATTTTGATAGTTTTAGGTGCCATAATAGCAGTTTTTATGCTTTGGATAAGTAGAAGAAGTGTATTTTTGGAAAAAGAAAAGTAAGCTCATGAAAAAGTTTTTCCTACTCTCTGCATTTGTATTTTTAGCGCTTCATTCTAATGCGCAACGCCTCATGAACGGATCGCGTTCTACTGTAGGCTATATTGAAAACGGAAGGGTTACCAATGGGTCTCGTTCAACGATTGGCTATATCGACAACGGCAGAATAATGAATGGTAGTAGATCTACCATTGGTTACATTGACAACGGCCGTGTCATGAATGGCAATAGATCAACCATAGGTTATATCGATAATGGTAGGATCATGAATGGCAACAGATCGACTATCGGTTACATTGATAATGGCCGTGTGATGGATGGCAATCGATCAACAATTGGTTATTACGAAGGAGTTCGAGGTGAAGACGCTGCCTTGTTTTTCTTCTATTTCTTTTATTAATCTTAAAAGGAAACATCTAAATACGTTTGCGAAAGGCAATTTTATCAGTCAAGTTATGAAGTCCCTATTTGTTTTTCTTACTATTTCTTTATTTCTTGTTTCCTGCGAACGCACATCCTGTGAAAATGCTCAAGCGGCAACAATTGAAGACTATACTGGTTTAGATGGTTGTGGTTTGGTGATCAAGCTTCAAAATGGCGAGGTACTGGAGCCGATCAACCTTAATGATTTCAATATCACCCCAACCGATGGCATGAAGGTTTGGGTGAAGTACCATGAAGTTGCTTTGATGAGCATTTGTATGGTAGGCCCAACTGTAGAAATCGATTGTTTATCCAAGCGTTAACGCTTGCTTTCTTTCATGGCTTGGGTTCGAGCAATGAAATACGGATTGACCAAATTAGCTTTGTTGTAACGAAGCGGCTCACCCGTTTCGGCATGCACAACCTCTCCACCTAGTGCCTCTAAAATAGCCTGACCAGCAGCGATGTCCCATTCCATGGTGGGAGCAAAGCGCGGATAAATATCGGCAGCCCCACGTGCTAAATCAAAAAACTTTAGAGCTGATCCTTTTTTGATGTAGTCTAGCTCGTAGCCTTCTTCTTTAATGGAATTGATGATTTGTAAAACGGGCCCGCTATGGTGGCTTCGCGAACAAGCCATTACTAAAGGATTATTTGTGTTGAATGACGCAGTGAGTTGGATCCATTTATCTTGGACTTCCCAATCTTGAAAATCAAATACAAAAACGCCAGTAACTTTTGATCCTAATAATATTTCTTCTTGAACAGGAGAGGCAATGAGTCCAAAAATAGGTTCGCCATTTTCTATGAGCGCTATATTGACGGCAAATTCGCCATTGCGCTTGATGAATTCTTTGGTGCCGTCTAGTGGATCGATACACCAACACTGTTGCCAATGCTGTCTCTGCTCATAAGGAGCTTTGTCGCTTTCTTCTCCAGTAATTGGAATGCCCAGCGGAGCAAGTATTTCTTCAATACAAGCACTTGCAGCGAGGTCTGCGGCTGTTACGGGAGAACCATCTGCTTTGTCTTTGCTTTCGAAATTTTGTTCGTAAATGGCCATTATGGCCTTGCTTGCGGCAAGAGCTGCTGAAATGGCAAAGCGATATGCTATCGGGAACTCTTGCAATTAGAGTTGCATTTCGGGAACAAAGTCTGGTACAACTAGGTCGCCTTCTGTTTTGGAGATGATTTCTTCGACACTAACACCTGGGGCGCGTTCAATCAAGTGAAATTTACCATCTTTGATTTCCAAGACAGCCAATTCGGTAACAACTTTTTTGACACAACCCACACCCGTTAGAGGGAGCGTACAGTTCTTCAGTATTTTGGATTCGCCTGCTTTGTTGCTGTGCATCATGGCAACAATAATGTTGTCTGCTGATGCCACGAGGTCCATGGCGCCGCCCATTCCTTTGACCATTTTCCCTGGGATTTTCCAGTTAGCGATGTCGCCATTTTGCGAAACCTCCATAGCGCCAAGAACGGTGAGTTGTACATGTTGGCCGCGAATCATGGCAAATGACATCGCTGAATCAAAGAAGGAAGCACCAGCGCGAGCTGTAATGGTTTGTTTGCCAGCATTGATGAGGTCTGGGTCTTCTTCGCCTTCAAATGGAAAGGGACCCATGCCTAAAATACCGTTTTCAGATTGAAACTCTACTTCAATGCCTTCTGGAATGTAGTTGGCTACAAGTGTAGGAATACCAATGCCAAGATTGACATACCAACCATCTTGTAATTCTTGTGCAATGCGCTTGGCGATGCCTGTTTTGTCGAGTGCCATGTGCTTATTGTTTGGAACGAACAGTGCGTTGTTCGATGCGTTTTTCAAATTTTTCTCCTTGGAAAATTCGTTGTACGAAGATACCAGGTGTATGAATTTGGTTGGGGTCTAAAGTGCCAGCGGGCACCAGTTCTTCAACCTCCGCAATGGTAATTTTACCTGCCATAGCCATCATGGGGTTGAAGTTGCGAGCAGTAGCTTTGTAGATGAGGTTGCCCTCGGTGTCACCTTTCCATGCTTTTACAATGGCGTAGTCTGCGGTAAGGGCACTCTCTAAAATGTGTGGCTTTCCGTTAAAAATGCGCACTTCTTTGCCTTCAGCTACTTCAGTTCCGTAGCCAGCAGGAGTAAAGAATGCTGGAATACCTGCTCCACCAGCGCGGCAGCGTTCGGCCAAAGAACCTTGCGGGATGAGGTCTACTTCGAGTTCGCCGCTGAGCATTTGACGTTCGAATTCATCATTTTCACCAACGTAGGAGCTGATCATTTTTTTGACTTGCTTTGCTTGCAGCAAAAGGCCCAAACCAAAGTCGTCGACGCCGGCGTTGTTGGAAATGCAAGTGAGGTTTTTGGTGCCCATCTTGACGAGTTCGGCAATGGAGTTTTCGGGTATCCCGCACAAACCAAAACCGCCAACCATAAGGGTCATGCCGTCTTGAATACCGTCGAGCGCAGCTGCGGGGTCTTTTACTACTTTGTTCATGTCTTAAAATTCAAATGGAACCTCTGATTCGTCTACGGTTTCGGGTTGTGGAGCTGCGGTGCAGTCGTAGACCGAAGGGTCGTAGTCGGTTGGTTGGTCGAAATCTCGGGTAGAAAGTGCTATGCCGGGGTCTTTGTAGACGCGCTGCATGAAATAACCATAAATTGGAAGTGCCATACGGCCACCTTGGCCCCAAGTCATGGATTTAAAGCGTACGGCGCGGTCTTCGGCACCAACCCAAACGCCAGTAACTAATTCTGGGGTAATGCCTACAAACCAACCGTCAGAGTTGTTTTGTGTGGTACCAGTTTTACCTGCGGTTGGTGCAGTAATACCACCCCAGCTGCGGCCACCGCGTAGGCTACCGGCAGTTCCAAAGTTAACGACACCTTTCATCATTTGCAGCATTTCGTAGGCAACGGTAGCATTTAGCGCCTGCTCGCGGTGTTCGGTAGCACTGTAAATAACTTTTCCATTGCGGTCTGTGATGCGTTCAATAAAAGTAGGGCGGATGTAAATACCGTTATTTGGGAACACACATTGCGCAGCTACCATTTGCAAAAGGGAGAGGTCCATACTGCCTAAACACATGGAAGGAACGACGTCGTTGGGGTTGAGTTCGATCTCCATTTTCTTGAGGAGTTTCTCAATTTGGTAAGGGCCACCTGTTTTTTGAACTGGATTGAAAGACCCCATGCGCCCCATAACAGCAACTGTTACTTTATTCGATGATTGCGCAAGTCCGTCGCGCACAGTTGGTGCAGCTGGCCCAGCTGGGCAGTATTGGCCAACAACTTTATTGGTGTTGTGGTCTACGAGGTCAAGGCAGTATTCGTCAGCAGAAAAGCCAGTGCACGGATTCACGACTTTCATGGAAAGCGCCGCTGCATATACAAAAGGTTTGATAGTTGATCCAACTTGGCGTTTACCTTGGCGAACGTGGTCGTAGCCAAAGTGCTTGAAGTTGATGCCACCCACCCATGCTTTCACAAAACCAGTGCGCGGGTCAACGGATACCATTCCGGCATGTAAGAAAGCTTTGTAGTAACGAATAGAATCATTGGGACTCATGACGGTGTCGCGTTCGCCTTTCAAACTGAAAACCGTCATTTCGACAGGCAGATTGAATTCTTTATTGATTTCTGCTTCTGTCAGGCCTAATGCGACTAATTTTTTATAGCGGTCAGAGTTATGGCGCGCAGAGGTCATGATTTGTTCTACAATTTCTGGCTTGATGCTATTGGAGAAGGGATAATTTTTGAGGCCTTTGTTGTTGAGGTCAAATTGAGGCTGAAGTTCATCTTTGATGTGTCTTTCGACCGCCGCCTCAGCATAGCGCTGCATAGTAGGGTTAATGGTGGTATAGATTTTGAGACCATCGGCGTCGATATCATAAGGGTTGCCGTCTTCGCGCAAGTACTTGAAGGTGCCGTCGGCTTTTTTGGCTAATAAAATAGACTGGACCTCTGTGCGGAGTTCTTTTCTGAAGTACGGAGCCATTCCTTCTTTGTGGTCCAGAGAGCGGTAACGGATCACGATAGGTGTTTGAATCAGTTTGTTGTATTCTTCGCGGGTAATTTTAGTGCGCAGTGCTTCATTGCCTTTTTCGCTGTTTTTGAGCCATTGAAAGAGCACTTGATTGCGTCGTAAATGGGCAGTAGTAGAGTCTTTGGCGCGGGCCACTAAAATTTCGTCTTTGGTAACGGCACTGAGCGCGATACCTTTGTTTTCAGCTATTTTTGCGCGGTAATTGCGAATTTGATAGCTGTACGGATTGTAGATTGTCGGGTTCTTGCAAAGACCAACCAAGGTAGCTGCTTCTGATTTGCTGAGGTCCTTCGGACTTTTATTGAAATATACCCTGGAAGCATTTTCAATTCCAACTGCATTGTATAGGAAATCGAACTGATTGAGGTACATCGTGATGATTTCTTCTTTGGTAAATCGTTCTTCAAGACGCTTTGCAATGATGTTTTCACGGGCTTTTTCGCTAACGCGTCGGAATTTACCTAGGATGCCTCCTACATACGGAAGTTCGAGGCGCGTACCGCTGGCACGGGCGATTTCTTCGCGTTGGCGCTGTTGTAAGGTAAAGAGTAATTTAGCCAACTGTTGTGGAATAGTAGAGGCACCACCAGAGCGGCCTAATGAGGTGAAAGAACGAGCCAAAGCGCGGAAATCTACTCCGGAATGTTGTATAAATCGTTCGTCTTCTGTAGAAATGAGGGCGTCAGTTACAAAAGGTGATATCTCGCGGTACTTGACACTTGTTCGGTTCACTTGCCAAAAACGACCAATTACGGTGTCTTCCTTAACGCTTTTTTTAGCGAGAATAAGCGAAGCTTGAAGTTCCGGCGGGTTGTCTAGCATAGATACTGGCGGAAGGTCGTCTTCGGACTGTAATAAGAGAATACTTGCCACCAAAAAAAACGGAAGCAAGGATAAAATCCAGAACAATTTGGTCATCTTTTTTTGTTCTTGCTCATTCAAAACAGTTGCGTTTTTTTTCATAAGTTCTTATTTACAACAAATTAGCGTAAAACATCTTTGCGTTGCGCATCGAGTTTCAATAATATAAATAGCATGACACTAAATGACATCATGGAAGAGCCCCCGTAGCTAAAAAACGGCAGCGGAATACCAATAACGGGCGCAAAGCCGATATTCATGCCAATATTGATGGCAAAGTGGTAGAATAAAATCATGGCTACACAATAGGCATAGATTCTATTGAATGCGGCACGTTGCCTCTCAGCAATGATAATGATGCGAAATAAAACAAAAAAGTACAAGCCAAACAATACGACGACACCTACAAACCCCCATTCTTCCGCGAAGGGACAAAAGATAAAGTCGGTTTCGCTTTCAGGTACGTGGTTAGAGCGCACACTTGAAACAGAAGCTTCTCGGTAACCTTTTCCTAAAAAACCACCTGAACCTACTGCTGCCATGGCCCGGTTGCGGTTGTAGTCGTCGCCGTTGGGGTCTTCGCGCAGCCCCAAGAAGAGTTCGATGCGGTCTTTTTGGTGCGTTTTGAGCATGTCAAAACCTTTGTCCACAATGAAACTTAAAGTGCTAGCAATGAGTAAGCCAAGCGTGAGAACAATCATCATGCGCGAGCGCTCTCGACGTGTACTGAAACGCTGCATGAGCAACCACGATAGCGTATAGATGAGGACAAGTCCGAAAATAACACCAGAAGACCCACTTAGTTCGAGATCCCAGCCAAAGAGATTCACATGAAAAATAACGCTGTCGAGTAATAAAGTAATAATGCTGAGAAATACAAGTGCAAAAAGAATAGGGATGAAGTGCGAACCAACCCATGTTTCTTTGTATCGAACACCAGGAATAGCATTCACAAAATTGAGAAGTATAGGGTCAAAAGTGAGCCCTTCTCGATACATTACAAACAAAAAGGAGGTAAAGACGACGAATGTTCCGGCATCGGGTTGCAAGAGAATAAGCACCATTGGGATCAGTAGAATACTGCTTGCTGTAAGTACTGTTCCGGTAGTTTGTTGCTTTACGGTGAGTCCACTGATGTATTTGGCAAGAAGTAGGGAGGTAGAAATTTTGGCAAATTCGGCTGGCTGCACACCAAATGAACCAACACCCAACCAAGCATGTGCGCCGTGGACTGCTGGCATGAATAAGACCACAACCAATAAGACTAAGGTCGAGAGGTAGATGGGAATGGCGAACTTTCGGTAGATATCTGAATCAATTAAAAATACAAGTAAGCCTAAAAACAACGAAAAGAGTATCCAAAATAATTGTCGGCCGTATTTTTCGGAAAAATTAAAGAGGGATGGAGCCTCTTCATTGTACGCCACAGAGTATACAGTGGCTAAGCCGAGTATCAACATGGTTATGAGTGCGCCGAAAAGCGGCCAATCAAGGTGTTCGGTGAGGCTTTCTTCTTTGCGCATTAGTCGACGTTTTTAAAGGCAATCTGAGCTTCAATCATGCGTTTTTCTTTGTCTTTGTCAGTGACTTTACGCTTCAGGTATTTCTCGATCATGAGTTGGGCAATAGGAGCTGCCCAAGAGCCTCCCCAGCCAGCATTCTCAACGAATACAGCAATGGCAATTTTGGGGTTTTTCATAGGTGCAAAGGCAAAAAACACAGAGTGGTCTTCGCCATGTGGGTTTTGCACGGTTCCGGTTTTACCGCATACGATGATGTTGTCCATGCGGGCTTGTTTTCCAGTTCCACCATCTTCATTGACAACCAAACGCATTCCTTCAATAACCGGGTCAAAATGGCGCCTGTCTATCATGGTCCAGTGTTTTTTTCGGAATTGAGGAAGCGGTCCGCGATAGCCAATCGACTTGACGAAGTGAGGGGTGTAATACCAGCCTTTGTTGGCAATGATGGCTACAATATTGGCCATTTGCAGCGGCGTGAGTTTGACCTCGCCTTGCCCAATAGAAATAGAACGAATGGTAGAAAATGCCCAAGTGTGGTGACCATACCATTTGTCGTAGAAGTCTGAATTGGGGATGAGCCCAGGTCGTTGACCTGAAACGTCGGCGTCTAGTTCTTTGCCTAGTCCGAAGCTACGTATGTATTTGTACCACTTATTTAATCCGTATTCGGCATCGGCGAAATTATTTCTCTTGACACCTTGTTGAATTATTCGACGAACAGCTTGGTAATAATAAGGGTTACAAGAAAACTTGATAGCTTCGGCGATGTTGCGAGCCGATGGGTGATTGTGACAACCAACCATACTTTTGTCGCAGGGGAATCCGGAATTTGCAGTAATGACACCTTCTTGTAAGCCAATTAAACTTTGGACTAATTTGAAGATGGATCCGGGAGGGTATTCGGCTTGTAGTGGTCGAGGAAAGAGTGGTAGGTTAGGGTCTCTGGCCAATTTAGGATAATTGGCGCTGATATTGCGCTTGCCCACCAGTAAATTGGGGTCGTAAGAAGGTGCAGAAACCATACTGAGAATTTCGCCAGAAGATGGTTCAATAGCAACAATACAGCCCTTTTTCTTGCTCATGAGCCTTTCGCCATAGGTTTGCAGCACGACGTCCATTCCCATTTTCAAAGGGTCGGCTTGGCGCGCCGTGGTATCGTATTTGCCGTCGGCATAAGATTCTATTGCGTTGTTGAGTGCTGAGGTTACGATGTATTTAATGCCTTTGATTCCGCGCAGTTCTTTTTCGTAAAAACGTTCTATGCCTGCACGCCCAATGTTGTTGCCAGGTTTGTAAAAGTGGTCAATTTCGATTTCTTCGCGATATACCTCAGAGAGGTAGCCCAAAATATTAGCCGCACTTTTGTAAGGGTAATTGCGTGCGCTCGTGGCTTCTTCGTAAAATCCTTTGAAATTGGCTAAGTGAGGGGCAATCTTGGACATTTCCTCCAGAGTGAGCTCTTTGAGAAATGGATAGGCTCTGATGGTTTGGTAATTGGGCGTGCGTTTGCCAGTGATTTTATTGTAATATGAGCCCTCGCCATCTACAATTTCTTTGAAGCGATTCCGTACTTCTTGGCGGGTCCAGCCAATGAGTTTGGCAAAAGCAGCGGTGTCTAGATCGACAATGCTGTCTTCGACCATCATGAGGTTGTAGTAGGTCTGGTTGGTAACTATTTTTTTGCCGCCGCGGTCAAAAATTACACCTCTGGGCGGAAATATTTCTTTGCGTTTTTCGGCAATTTCATTTGCGCGGAGTGTCCAGGTGTCGTCAATGACTTGCATATAAAACAAGCGAACGAGGTAGATGCCTACCACCAAAAAGATGAAACTAAGGATGACATTTCTGCGCGCGTCTAGGTTCATTTTTTCTGTTTGCTATTCAAAATGAAACTTTGAATGAGAAGCGCTAACAGGAAGGAAAGCCCCCCGCTGAGCACTGTTTTTTGCAAGATGAAACCTAAACGGCCGATTTCGAAAATTTCAAGTAAAAAGAACCAAAATGTATGTAACCCAAGGAGAATACCGTATACGACAGTAAACCAGTTGGTGCCCATGTCTTGGGAGGTAGGTTCTTTTAGTGGGTCGTAACCTTCGCGTGGTCCGTAAAATTTAAAGACGATAGGTCGTAAATAAGCCATCAAGACAAGTGAGGAGGTATTGAGCCCGTATGTATTTGAAAAGATGTCGATGACCAATCCCATTAAAAATGCAATGCCCATAATGGGGATTACAGTAAGTTCAAAAGGCAGCAACATGATGAACAGCGGCTGTATCATGAGATGGATACCAAAACCAATATTCAATTGATTGAAGACCAAGGCTTGCAAAAAGGCAAAAACGACAAAGCGGATGATATGTTTGTAGACAACGTTCATGGCTTATTCATCTTCTGGAATGCGGGCTTCTAAAGCAGTTTGCTCTGCTAAATGTAAGTTTTTTATCACGTACACCCTTTGTAAGCGACGGTAATCGGCAGCAAAACGAATCTCTACCTTCCATAGCGCTTGCCCTTCGATTGGTTCTGTGTGGCTTACTTTACCCACTGGAATTCCTTTCGGGAAAATACCCGAACCTCCACGCGTTTCAACCTTTGACCATTTTTTAATACGAAGGTCGTTGTTGATTCCGGTGATCATGCCATAGCGTGCGTCAATACCATCCCATTTGAGTAAGCCCGGTAGATCCGATTTTTTCATGCGGATATTGACGTCGATATTTATGTCGCTGGTCAATACTGTTTTGACCAAACTGTAGTGCTTACTCGCGTAGTGAATGACGCCAACTACACCTTCCTGACAAAAAACGCCCATGCCACGCTTGATGCCCTGTACGCTACCAACGTTAAGCGTAAAGTAGTTGTTGCGTCGGTCTACGCTAGAATTAATGACCTCTGCCGGAATGTAGGTGTATTGCTGCTCGTAAACGGTGTCGTTGACCTTTACTTTTGATCTTGACAGCTGGTACATAAATTGGGGCTGTCTTTTACGCCAATAAATGTTCTCCCATTGCAGTTGGGAATTGTTTTTGCTGAGGTTGAAATGTTTGGTGAGGTCGTGTTCCCATTCTAGAAATTGAATGGCGATGTTGTTGTTGGTTGTCAGGAATTGATTGCGCGGAAAACTCAGGTAAGTGACATACCAAGTGAGGGCTAAAATTTGCAGCACAGCAAAGACCAAAAAGATCCGGAAACGTTGCAAAAAAGCGATGAGATTGCGCATAAAAGCAAAGATAGTAAATTTGCCCCATGCTACACCTCAAAGAAACCTGCGAATTATGCGCAAAAATATTAACTAAAGATTCTTTAGAGGCCTTTATCTGCTCTTATGAATGCACGTTTTGTGCAACATGCGCAAATGAGCGCTTGAAACGCGTCTGTCCTAATTGCGATGGCGACCTTCAAAAACGCCCATCTAGGAAGAAAAACGTGTTCATTTCCTCCGATCAAAACACGCTCATTTCTACTGATAGATTGCATTTGATCCCATTTGATCAAAAGGCATACGATGACATTTTTGCACATGCTTCGAAGCAAGAAATCATGCAAATTTTTGGTCATCAAAACGAGGAAGAATACGAACTCGAATGCAGCCGTTACAAAGG
>JAIXXP010000073.1 GCA_027490665.1 Cryomorphaceae bacterium | reverse complement strand
ATTTCGTTTTGAAAAGGGGCTAAAGTTTTTTTATATTTGGCGTTCAATTGTAAAAATGAAAAATTAAAAACGATCATTATGGACAAAAAACAAAAAACCGCCGGGGGATTTTCAGCAATTGTTGCGTTTCTGGCTATTGCACTTGCACTAATTGCAGGTATCTTAATTTACAAATACATTTTTGGTGACCCAGGAAACTTCGTGGACAGAAATCCAGAAGCTGAACCAGTTGAAGGAAACCTAATGGGAGTTATCTACAAAGGTGGTTTCATCGTACCAGGTCTTGTTGCGATCAACCTTATCGTATTAATTTTCACGATTGAGCGTTTGGTTACTTTGTTGTTGGCTAACGGTAAAGGAAAAGCAAACTTATTTATTGAAAAAATCAAAGAACTCATGGCTGCCAAAGATTTCAATGGCGCTATCGAAGCTTGTGATGTTCAACGCGGTTCATTAGCTAATGTTGTTCGTTCAGGTTTGGTGAAATACCAACAAATGTTGAACGAAAAAGACATGGACAAAGAACAAAAGTTAGAAGCTCTGAAAAAAGAACTCGAAGAAGCTACTTCTTTAGAGTTGCCAATGCTTTCTAAAAACTTACCAGTTCTTTCTACAACAGCATCTATCTCTACACTTATCGGTTTGATCGGTACGGTACTTGGTATGATCCGTTCATTTGCCGCGATGTCTCAAGGTGCTCCGGATACAGCAGAACTTTCTACAGGTATCTCTGAGGCCCTTATCAACACGGCATTTGGTATTGCTGGTTCTACAATCGCGATCATCGCATTTAGCTTCTTCTCTACAAAAATCGACGCCATGACCTACGGTATCGACGAAGCAAGCTTTACGATTGTACAAGACTTCGCAGCCAACAACTAATTGACTCATCATTAAGTAATAACTCAAGCAATGCCAAAAATCAAAATGCCCAAAGGCACTCCTTCCATAGACATGACGCCTATGGTGGACTTGGCGTTCTTGCTTGTAACCTTCTTTATGTTGACGGCTTCCTTCAGAAATGCCGAACCCGTAACCGTAGAAACCCCATCTAGTATCAGTGATAAAATCATCCCTGAAAACGTCTTGATGGTTACCCTAGACAAAGACGGTCGCGTGTTCTTCAACCTTTCAGATGCCGAAGCCCGCAAAGAAATGCTCAACAGTATGCTCCAAAAATATAAGATCGGTCTTAGTGAGGAGAAAATTGAAGAGTTTTCTTTTATGTCAACCTTTGGTTGTACCATGCAAGAACTTCCTGCATACATGAACACCGAAGCCGCAAAACGTGCAAGTTTCCCAACAAAAGGGATACCTACCGACTCTACAAAAAATGAACTTTTAGATTGGCTTTCATATGCAGCAACAGCTGCTGGCAACACCGGCCGCACCGCTTTCGAAGAAGCGAAGCTCAAAGGTGGCGAGCCCAAAATGGAAGACTTCAAGCCTAAATTCATTTTGCGCGTAGACTCCAAAACCTTGTACAAAGATGCGCAAGTAGTGATCGATGTATTCAGAGAATTGAATTTGAATAATTTGAATTTTGTAACCTCTGCGGAAGCAATTCCGGTTAACTAAACACACATGGCACAAATCGCAGAAAGCGGCGGTGGCGACCACGGCAAAGGCAAGAAAAGAGCCAAGAAAGGATCAACGCACGTAGACATGACCCCTATGGTCGATCTCGCGTTCCTCCTCCTTACGTTCTTCGTCTTGACCTCCACCTTTAGCAAGCCTAAGGTGCTGCCACTCAACTACCCCGCAAAACCCAAAGATGAAAACGTTGATGCGCCTAAGGCAAACAACGTTGCCACCTTCATCTTATCCGATGACAAAGTTTACTACTACCTTGGTGAATTTTACTCAAAATCCAGACCTGGAAAGAACGGCTCTACCGAACTTAGTGAAGCCAATTTTGGATCTGGAGAAAATAGTGTACGAAAATTGTTAGCTTCTTGGAACGAATACGTTATAAGAAATAAGGTTGAACTTGATAAGAAGCTTGACAGCAAACAAATTGCAGACACTACCTACGACAGAAAGCTCAATGATCTAACGGTAAGAAGAGAGGCCGTAAAGGTCTTGATCAAAACCGACGACAAAGCACTCTGCAAAAGTTTTATTGATCTAGTGGACGAACTCAAGATTGCAAGTGTAGGTGTTATTGCACCAACAGACTTGTCAGCCGGAGAGAAAGAATTGTTAAAAGAAAAAAACTAAGGTCATGACAGTCATTTATGTTATCGTCGCTCTTGTAACAGGTTTCTCCCTATTCGATTACTACGTCAATCGCAACTGGGAAGCCATTACCTCCGTAAGCCGCAATGAAGCCGTTTTTGCCCATCGCAACCGCGAATATGGCGCCTACGTTCTTCGTTCAGGCTACAACAAACGCATGACGCTCATTTTGGGCGGCCTTGTTGCCCTTGCAGCATTGGCATTTGTTGCTACCCTAATCATTAAGAACCTTCCAAAAGAAGAAGTAAAGAAGCCAAAGGTGAGTGATAAAAACTTCACCATTGCGCCACCTAAAGAGGATGTTCCACCACCACCACCACCTGACGTGCCGCCACCACCGCCAATGACGCAAACAACAGCGTTTATTGCACCAGTAGCAGAAGACGAATACGTCGAGGAAGAGTTGGTGTCGCAAGCCGAGTTAGAGAATACAACTATCTCAACTGAAAACAACGAAGGTGATACAGATTGGGGCCTACCAAACACCCAAGATGATGGCCCAGGCATGACAGATGTTCAGCCTGAACAACCAGAAGCTGTAGTAGATGTCGCAGAAGAAGACGCCGAGTTCCCTGGTGGTTACGATAAGTTAAATGCGTTTATCAACGCCACTATCGACTACCCAGAAGAAGCCCTTGAATTAGAAGTTAAAGGACGGGTCGTGGTGCGCTTCGTTGTAGAAAAAGACGGCCGCATCTCCAATGCAAGTGTTGAACGCCCAATTGTAGAGTGCCCAGCTTGTAACAAAGAAGCACTTCGCATCATTAACCAAATGCCAAATTGGACCCCTGCCAAAAATGCAGGTCGTCCTGTAAGACTCTGGGTACGCGTTCCAATTATTTACGACACGCAATAGTCCATTTCAACAATTATTAAATCCCCATCTCGATGGGGATTTTTTTTCCCTAAAAAACATGAAATACGTTCAGCTATCTCTTGGTTTATTGGTTGTATTGCTTTGCCTTTGCTTTGCAATTGTGCTGCTAACCACCGACCTCATCGCGATGGAACCATGGCGCAAAAATGTATTAGTCGTGGTGTTTATCGGCTATGGCGCTTTTCGAGGCTGGCGTGTATATAATAGTTTTAAAATCAATCAAAAGTGATGAAAACAAGCGGATTCCTTCTCTTTTTTGTGCTGCTCTTCAGTGCTTGCGACAGCAACAACAACCCATTTGTTTATCAAAAAGATGCGCACGGTCGCGGCAAAGCCCATATTTATGTGGAAGAATCCTTTAAGCCTTTGTTCAGCACATCAATTGCTACTTTTGAAAGTCAGTACCCTAAAGCCAAAGTAACAGCCACCTACAGCGCTGAAAATGAAATTATCGATGCATTTTACGCCAACAAGACCAAAACAATTGTGGTATCTCGCAACTTCAACGACAAAGAAAAGGAATACCTCAAAAGCAAGAACGTCTCCTACCGCAGTGACAAAATTGCCACGGACGCAATTGTGATCATCATGCACCCTTCTATGACCGACACCGTCTTAAGCGTCTCACAAATTAAAAAACTGCTGTCAAACGACAAGGCTCTACTGCCATCCAAAACTACACTCAATCAAATTGTATTTGACCAAAAAGGATCTGCCAATTTCAACTACCTCACCAATATGCTCCAAATTGAGCAACTTTCTTCGCGGGTTTCAGCCCTTCAATCTAATGAAGAAGTCATTGATTACGTTAAAACACATCCTAACGCAATTGGCATCATCGGCCTTAACTGGATATCTGACCAAGAAGACCCCACTTCAATGGCCTTCATGGCCGGACTCAAAGTAGCTTCGGTTTACACAAACAACATTGCCGATGCCTGCAAACCATATGCTGGTTTTATCTACACCAAAGAATATCCGCTCATTCGCGATATCTGGGTCATCAATAAGGGACGCAGATCTGGTCTTCATACTGGTTTTGTTTTATTCATGAAAAAAGACGACAAAGGACAGCTCATCATTCAAAAATCAGGTTTAGTACCTGCACTTACCCCTGTTAGACTCGTTCTACAATAATTTTGTAAAAAATAATAAGGGGCACAATTTTTGTATCCCAAAAAACTAGGCTATTTTTGGCCGGAATTTAAGTTAAATTAAACAGACATGAAACGCATCTTACTCTTCAGTACGCTTCTGATTTCTGGGCTCAACTATGCTCAGAGCTTACAAGTTGCAAACGCAAAAACAGAAAACGAACGTTACCGCGAAGCACTCAATGACTTTAAAAAGTTAGTTGCAGCTGATCCTATCAATGGTGAGAACTATTTCTACTATGGCGATTGCTACTTTGAAATGGAAGAAGTTGATTCCGCAAAAATGATGTGGAAAAAAGGTTACGAAGTGGACAAACTCCGCGCTATGCCACTCGTTGGCTACGGACGCGTGCTTTGGTTAGATGGAAAAACTACCGAGGCTAAAGCTGAGTTTACCAAGGCCCTTTTGCTGACCAAAAAAGACAAACTCAAAAAAGCTGAAGTCATTCGTGGTATAGCTGAAATCTACATTGAAGCACCGACTAAAAACCTAGACGAAGCACTCATCCTACTCGAAGAAGCGATCTTGAAAGATCCTACCAACGAAGACAACTACTTATTGAAAGGCGATGCGCTCTATGCACGCAACTCTTCTGACGCTTCAGAGGCATTGAAGGCATACAACCAAGTTTTGGTCATTAATCCGAAATCTCCACGAGGCATCGTGCGCAAAGCACTCATTTATCAGCGTGCACGCAACGAAGAAGAAGCCAACAAAATGTATAATGAAGCAAAAGCTATTGACCCTACTTACGCTCCTGCTTACCGTTTAAACGCTGAGCTTTACATGATGTTTGGCAAAAACAAAAAAGCAATTGAAAACTGGGAGAAATACCTCGAGCTCAACAATAACCTCGACTCAAGATACCGTTATGTGAATGCGTTATACGGCGCTAAACAATGGTGTGAAATGATTCCTCAGTTAGATGTTCTCGTTAAAGGCGGAGTTCAAAATTTCTTCATCGAGCGTTTTTACACGTTTGCATACAATGACTGCACTACCGATAGCCTTGCCTTAGACAAAGCCTTGGCTGCATCTGATCGCTTTTTCGCAATGGTTCCTCAAGACAAAATCAACTACCAAGATTACAAAATTAGAGGTACTATACATCAAAAGAAAGCACAGGATAGCTTGGCAATTATCGCATTTGAAAAAGCTGTTGCCATGAACGAAGCAGGTTACAAAGAGTTGGCAAACGACCTTCTCAAATTGTATACAAAAAACAAAATGTATGAAAAAGTAATCAGTGCATATGAAGTGCGTCGTCAAAAGAATGGTAAGCTCTTGGCTCCGGAACTTTACGAACTTGGCAAAGCATATTATTTTGGTCGCAACGACTACAAATCCGCAGATAGCATCTTTACTTTAGTGATTAAGAACGATTCTACTTATGTGCCAGGCTACATCTACCGTGGTCGTTCTAACTATAAAATGGACACCAACAATGAAAAATGGATGGCTTTCCCTTTTTACTTGAAAGTAACTGAAATTGTAAAGCCAGAAGACCGCAGTCAAGCATCTAAAAAAGCGTTTGTTTTAGAGTCTTTGCGCTACGTTGCCGATTATTATTCAAAATCTGCCAACAAGGACCTCGAAAAAGCAAAATCTTATTTCGAACAAATCCTTCAAATAGAACCTAATGATGCGGTTGCCAAAAAAGCATTAGGCATCAAAGATCCTGCACCTACAACAGCGCCAGGAACAACACCAAAACCAGCTGCGCCAGCTCGCAACTAAGAAATATACGCTTAACAAAAAGGGCGGCCCTGCGGGCCGCCCTTTTTTTATGTTCATTTTTAAGCTTAAGCTTGCTGCAAGCCTAGGTAGCGCGCCACATATTTGCCGATGATATCAAATTCAAGATTCACCTGCATACCCACTTCAATTTGCTTGAAATTGGTGTGTTCATAAGTGTAAGGTATGATACACACCGAGAAGCGGCCTTTTTGCGAATCCACCACGGTTAAACTCGTGCCGTTAACGGTAATGGAGCCCTTTTCTACGGTAACATACGAATTGGGATGCTCAAAAGTAAAGCGCCAAGAGCCGTTTTCATCAATTACTTCGGTGCAAGTACCGATGCAATCGACGTGGCCCTGAACCATGTGGCCGTCTAGTCGGCCGCCAAGCTGCATACAGCGCTCTATATTGATTTTGCTACCTACCTGCCAAGTGCCTAAATTCGTTTTGAGGAGTGTCTCTTGTATAGCGGTAACGACATGTTCTTTTTCGTTTTGAGCAACAACTGTTAAGCAACATCCATTGTGTGCCACACTTTGGTCAATTTTAAAACCTGCTGATAAGGCAGAGGCAATGGTAAAATGGATATTTCCAGCCTCTTTTTGTATGGAGCTTACTTCCCCAACTTCTTCAATTATTCCTGTAAACATAATACAAACTTACACAAACTTAGGCGCTCATGCACAAATCTTGGATGTTGAGTTGCAGCGTTGTTCGGTTCATGTAGGTATTTGAAGTTATCTGAAAAACAATATCCACAAAAACACCTACCGCTAATTCTTTTTCAAATGCGGCGAGCTTAAAGCCAATAGCGTCTATAACTACTTTGGAGTCTTCTTGCATAAGTTTAAGTTTGAGATGGGTGCCCTTTAGCACTTTGTATTCAACTACCATACAATTGGTCGCTATAAAAACAGGGGGCATATTTCCCGGCCCGCATGGTTCAAAGGCATTGAGAATTTGAAGGATGCGAGGAAAGTGAACATGTGGGTTGGAGCCAAGTTCTTTGAATTGAAGTGGCGTATCGATGTCTATCTCACGCTGCAGTTGCTGCGTGCCCAATGCTGCAGCAACTGCAGTTTCGAAAGCAGCAGTAAAAGCTGGCAATTGATCAGGTAATAATGTGAGGCCAGCTGCAAATTGGTGGCCGCCAAATTGAATGAGGTGCGCTTGACACGCTTCAAGGAGTTCGTATAGGTGTAAGGGCGCCATACAGCGCGCTGAACCCGTCAAGACTCCGTTGGACTCCGTGAGCACGATTGTAGGCCTAAAATGCGTTTCTATGAGCCTTGAGGCAACAATTCCGACAACACCTTTGTGCCAGTCATGCTGAAATACGATTGTAGATAGCTTAGAAGCAAAGGAATGGTCTGCTGCAATTTGATCGAGGGCTTGCGCGGTTATTTCTTGGTCGAGGGAACGTCGGGTGGTGTTGTCGTTGTTGATGGCGGTAGCCAGATCGTCGATTTCATGTTGATCATTACTGAGCATCCAGTCTACGGCCCGCTTTCCAGATGCAATTCGGCCAGCGGCATTGATGCGCGGTGCCAAAATAAAGACGAGGTCTCTGAGTGAAAGCGGCAGCGCTTTGGCAGCAAGGTTTAAAATAGCTAAAAACGCTGGCCTAGGCGCTGCATTAAGTTGCAATAGTCCTTTGGCGCACAGCGTTCGGTTTTCGTCGAGCAGTTCTACGATATCGGCCCCGATGGAGAGGGCAACTAGATCAAGACTTCTGTAGAGCGGTTCTAATTCGATTTGGTGGTGGATATAAAGCCCCTGCAAAAGCTTAAAAGCGACGCCGCAACCCGACAATTCTTTGTAGGGATAGACGCACTCGGGTTGTTTTGGATTCAGGACAATTGCTGGAGGTAAAGTAGTGTCGGGTTGGTGGTGGTCGCAAACAATGATATCCATACCTGCTGCTTTAGCGCGCGCAAGGGTTGCATGTGCTTTGATGCCGCAATCTAGTGTAATAAGCAACTGAAAACCCTCTTGAATGGTAAAATCGATGCCGGCCTCACTAACGCCGTAACCTTCTTTATAGCGATCCGGGATGTAATACGTACAAGACAAGCCAAACAGCTGTAACTGTTCAGCCATAAGTGCCACGGCAGTTGTGCCATCGACGTCGTAATCGCCGTACAAGAGTACCTTCTCTTGCTTGGTGATGGCTTGGGTAAGGCGAAGCACCGCCGAACTCATGTTGCGCATTAAAAATGGATCATGTAATGCGTGGTGTTGTGGCTTAAAAAACTGCACCGCCTCGGCACGAGTACTTATGCCTTTTTGCAAAAGTAGTTGTGCCGCAAAATGTGGAATTTTGAGTTCTTCGGCGAGTGCCAAAACAGCAGATACAGGTTCTTGAACCCGGAGTTTCCAAGTTTGATTCATGTAGTAAAGGTAAGCGAATAAAAAGCTGCCGCCTTCCGTTAATCTACGTAAGAGAGCTTCAACATATTGGATCCACCGAGGTCTTCAAGTGGAATAGACGCTACGTTGATAACGACATCACCGATATGAAGGTAGCCCTCTTCTTTCATCATGTGTTTGATGTCAGCAATAGTGTGGTCGGTGGAAATGCGTTTGTTATAGTAAAATGCTTGGACGCCCCATACTAAATTGAGTTGTGTCAGTATTTTGCGGTTATGGGTAAAAACAAAAATTTGTGAAGCCGGGCGCTGTGAGGCAATTTTATAGGCGGTATAGCCTGAAAAAGTCATGGTGATAATGGCATTTGCTTCGACGCGCTGTGCCAAACGACAAGCATTGAAACAAATGGAATCTGAGATGAAACGCGGATTGCCTTTTGGAGGAAGTTCTTCTTTGTGGTACATGCTCGGATGCTGCTCCATTTCTTTAATAATGTTGGCCATAGTTTGAACCACCTGAACAGGATATTGCCCTACTGATGTTTCACCGGACAACATAACGGCATCGGCGCCATCCAGCACCGCATTGGCAACGTCGTTTACCTCAGCGCGGCTCGGTGTAAGGCTGTTCAGCATAGATTCCATCATTTGAGTGGCCACAATGACGGGCTTCGCTTTTGAAATGGACTTACTGATGATCATTTTTTGCATCAAGGGAACATTTTGATAAGGAATTTCGACACCTAAGTCTCCTCGTGCAACCATTAAAGCATCGCTCTCTTCAATGATTTCGTCGATATTTTCTAATGCTTCTGGTTTTTCAATTTTTGCGACCACTTTGGCAATACTGCGTTTTTTGGCAATAATAGCTTTGAGGTCGGTGATGCATTTGGCGGTGCGCACAAAAGAAAGTCCGATCCAATCTACGCCTAATTTGAGTGCGTAATTGAGGTCTTCGAGGTCTTTATCGGTAAGCGATGGCATGGAGATTTTGGTATTCGGAAAATTGACACCCTTCTTAGAGCATAGCAAACCACCTTGAACGACCTCGCAACGGATTTTTTCTTTTTTGTCGGTCTCCAAAACAAGTAATACGAGTTTGCCGTCGTCTAGAAGAATACGTTCTCCAGGGTTGACATCTCGTGGCAATAAATTATAGTTGATAGAAAAGCGCTGGTTGTTGCCAAGTACTTTATCGACAACGATATCTATTTGCTGCCCTACTTCAATGAGCACACCGTTGTTTTCCATTTCGTGGGTACGGATTTTTGGACCCTGAAGATCGGCTAAGATGGCGACATTCAAGCCCAACTCATCGTTGAGCTCGCGGATAAGAGCAACGGCCCCGGCGTGGTCTTGGTGACTACCGTGAGAAAAATTCAAACGACAAACGTTCAGACCAGCACGCATCATGTCGGCAAGGATGTCTTTTTTAAGCGAGGCGGGGCCCATAGTGGCCACTATTTTGGTTTTTTTCATGTCAACTTGTAAGGTAATCTAAAATGTCAAATTCGTCGC
This sequence comes from Cryomorphaceae bacterium, assembly GCA_027490665.1. Taxonomy (GTDB): domain Bacteria; phylum Bacteroidota; class Bacteroidia; order Flavobacteriales_D; family Crocinitomicaceae; genus UBA952. The sequence continues at coordinate 21,168 of JAIXXP010000073.1, read as the reverse complement.
TGTTAAAGCTAAAAACAGCAACAATACCATTAATGGCCCTGAGCTTTTCGATGAGTGTTTCTGGCTGATGAGAAAAATTTTCTTTCAGTACCAAAAAGTAATCGATCATGGGGCGATCGGCTTGCAGCAATTGTTGCTCTTGTTTGTTTTTCACTAAAAAAAAACGCGTTAAGAGCTCTTGATCTTCGTACGAAAAAAAACTAAACGCCTGCTGAGCCTTTAGTTTGGGAAGGTACAGCTCAAAGCGTTGTTGTTCTTTTTCTAAATGAATTCCGAGCATTTGGTTGAGTTCCCAGGTGAGTCGGTAATCGGCAAATGCGGTAGAAATTCCATAAACTTCGAAGGGTTGTTCGTCGTCGAGGGTGAGTTCGTATTTTTTGACTTTTCCCATTGCGCTCAAATTTACTCATTTAATGGCAAATGCAACATCAACAATTCATTGTCAATTGATTTATAAGCAATGAAGATACGCATAGTGTTTAATGTTTACATTTGTCTATACAAACATTAGTATGCGCTCTATTCTCCTCTTATTGACAAGTCTGTTTTGTGTTGTGATGCTATCGAATGTATTGGCACAACCAGACAAAATGATCACCAACCGCGATAACTATTTCTGGCAATTTGGCGTTGCCTGGACCACCACCGATGACGACGGCAAAGAACTCAATCCGGCGCCGTTCGACCAATTACATGGCCTGCCTTTTCCATCGCGACTTTACGTAGACCGTTACATTTACAACGGGTGGAGTGCCGAGGCTGTACTTGGGGCACAAACCTATAAGTCAGATCGCATGGTCAATGACTCAATGGGCGTAAATGGGTTTATTGGCTACTTCGATGCAGCGCTCAAATATTCTTTTTATAAACAACTTGGACGCGGTGCAATTGACCCGTATTTAGGCGCTGGAGTAGGATTTAGCTTGCGCTCTTCAGACCCTAAGCAAAGTGCGCCAATGCTAAGCCCAACTGTCAATTTATCGGCAGGCTGTACTTTTTGGATGAGCAAACAAATAGGATTACAAGCACAAGGTGTCTATAAATTTGGACTTGTCGATATACTCGGAAGTACTTCTTATGCACAATACAGCCTAGGATTGGTGTATCGCATCGAAAAAACTGACGGATACAAAAGTGAATTTCACAAACCGAAATATCAATTGCCGCGCAAACCTTCTCGCATCAAAATTGAGAAGTCTACAGATGAATCTTAGTTAGCGATGGTCATGCGCTTTTTGGTCTCTTGATCAGCGGTAATGATGCCGTAATAATAGACACCATTAGAAAGTTTAGTGCTGTCAAAGCGCAAAATATGGCCTCCTTTTTCATATGAAGTATTGGCAAGCTCATGAATGATTAAATTATTTTGCCAAATAGCGATTTGCACATTAGTTTGTTCTGGACAAACAAAGTAAAAGGCGAGTTCACCCATAGCCGGTTCTTGATCAAGAGTATAGAGTTCGCAATAATCTTTGTGCTTCATGTGACCACGTTGAAAGCGTCTGAGCAATGCCCTGTAGCCGATAACTGCTAAAAGAATGAGAAAAGAGACGAATAAAAATTTAATAATTGCTTCCATTAAAGAGAGATTATGCCCGGAATGAGTGCAGCGCGTTCGTAAACGGCAATGATGTCATCGGGGGAGAGCATGACTTCTTTGGCGCTTAGGCTTACGTATTTACCGCTTCCGGAATGATGGTAACTTATTTCACTATTGATATCAAAAAGTGCTGTTACTTGCGCTAAATGATGGTTGTCGTTCGGGACAATAAATTTGAACAAATAGATATTTGGCCATTCTTGCAATTCGAGTTGTGCTTTGAGCGCGTCAAATGTTCCCATGATACAAAATTACGAACTTGCGTTAGACCAAAGCAATCAATTTTTATATTTGTTTACATGCGTTTCAATAACCTCCTCATTCTTGGTATCGGTTTTGTGCTACTCGCCTTTGTGTATTGGCCTTCCAACGTTCCTGTCACACATCACAAAGCACAGGATCAAACCCTGCCTACCGACTCCATTCCAGAAACAGACCCGAGCATTTATACAGTACAACTCAACAACTATTTGTCGGACTACATGGACCGCTCTGTTCATCAAGGTATACCAGCTGTTGCCAATACAGACGGACTGCGCAAAGCCTATCGTGCCAACAAACTTGTACTTGTGAGTCCCAAAACAGGTTTCATTCTAGACACCTTTCAATATTCTTACGCCATGCTCACCCCATATGCAGCGCAAATATTAACAGAAATTGGCCGCGCATTTCACGATTCAATTGCCCAAAGCCCACTCAAAGATTGCCAGCTGATTGTAACCTCCATGACACGCACAAAATATACCGTAGCGCAACTCATGCCAAACAACAGAACAGCGGTGCGTCGCAGCCCGCATCTAAATGGAAATGCCTTCGATTTTTCTTTTTCTCGCTTCAAAACAAACCAAGCACTTAACGAGCGAGAGAAAAACTACCTACGAACCAAAATATCCCAAATACTAGTGCACTTCAAAAAAGAAATCAAAATTTGGGTAACCTTCGAACCCAGAGAAGAATGCTTACATGTTGTTGCAAGAAAAGGAGTTTAAATTGTAAATTTGCCCATGCGTTGGGAATACCTCTTTTTTTTAGTCTCCTTTTACACCTTTGGGCAACAACAACTAGAGGCTAAATACATTCAAGAAAAAATCACTATTGATGGTGTTTTCAACGAAGCCGCGTGGTCTGCTCAAATAGAAACTACTCCTTTTATCCAAATCAAGCCCGAACCAGGCAAGCCATCGAAAAGCCTTACTAGTGTCCAATTGCTTTATGACCAAGACGCTATTTACTTCGGATTTTTCTGTCAAGACCCCCAAGACTCCATTTCCAAAGTACTCTCACTACGAGACGACTACAACCCCAATTGCGATATCATCGGCATTTTTCTCGACACCTACAACGACAACCAAAATGGTTTTTATTTTGGTCTCACCAGCCGTGGGGTCCAACTCGACGCCAAAATTGCAGCCAATGACTACAATGATAGGCTCAATTTAGTTTGGCACAGTTCGGTTCAAATTGTAGAAAATGGCTGGATTGCAGAAATCCGCATCCCCTACTCTGCCCTGCGCTTTCCACAAAAAGACGTGCAAGATTGGGGCGTTAATTTTGGACGTCAAATTGCCCGAAACCGCGAAGAATCATCTTGGGTAAAAGTCAACCCGGACCTCGAAAATATGTTGCTTGAGAGTGGCGATATCACCAACATCAAAAATATCAGTCCTCCTTTGCGCTTGGCGCTCATTCCTTACGTCTCCGCTTATGCAGATGAAGTCCGCAAAGAGGATGGCTCTAAGAGCTTGCTGCGCTCTTTTAACGGCGGCATGGATATCAAATACGGCATCAATGAAGCTTTTACTTTAGACCTCACGTTGGTTCCGGATTTTGGTCAGGTGGTATTTGATCAGCAGGTGCTCAACCTAACTCCTTTTGAAGTTCAATTCAACGAAAACCGACAGTTCTTTACCGAAGGCATGGAGCTCTTTAACAAAGCAGGTATTTTCTACAGCCGTCGCATCGGCATTCAAGCACCAAATAAAGTTACCCAAACCATGCTCAAGCCCGATGAATACCTCGAAAATGTTCCTGGTTCATCGCAACTCTACAACGCCTCCAAAATATCTGGTCGCAACAGCAAAGGCCTAGGCATTGGTGTTTTCAATGCTGTTAACGCCGAGCAAATTGGCACAGCTGTTTCTACCATCGATGAAAGCCGTCGCGAGGTCCTCATCTCGCCACTCACCAATTACAATGTTGTTGTTTTTGATCAAAATTTAAAAAACAACTCTTCGGTGACCTTTACCAATACGAATGTGTGGCGCTCGGGGTCTTTTTACGATGCCAATGTATCTGCTGTTAATTTTAGCCTCAATTCCAAAGACAACAATTACAATATCAACGGTAAAGGAATTCTATCGGCGCAGCTAGATGCCTCCAACACGCTAGGACACAATTTAAATTTCAACATCCAAAAGCAACGCGGCGCACTTATTGGCGGTTTAGGCTACCTAGAAGAATCCGATACTTACGACCCCAACGACCTCGGCTTCAATTACAACAACAACCGAAGAATTTTTGAAGCAAGCATGGCCTACCGAGAGTTTCAGCCCAAATGGGAAAAACTCATGAAATGGAGCATTAACGCCTCTTTTTCTCAGACATACTTATATGACCCAAGCGTGTTTACAAGTAATATGGCGACGCTGAATTTCTTTACAGTGACCAAGAAATTCAATGCTTTTGGTGGTAATGGCGGCGCAACGCTTAAACCAACTCAGGATTATTTTGAACCTCGGACCGACGGAGCTGTTTTTACCATTCCTCAGTTTTACTTTTTCAATACTTGGTTCTCTACCAACTACCAAAGAAAAGTAGCTATTGATGCTGGTGGCAGTATGAATCAGTACATCGGCAACCCATGGAAGCAATATGCCTATAATTTTAGCCCCAGACTACGCCTTTCTGACGCTATATTTTTGATCTATTCCTTTGAAAAAGAATTGCAATTCAACAACCTTGGTTACGCCATTCCATTTGCAACACCTGCCATGAGTTATCAAGGCATCTTATTTGGCCAGCGCAACCGCAACACCACCGTTCAAGCAATTGCGCTCGATTACATCATGACCAACCGCATGTCCTTGAGCTTGCGCCTTCGACACTACCGCTCCACTCTACAATATGAAAGCTTTTCCTTACTTCAAGAAGATGGTAGCCTGAGCTTATTACCAGATTTCAATGGGCTTACATCAGAAGGAAAGTCTGCCTACGACATCAATTACAATGCTTTCACAATTGACCTCGTATACCGCTGGGTGTTTATGCCCGGTAGCGAGATCAATATTGTCTGGAAAAACTCCGTCTTTGCGAGCAACGACGCAGTAAGTGTTGCCTATTGGCAAGATCTTTCTAGCACACTACAAACCAATGCACTCAATAGTTTCTCGTTCAAGCTCATTTACTGGCTCGACGCGCAGCAACTGCGCAAAGACCGCAGTATCTTACCACGCTGAGTATTCGCCGTCGCCGTAGACATACGCGCGGTCACTGACGCTATTTGGCTCCTCAATGGAAGTATATGGGAAAACCACCTGGCCGTTCCAGATGACACACTTGCCAGCAGGAACCGCAATTTGAAGTTCTACCTCTTGGTCGCGCATGCGGTCTTTGGCTGGATAAGAAAATCCACTTGCAAATGAAAGTTGGTCCAATGACAATTCACACGGAAAATCAATGTGTGCAGCCCGTAAATTTGCCTTGTAATAAGAGCCTCCATTGGCCTTTTTCAAAATTTTCACATGAAAAAGGGTATCAGTTGAGGCGATGTAATTGACTGCAATTCCGCTGATGAAAATACGACCATGATGCGCTAATATAATGCCTTGATCCGGGTTTTTACTAGGTTTATACCCCTGATGATACGTGTTTTCATTCAAATTTGCTGCGCCATTCAGATGTAAATCAGTGGAGATGTCAAGACGCAAAGAGTCGCCGGTGTAGGTTCCAATTTCCTTGCTGAGCTCCCCTTCTATCGCAAAAGACTTACCTGTGGAGACCCCAACAAAAATGAGTAATACAATACCACAAACCGCTGCAATACTAAATATCAAGTAACCGCCTCGCAACCATTTGGACTCAAATGCAAATAACAAACGCATTCCGGTCAGCATACTTGATAAGCCTAGCGCATAACCAATGAGCGCTACCCCTAAATAAATAAATTGATTCAACTGACTTGTTTCAAAAAACAACGCACTCAACTCACCTAAAGACGTGAATTCACCATTGATTTGGGCAGGAATAAGCTTCGGATCAATAAAAATAAATACCGAAAGTGTAATCAAGACTGCAAGCCCCCACAATACCATTAGTGAACCCAGCACCTTCTTGATGAAATTCACAAATCTGTTTGTTCGCTCGCTCATTCCTGAACCCGTTCTAAATTGTTGTGTCCATTTCTTCGCATTTTTTTCAACACGTTCAGTGGCTTCTTTAAACTCCGTTTTGATGCTCTCCACATTTACTGCTCTTCCGCGCATCTGAAGTTTTTCACTGGCTGTGAGTGCTCGAGGTGTTACAATCCAAAGGATGATATAGATTGGGATGCCCGAACCAAAGGCCATGGTAAACAGCACAAAGAAGATGCGGACAAATACGACATCTATATTAAAATACGCTGCCACGCCGCCCGCTACACCGCCCAAAATAGGATTCTCTGGATCTCTAAAAAAGCGTTTATTTGCAGCCATTGGCTCGGTACTTTCAGTAGAAGTTTGACCTGTTGTTGTAGGTTCTTCTTCACCAAAAGCCTCTGGGCTCCCTAGCAATTGGATGATTTGCTGAATTTGTTCCAACTGCACAACTTGTTGATTGGTAACTTTTTCTTGGAGCAATTCGACAATACGCAATTCAATGTCTTGTAGAATTTCTTCTTTGCCCTCTTCATTTTGTAGGACACGCGCTAAATCATTGAGGTAAGTGCGGAGCTGGTCATAAGCTTGTTCTTCTAAGATAAAAGCAAAACCTTGGATATGAATGGAAACTGTTTTATTCATGATTGGGTAGTTTGAGTAAGTAAAGAGACCGCTTGCTGTAATTCTTGCCAAGTATGCGAGAGGTCAGCATAAAATTGAATGCCTTTAGGGGTGATGCAATAATATTTACGCGGCGGCCCCGAGGTTGATTCTTCCCAGCGGTAAGACAACAGTTCCAAATTTTTGAGTCGTGTTAATAAAGGGTAAACCGTGCCTTCCACAACAAGCATTTGGGCACCTCTTAGCTTCTCTAATATTTCGGAGGGATACGCCTCCCCTTTGTTGAGGATGCCGAGAATGCAATATTCCAAGATGCCTTTGCGCATTTGAGATTGTGTATTTTCTACATTCATCTTTCTAATTTTATACAAAGTTATAGGTTTTATTCTGTATTATGCAATACATAGTACTATAAAAATAAAAAAGGCATCTTTGAGCTGCCTTTATGATAATATTTATGTCATTCTATTTCAAGCACTTAAAGTAGTCAAAAGGCTCCAAACATTGGTTGCATTGATACTGCGCTTTACATGCAGTACTCCCAAATAAACTCACCATTCGGGTATCTTTACTATTGCATTTCGGACAAGCAACGCGCGGTGGCTCAGAAAAAAGTGCACTTTTGTCGGGTTCGTTTACGGGCGGTGCAATACCGTAAAGGCGCAGTTTTTGACGGCCCTCCTCTGAAATCCAGTCGGTGGTCCAGGCTGGGCTTAGGATGTGTTTTACTTTGGCATTGGAAATGCCTTTTTCTTGCAGTTTAACGAGAATATCAGCCTCGATTTGCTGCATGGCCGGACAGCCGCTATAAGTTGGTGTAAGTTCAACTGTCCAGGTTTCATCTTGGAGGTAAATTTCTTGCACAACACCAAGGTCGATGATGGTCAGGACCGGTATTTCAGGGTCGCTCACCTCTTGTAAAAACTGGCGAATTTCGACTGCAGTTACCATTCCATATTTGGATAGGCTCTTTGCATGTACTGCAGATCTGAGAGGATATAACCCATGTGTTCTGAATGACGACCTTCTCGGCCACCTTCAAACTTCCAGTTGTTTGTTGGAATGGCAAGTGTAGCTTCGTTCAGGACGGCTGTTACGGTGTCTGTCCATTTGGTCTGAATTGCTGCCATCTTTGGAACCAAACCTGCTGCTTGCAACGTTCGGTCATGGGCGTCTTCATAGAAAAGTTCGTTGGTATAACGCCAAAGATGGTCTATTGCAGCTTGTGCACGTTGATGAGATTCGTCGGTGCCGTCGCCCATACGGATAACCCATTCAGAAGTATGCTTGAGATGATAGCGCGTTTCTTTGACAGACTTTGCCGCAATTGCAGCTAATTGTTCCACGGGGCTTTGCATGAGCGCTTCGTAAAGCGGCAAACGAAATGCGTCAAAGAAGAATTGGCGAAGAATAGTCATGGCAAAATCGCCATTGGGCTGCTCTACCAATAAAACATTTTTATATTCGTTCTCAAAACGCAGATAAGCGAGTTGATCGTGGTTTCGGCCCGCGCCTTCTAACTCAGCGGCAAAATCATAGAGGCTGATGGCTTGCCCAATTAAATCTAAAGAGATGTTGGTTAAAGCAATGTCTTCTTCTAATATGGGGCCATGGCCACACCATTCGCCGAGGCGTTGGCCCAAAATAAGGCTGTCGTCGGACAAGCGCAAAACGTATTCAAAGAGTGCTGGATCTTGCATGTTTACATGTGTTTGACGCCATCAGGCACTTCGTAAAAAGTTGGGTGACGGTAAATTTTGGTATCTGATGGTTCAAAGAAAGCAGCTGCTTCGTCGATATCGGTAGCGTGAATATGTGCTGATTCTACCACCCAAATACTGATGCCCTCAGAGCGGCGCGTATAGACATCGCGGGCGTTTTCTAAGGCCAACGTGGCATCTGGTGCACGCAGACTTCCGACGTGTTTGTGGTTCAAACCTTGTTTGCTGCGGATAAAAACCTCCCAAAGAGGCCATTCTGAAGTTGACATAGTCTTAAAATTAAATTAGGCAGATTTTTTCATGGCGCGTTTCTTGGCAAAAGCATTGGCGGCTTCGCGAACCCAAAGTCCGTCTTCTTTGGCTTTGAGACGTGCTGCAATTCTTTCTTTATTGCACGGGCCGTTTCCTTTGACTACTTGCCAGAATTCGTCCCAGTTGATTTCTGAAAAATCGTAATGTCCACGTGCTTCGTTCCATTTCAAGTTAGGATCTGGAATAGTTAAGCCAAGGATTTCTGCTTGTGAAACTGTAGCATCGACAAAGCTTTGACGGAGTTCGTCATTGGTAAAGCGCTTGATTTTCCATTTGATGGATTGATCTGAATGCGTAGACTCAGCGTCGCTCGGACCAAACATCATGAGCGCAGGCCACCAAAAACGGTTCATGGCGTCTTGCGCCATTGCTTTTTGTTGAGGTGTTCCGTTACAGAGCTTAATGAGAGACTCATAACCCTGGCGTTGGTGAAAAGATTCTTCTTTACAAATCTTGACCATGGCGCGCGCATATGGGCCATAAGAGGTACGACAAAGTGCAACCTGATTCATGATCGCAGCGCCGTCAACCAACCAACCAATTGTACCGATATCGGCCCAAGTGACTGCAGGATAATTAAAAATAGATGAATATTTCGCCTTACCAGTGTGCATGTCGTCTATCAATTGCTCGCGATCTGCTCCCAGTGTTTCAGCAGCAGAATACAAATAAAGACCATGGCCAGCCTCATCTTGAACCTTCGCTAGTAGCACAGCTTTGCGGCGCAAATTGGGGGCGCGTGTAATCCAGTTTCCTTCAGGAAGCATTCCAACTATCTCTGAATGTGCGTGTTGCGAAATCTGTCGGATGAGTGTTTGACGGTATTCATCTGGCATCCAGTCATTGGGCTCAATCTTGATTTCTTTCTCAATTTTCTCTAGAAAACGGCGTTCTTGTTCAGCTTGGGTCATAATGTCTTTGTTACGATGAAACAAATATAGAAAATTACTACGCCTTCAAAACATGATTGAGGTCAGTTTGTTCATTGATTATGGTTAGTTGAGGCTTGCGCAATATTGCTTACTTTTGACCCTGATTAAATTTGACTATGTCTACTCAGTTTCATTCCTTAAAAGTCAGCAACCTTAAAAGAGAAACAGAAGGTTGTGTTTCAGTAGCTTTTGAAGTTCCTACAGCGCTTCAAGCTGCCTTTTCTTTCGCTTCCGGACAATACCTTACACTCAAAACAGTCATTGACGGCGAAGAGCTCAGAAGATCCTATTCTTTGTGCAGTGCGCCACATGAAAACGAATGGCGCGTGGCCATCAAAGAAATTCCAAACGGTAAATTCTCGTCCTTTGCCAATCAGCAACTTCAAATTGGCGACAAGCTAGAAGTAATGGCCCCAATGGGTAATTTTAAGTTTGAACCCAATGCAAGTAGCCAACATCATTATGTATTATTTGCTGCCGGCAGTGGTGTCACACCCGTTTTTTCGATCCTCAAAACCATACTTTTAGAAGAACCGCTCAGCACCGTTACCCTATTCTACGGCAACAAAGGCTTGGCTGAGGTCATTTTTAGAGAAGAACTCGAGGCCATCAAAAATCGTTTTCTTGAGCGTTTGAATTTAGTTCATGTTTTTTCAAGAGAAAACATAGGCGTTCCGCTTTTGAAAGGCCGTATAGACGCCCAACGCACCAAAGACCTTCTCGCTGCTTTCTTGAAAAATCAAACCATTGATGCCGCCTATATCTGCGGACCCCAAGACATGATTTTAGCGGTGAAAGATGAACTCAGTACTTTTGGGCTCAGCGCGCAACAAATTCACTTTGAATTGTTTCATGCCTCCCCAATTGAAAAGAAAGCAGATCCTTCTCAGCCAGTTCAGGCCGCTTTTGAATCCAAAATTGAGCTCATCATGGATGGCGAGGTCACGAACTTCTTTCTGTCCTCAGACGGGCCAACCATACTTGATGCCGCCTACAAAGCCGGTGCAGATGCGCCATTTGCTTGCAAAGGTGGGGTTTGCTGTACGTGTAAAGCCAAAGTTTTACGCGGTGAGGTCAGCATGGATGTCAATTACGCCCTGACCCCAGAAGAAGTAGAACAAGGCTACGTGCTCACCTGCCAAGCACATCCAAAAAGTAACGACATACTCATTTCATTTGACGACTAACATGGGCTTTTTTGACCGTTTTAAATCCAACAAAAACAGCGCTTTACCAAAAGGTGCACATCTGCTTACCGTAAAAAATGTCAGTGCGCTTAGTGCACAGGCCGTGCAAATTGATTTTTTGGTGCCAGATACACTGGGCGCCAATTTCCAGTTTCAAGCGGGGCAATACCTCACTTTGGCGCTCGACATTAATGGTGAGCAACTCAGAAGGTCTTACTCTATTTGTAGCGGCACTGAGGAAGCCTTGAGCATTGGCGTAAAAGCGATCGAAAACGGAAAGGTTTCAAATTATCTGAACAACATTAGTGCCGGAGCAGAACTTATTGTATTTGAACCTGAAGGAAATTTCCTTTGGCAACCAAACTACAAAAATGTGGTAGCCATTGCAGCCGGCTCGGGCATTACGCCTATCATGAGCATGCTCAAAACAGCTGGTGCTCAATCTTCATTCGAACTGCTCTATGGGAATAAAAGCCCTGAAGAGGCGCTTTTTCTCTCTGATATTCTAGCGCACAGCAATACCCAAACACACCTTTATTATTCTCAAAAAGAAGTAGACGGAGCTCAATACGGTAGAATTGACGAAGCAGCACTCAAAGAAAAAATCAAACACAACCTGAGCCTATTGCAAGCCGATGCATTTTTCCTTTGCGGGCCACAACAATTAGTGGAAACCGCCGAAAAAACACTCGCTTTTTTTGGTGTAAACGCGCAAAAAATCCACAAAGAACTCTTCTTTGTAAGTGAAGCAAGTACTCCGGCAAGTACCGAAGCTGCTTTTTCAGGTAAGAGTAAGGTAAAAGTCATGATCGATGGCGAAATTGCCGAATTCGACATGCAAGGTCAAGACAAAAGCATTCTTGAGCTCTCAGAAAAAGCGGGCCTAGATGCGCCATTCTCCTGCAGAGGTGGTGTTTGTTCGTCTTGTCGGGCCAAAGTTCTCAAAGGAAGCGCAACCATGCGCATGAACCACTCGCTCACAGATGCCGAAGTTGCCGAAGGTTATATCCTCACTTGTCAGGCGCATGCCACAAGTGCCGAATTAATTGTGAGTTTTGATGAATAAAAGAATCGTTATTCTTGGTGCCAGCCAAGGTATTGGCGCTGCACTTGTGCACCATTTTGCAGCCCTACCCCATACCGAAGTAATTGCCCTTTCGCGCAATCTTGCAAAAATGCAAGCTGCTTTTCAGCAAAGCAATGTCCATTGTTTTGCGCTTGATATCGCACAAAATGTGCAAGCGCAAATCAATGCACTTCACCTTCACGGACCAATTGACATCCTCATTAACAACGCCGGACTACTCATCAATAAACCTTTTGAAACGCTCACGCATCAAGATTTCAGCGAGAGCTATCAAGTGAATGTCATTGGCATCATGGAAGCAACGCAAGCGCTTTTGCCTTTGTTGGCTCCTCAAGCCCACGTCGTTAACATTAGCTCAATGGGTGGTTTTCAAGGGAGTCTCAAATTTGCTGGGCTTGCTGCCTACTCTACTTCCAAGGCTGCACTTTGCGCATTTACAGAACTTTTTGCCGAAGAATACAAACATACCGGCATACATATGAACTGCCTCTGTTTAGGAGCTGTTCAAACCGAAATGCTAGCAGCAGCCTTCCCTGGCTATACAGCCCCAACAACCCCTACCGAAATGGGCGCTTTCATTGCTAATTTTGCTTTGCATTCCGGTGCATTTTTCAATGGCAAAATCCTTCCTGTTTCCAGTACCAATCCTTAAAAATCAATCCACTTCATTCTGTACTTTTAATACGCGCGCTTTTTTGTAACTTCGTTACGTGAAGCACCTTTGGAGGATTCTATTATTGCTAATGGCAGCACCCGTGCTCGCCCAAGACATCCATTGGACACAATTCAACAACAACCCTATCTTTCAAAACCCTGCAGGGGCCGGTAATTTCAAAGAAGACCTCCGCCTAACAGCCAATTACCGTACGCAGTGGCGCAGTGTAACAATCCCATTTCAAACAACCGCACTTGCCGCCGATACCAAATGGAAACAATGGGGTTTTGGACTCAATTATTTTCACGACCAAGTTGGCGATGGAAAGTTTCAGACAAATGAGCTCCAATTGAGTGCCTGCCATCCTATTTCCTTGAATCAAAAGCATGTGCTCAGACCCGCGCTTCAAGTGGGTTTCAACCAACGTCAACTCAATAGCAATGCTTTCTACTTTGATAGCCAATATAACGGCTATATTTTTGACCCTAACGCGCCTACCAACGAATTTTTTCAGACCGCATCCATGACCAAACCCATGTTGGGCCTAGGTATCATCCATCAATACAACATCAACAAACAATACTTTTTTCAAAGCGGAGTTGGGCTCTTTAACCTCACACGCCCCAACCAAAGTTTTTTTCTTGAAAACACCCAGCGTGACCTTCGCCTGAATATCTTTGCGCAATTGCGCTATCAATATACACCACAATTATTTTTTGAACCTAGCTTTCAGTTCAATTTTCAAGGCCCTTATCGCGCACTTACTTTAGGCGGAATCGGAGAATATCTACTGTCTAGCAAAGACCAAATCTCTATCAATGCAGGCTTGTGGTGGCGCACTAAAGATGCTTTTTGCTTGCAATTTGGCATGGCAAGAGGGCCGCTCTCTACCGGTATTTCTTATGATTTCAATTATTCATCACTCGTGCCCGCCAGCCGCGGCCGCGGCGCATTTGAGTTGAGCCTTCGTTACGTTTTTACCAAATTTCATCCTCCACAACTGCAATACCGCATATGCCCAGACTTTATTTGATCTGTTTGTTGCTGCTTTCTGCAGAAGGTTGGTGTCAGAAACAACTCCAACGGCTTGTTGCGCACGCCGATGCTCAGGTAGTTGCTTTGGATTATATCGAGGCGCTTCAATACTACGATCAAGCACTTGTACTAGAGCCCAATTCAATTGCGCTTCATTGGAAAATTGCCCAAGCGAACCAACAATTTAAAGATTATAAAACTGCAGCGCGCTACTACCTTAAAGTTTACGAGCAAGACCCCGATGGGCAGCAATTTCCCGAAGCACAACTGCAATACGCACTTATGCTCAAGCAACAAGGCCTTTACAAAGAGGCCTTAGCACAATTCAAGGAGGTCAAAAAGTTCTTTTCGGAGGAGAAAAAGAGTAATGGCTACCTCAAATCTAACCAAGAAATAATTGCCTGTAACTGGGTACTCAAACAACTCAAATATGTCAGTGCTGAAGAGTTAGCCGATCTAAAGAAGCATCCTGTCAATACAGTAAATGCTGAATTTGCTCACCTTTTCTGGAACGACACCTTAGTGTATAGCTCGCTTAAAGCAGACTCCATTGCCGAAGATCAAGAACAAATTTTGAGCAAGCATTACAAACTAGATATCTACCAATTTCCGAGTCCTAAAGAAGCGCAGCAACTTGTTTTAAACGGTCAAAAAAACCAATTTGAATATGGCAACTTTTGTATAGCGCCTGACAGCAGTTTTGCACTTTGTAGCGAATGCACACGCACCCCCAATCAGTTTCGCTGTCATATTGTAAGGGCATTGCCTCAAAATGGAAGTTGGTATTTAGACAGCACATTTCAATTAGATGGCCTTCAAGATGGCTACAATAGCATGCCGCATTTATTTGAACTCAATGCGCAATTGATGCTCGTTTATAGCGCTCAACAAGCCATTGGACTAGGGGGTACAGATTTATGGTTGGCTACCGTAAATAAAGAGGGTCAAATAGTAGAAAACAAAAACTTAGGCGCTCTAAATTCTATCGAAAATGAGGTCTCACCCTGGTATGACCCACTTTTTAAACGTCTCTATTTTTCTAGTACATGGCATGCTGGTTTTGGTGGCTTTGACATCTTTTACAGCAATTTGCAAGCAGACGGAACCTTTGGGCCACCCATTAACCTTGGCCTTCCCTTCAATAGCCCTGCCAACGACCTCTACTTTTTTTGCCAAGCAGACACCGCCTATTTGAGCTCCAATCGCTTGGGTAGTCTTTATGCCTCACACCCTACTTGCTGCAGCGATGTTTTTTACCAAGAATTTCTGAGACCAAAAGAGAAAAAAGACCAAAATATCTCTGAAACCATTCAAGTAGTCAAACTGCCTATCAAACTTTATTTCGAAAACGACCACCCGAACCCCAAAAGCACTGCCAATTTTACAGAACTCTCCTACGAAGAAACCTATCTCAAATACAAAGGACAATATCCAGTATACCTGCAGAAAGTTACAGAAGGGCGTGATGCAAGTGCCACCTTGCAACAAACACAATCTTTGCTCGGGTTCTTTGAATCAGAGGTCGATAAAGGGATGCAGGACCTCGCCTTGTTTCGTGAACAAGTTTGGCAAGAATTACAATCAGGAAAGCAAGTAAGTATCATGGTTCAAGGGTTTGCCAGCCCGCTTGCCAAGTCAGATTATAACGTACATTTGACAAATCGACGCATTTCTGCTATCAAAAACTACTTTGAAGAGATAGATGGTGGTAAATTTGCACCTTATATGCTCACCACACCCTCTCGCTTACAATTTATCGAGGTGCCAATGGGAGAATACAAAGCCAATAAAGACGTGAGCGACAACTACTACGACCAACGCAATTCTGTTTATTCCAAAGATGCATCACTAGAAAGACGCATAGAAATCATCGAATTGCGTACTGAAACCCTCCCTCCCCGATGAACCAACAACGCATCCATTTTCTTGATTTCAGTCGGAGTGTAGCTATTCTCATGATGCTACAAGGTCATTTCATTTCCATGACCCTAGAAAGCTACCCTACTTTTATGGCTGAGGTTCGCCTCCATGGTTCTTCAGGTAGCATTTGGTTTAGTATTTGGGGCTTTTTTCGCGGGCTTACTGCCCCGCTCTTTTTTACGATTTCGGGAGCAGTTTTCACTTACCTATTGCACAAAGAGTGGCAGAAAGGCCTTTCGCCATTTTACCGTTTAGTGCGCGTGCGCAAAGGTTTGCGAAGGGCACTCAGCTTATTGGTTTTCGGGTACTTGCTGCAAATCAATTTGAAATTCTTGAAATATTATATTGCGGGGCACTTCAATCCGCATTTTTTAGGTTTTCATATACTGCAGTGCATAGGTGTAGGTCTACTTTCACTTTTATTGATGACTTCTTTGATTTATAAAATCAGGCAATATAGCTGGGTAGTCTATTTGTTCATTGCGCTCGTGATTTTTGGCTTCACACCTCTAGTTAGGCTACAGCCAAATTATTTCCCTCAAGGGATTCCTGCTATCTTTCAAAACATGATTCAAGGTCCTGATACAGGTTTTTCCATTTTTCCTTGGATTGGTTTTGTATTTTTCGGCGCTGGTTTTGGCCATTACCTGAGCTTGCACGGCACTGGTTTTAAAAATAAAAATGTATACCGATACCTCATTGCTGTGGGGCTTACCTATTATTTAGTGGGTTGGATCATGACTTTCATTTACAACGGAGATTTTACGCATTTTCATTACAAATATTTATGGGCATTTGACCGCTCATTTTTTGTGGCTATCTTATTGATTTTCTTCACTTACATCAGTGGTTTTGAACGTTTCAGGCCCTCCATCTTCATGGCCGTTGGGCAGGAAACATTCGCAATTTATGTGCTACATGCAATCATCTTGTACGGCGCCATTACTGGCTATAGCCTCCGCTCTTTCTTAGAAAATAAATTGAGTGCCCTCGAAGCCATCTTTGGTGCTATTCTTTTCCTAGGCTTCTTTATTGGTTTAGTTCAAGTTCTTGAGCCAATTCGTCAATTCTTTCGTAACTTTCGCACGTTTTTTATTCCAAATGGCAGAACAAATAAGCCTTCATAAACCTAAAACCCGTCTATACTTCATTGATATGGCGCGCACCATTGCCATTCTACTGATGTTAGAGGGTCATTTTGTGCACGATTCTTTATCTACCATCTATGCCAGCGATTCGTACCCTGCATATGTTACTTGGAAATTTATTCGTGGCTTTACCTCACCAACCTTTTTGACTGTCACCGGCCTGATCTTTACTTATTTATTATTGGGCAACGAGCAAGAGTCATTTTGGAAAAACATGCGTGTACGAAAAGGCTTTAAAAGAGTAGTTGAACTGCTTTTTTGGGGGTACTTGCTCCAGTTTTATGCTTTTCATGTCTTACAATGTATTGCCGTTGGGATTTTGACCATTATTCTGCTCTATGGTGTGTTTCGGCTTATCAAAGTTGTTCCACTCTGGATCTATTACTTTATAGCTGGAACCTTATTGTTTTACTCCCAACTATTTTTTGGCAATTTAGGCACCCAATATTGGCCAGAAAATGCGCCAACATTCGTGCAAAATATGTTTCACGGCCCGCACTCTGAATTTCCGATTACACCAAGAATGGCTTACACCATGTACGGCGCTATGCTAGGTGTTTTACTCTATCATTATAAAAACCACGTCAAATCTTTACCTGTTATCATTGGTACTTTTAGCGTGGGTTTACTCCTTTTCTTTGGAATCAAACCTTTTTTAATTTGGCTTCAAAGCCTACCAGGTCTGACTGAAATTCCTTTCTATAAAATGGATTGGCTCTTGGATAAATTTGGTATGGTGTTGGTTATCCTCGCCCTGCTATTAGGTTTGGAAACTTATGTGCTGAAAATCAAGAAGGATAACTTGTTTCTAAAGATTGGCCAGAATACACTTAGTATATTTATCATTCACATGATGCTACTTTACGGTAGTGTCATTAGAATTGGCATCAACGACTTTTTGCACGAAAAACTCGGGCCTTATGAAGTTATTCCGTATACGCTAGGGTTCTGGCTGATTTTTATCGTATTTGTATATTACATCGATCAAATTCGGGCCAAATTGCACTTTATCCTTTGGCCGATGAAAAAATACAGTAGTCAACTTTTTGGAATCAAAGTATAGCGTATAACTAAATGCTTACTTTGCGCTTGAGTAAGCGTTCACCGCAAGAGTCTTGCACCTTTATTTTTACATCATAATTTCCTGGTTTACCGTAAACGTGTCGTGTTTTTAAGGCTGTTTCAGTCATGCCGTCGCCGAAATCCCAGGTAACGCTTTTGGCATTTGGATAATTCGCTGTTAGGTGCACCACCTTCTTATTTTCATCTGTAAGCTTGACATCTATTTCAACAGAATTCTGATTGATTTTATAGCGGTTCTTGTTCATTAAAATATATGTGCCTGCTGTCTCTTGTATCACACTTGCCTGCTTAGCGTCAAGCTTAGCAGTAAACGTTACGTTTGGGTCTGTTTTAAATAAAGCCGCATAAAAGCAGGAGGCTGCCAAATAAGAACCCGCTAATGACGGATGCTGTTTGTCTTCTTGATAAAGGTTTATTTGAGGATGGTTTTCTTTAACGGTTTCCCAAGCCTTACCAACTGGTACAATAGAAAGATTGAGCTGCTCACTTACGTAAAGATAACCTTGATGAATGCGATCCGACATTGTTTGATAGTTCCAGTCAATGCCCAATGAGTCGTCTTTGAAACCGGTTTCATAACCCCAAGTTTGATACAGCAATACATTCGTACAGCTATTATTCGCATAAACCGAATCTAAGAGTTGTTTAAGGTACGGAAGGCTCTGTTTGTCAATTACATCTCTATCTTGGGCTAATTCACGGCTAAAACCCTGCAAAACGACGTAATCCCACTTGCTTGACCTAATACTTTTATATAACTCAGGTCTTTTTGAGTGCATTTGAAAGGTATGGCTAGATTTTGCATCCATCAGCACCTCAAGTTTGACCCCTTTGCTTTCTGCCATCTGCTCTAATATTTTAGGCATGTTGTTATAGTGGGTATAAGAATTACCTACAAAAAGTACGCGCATAGGCTGAGCAAACAAGTTTCCTAGCGAAAGGATACAAGACAAAAACAAAAAATAGGATAATTTCATGTTACTAAGCTTTAGATCCAGCCTCAAACAAAAGTCTTGCCAAAGCCGCCAGCTCTTGCTGTGGTGCAGGTACTTTTTCCTTGCTGAAATTCATGTCGCTGATTTGCTGTAATGGAATGAGATGAATGTGGGCATGTGCAACCTCCAAGCCTATTACGCTAAGCCCAACACGCTTGCATGGCACTTTCTCTTTGAGCACCACAGCTACTTCTTTGGCAAAAGCCCATAAGCGCTGATAAGCATCATCTTCGATGTCAAAAATATAATCTGTCTCTTTCTTGGGAATGACCAATGTATGGCCGGTTGCCAAAGGCATAATATCTAAGAAAGCTAAAAACTCGTCGTTTTCGGCTACTTTATAACATGGGATTTCTCCGGCAACTATTTTTGAAAAAATACTAGGCACTATCTCGATATAGAAATAATTTCAAAATGAATGATGCCACCAGGTGTTTGGATTTCGGCAATTTCACCAACCTTTTTACCCAATAGACCTTTTCCGATTGGAGACTCAATAGAGATTTTTCTCATTTTGATATCCGCTTCGTTTTCGGCTACTAAAGTGTATTCGATTTCCATACCGTTCTGCGGATTCTTTATCAAGACCTTAGAAAGAATAAAGACCTTACTGTTGTCCATGTGGGTTTCATCGATAAGGCGCGCATTGGAAATGATCTCTTCCATTTTCGATATTTTCATTTCTAAAATACCTTGCGCTTCTTTCGCTGCATCGTACTCAGCGTTTTCAGATAAATCGCCTTTATCTCTTGCCTCAGCTATTTGTTCAGAAATAGAAGGTCTTTGAACAGTTTTCAAATGATGAAGCTCACTTTTCAGCTTTTGAAGCCCTTCTGCAGTATAATAATTAATGTTTGACATGCTACTCGATTTATGGAAACAAACAAGAGAGCCCTAAAAGGAGCTCTCTTGCCACTAAACAAAGTTAGAAAATTATTTTAAGCTAATTGTTGCGCCTATTGTGTGAATCATGCCGAAAACACCTGCAAAACGCGCAGCATACTCAAGGCCCAATGCATTTTGGTTTTCACCAACTAAAGCATCGATCGAGAAACCAGCAGATGGTCCGCTAAACGCACTTGATCTTGTTTCTTCATTAAACATTCCTTTTTCATAACAGAACCCGGCTCTAAGATTAAAAGCCATGTTGTCTTTGGCGATTCCGTAGTCAAGTCCTGCACGGAATTGATCTTTCATGAAGGAATTGGCTGTGAAACCAAGTGCCAAATTCAACTTATTACTTTCATTGAAAATAAAATCGTAAGATCCACCAATGCCAAGTAAAGACGGAAGTTCAAATGTTGCTGATCTTTGCTCCAAAGAAGCGATGTAACCAGTACTTACATAAGTTACTTGTTGTGCAAGACCATCACCTTTGTAACGCATCACCGGACCAACATTTTTGAGTGTAATACCAAACTTCAATTGGTCTTGTTCACCAGAAACGTAACGAATACCTGCATCAATAGCAATTCCGCTTGCTTTAAGGTTGGCAATACTTTCTGAAACTACTTTGAAATTGATACCACCATAAATAGAAGAAGAGAATTCTTTGGCATATCCAACGCTAAAAACATTGAAACGCGGAGAAAAGAATCCGATATTTCCTTCTGGATTGGCTACAGTCGTAATCGGAATATCCCCATAATTCATTGCCTGAACACTCACTGAAAAAACTTCAGAATCTGAAATGCGTTGTGCAATACCTGCACCGCTTAAAGCGATACCCGCATTGCCCATCCAGTTAGAATAGTTATACTTCAATTGCGTTTTGTCTGTAAATGCAAGACCCGCAATATTCATGTAGGTAGCTTCCAAACCATTGCTATTGGCATAAGATGCATCACCTATTGCGGATGATCTGGCCCAAGGATTGATCAATAATTGTGAAGCTCCGGCTGAACCAACGCGGTCTTCATTACCTGCCTGAGCAGTTAGAGAGGCAAATAAGCCAGCACTAAATACGATTTGTTTGAATGTCATTTTCATAGCTATCGAACTATTCTATCATTAAATACCTTGTAAATCTGCCTGACGCATACCGCCGAAGAATTTCAAGACGCGCTCACCTACATTTGGAACGTCTACGTGTATGAGGTAGATTCCTCCGGCTACTGGTATTGCTTTGTGATTCGTTAAATCCCAGTCAATATAAGTTTGTGGACTATCTTTCTTGAATGATCTTACTAATTTACCGTTAGCAGTATAAATACGAACAGTACATACTTCTGGAAGGTTTACGATTTTCACCTTGGTGTCCAAACGCGTGCGCTCATACTCAGAGAATGCATAGTAAGGATTTGGAACAACGTTGATCATGGCTAAAGCTTCCTTGAGCATATCTTGCGAGCCAACTTGTGTAGCGATGTCTTCCATACTCCAACCATACATTGGCTTGCCGGCGTTTTCACCAGAACCTGTAAAGTTTTTGTATTCTTTATTGACGCGCAAACGGATGGTAACGTCTGTAGAGAGTAATTCTTGGTCTGGTGCCAACATTGGGTAGGCAATCCAGGT